>VGSZ01000108.1 GCA_016874845.1 Deltaproteobacteria bacterium
GGCTTCGCCGCGGGCGGGACCGAGGGCGCCGTCGCCGCGCTGCGTGCGAACTCGGCGGCGTCGACGGGGTCGAGGATCTCGACGACCACCCCGTGGCGGGCACCCAAGGCGATCAGGCGCTCGTGGCCCCCGCGCCGCAGGGCGGCCGGGATGCGCTTGTGTAGCTCGCGCGGGCCCGAACTGTCGACGTCGCGTCCGCCCGGCTGGCGCCACGGTTCGTCGGCGAACACGCCCTGCAGCAGCGCGCGCTGCATGCCGGCGAGGCGGGCGGCGATCATGCGCGCGCGCTCGCGAGTCAGGGTGATGTAGCGGGCGCCGAGCTTGCGGACGCCGGCGCGGGCGAGGGCGGCGACGAGGTCGTCGAGCGCCGCCTGCTGGTCGGTCAGCATCGGCACCAGCGGGTCCAACAGCGCGCGCACGAGGACACCACGGGCCGACAGCGCGCTCGCCAGCTGCAGGCGCGACCGCGCCGATGTCGCGCGTTCGCCCTCGAGCGCGCAGGCTTCGTCGTCGTCGACGGTCGCGATGCCGAGCTCGACGGTGCACAGGCGCCCGGCGACGACCAGGGCGTGGGCCAGCGCCGGCGGCAGGCCGCCGGGCTCGATGCCCGCGCGGGTGCGCCACAGGAAGGGCACGCCCGCGTCGGTGAGGGCGCGGACGACGTCGACGAACGCAGCAAGGGCCAGCTCGCGATGCGCGGCGTGGGCGACGAAGGCTGCGTCGACGCCGACGATCACGGTCCGACGGACGGGCTCGTTCTGCTCGAGGGCGGCCTCGATGGTGGCGCGCACCGTCGCGCCGGCCTCGGGCAGCACCGCGACCAGGCGCGAAGTCGCGGCTCGTGGCGCCGTCAAGCGCACGTACAGCGCGTGCCGCTCGTGCTCGGGACGAACGAGGGCCGCAGCAGGCAACGGTTCGACAACGAATTCCACGGCGGCTCCAGGCGACCGACCGAAACGGATGAGCAGGGGAGCGGGTCGCGGCTCACACAAGATATAGGAACCAGTTTCCATGAGACCACCATTCCCGGGGCTCGCGTCCGTCGCTGCCCTCACCTGTACGTTCGTTCAGCGGCCCGCTGTTGTGCAGAGACGGCGGGGAAATGGCGTCCGGATGGGGATCTGCGCCGCGGATCTGATACCTCGGTATGTGGTTATGTAGCAAGGGCGCCGCCGACCGCCCGGGGCGCGGGCCCTAAACGACGAGGCCCGCCGATGGCGGGCCTCGTCAGCGCTCGTGCCGCGCGTTCAGCGGATCACGGTCCGCGGCGCAGGAAGGCCGGGATGTCGTACTCCTCTTGGTCCGCGAGCACCGTGTCGGTGTGGACGTCTGCGGCCCGCCGGGTGACCACGGAGGCGCGGGCGTCACGGCCGCGCGGCACGCTGAGCGTCGCCCTCGACTCTTCTTCGACCGGGGGCAGCATCGACACGACCGGCCGCCGCGAGTTCGTCACCGGCGGCTGGAACGCGGCTGTGTCCATCACGGGCACGGAAAGGGCGACGGGCGCCGACGGGCCAGAGCCGCCTGGGACGTCGTATTCGTCCTCGTCGACGACGGAGTTCGGCGCGTAGGCGGCCTGATGGCGGGCTGCGCCCGCGAACGCACCGGCCGGGCCCGCCGCCGCAGGGCTCTGTAGCGACGACGGTGGCGGCGGCGGCGCGTGCAGCGCGGCGGGCGCGACGACGGGGGGACGCTCGTGCTGCGGCGCCTCGGCCGCCGGCGACATGTGCTTGCCCTGCTTCCAGCCGTTGCGGATGTACGTCGGCACGTCGGCGTCGATGCGCTGCTGGGCCGCCTGCGGCGCCTGTCCGTCGAGCCCGGCGGCCTGCCCGTAGGCGTGCGGCTCCTCGGCGCGCTTGTGGCGCTCGAAGCCGGTGGCGATCACGGTGATGGCGACGTCGTCGCCCATCGCCTCGTCGACGACGTAGCCGAAGATGATGTTGGCGTCCTCGTGGGCGGCGTCGGTGATGAGCGCGATGGCCTCGTTGACCTCGTGGAGCGTCAGCGACGGACCGCCGGTGACGTTGACGAGGATTCCCGTCGCGCCATCGATGGAGATGTCGTCGAGCAGCGGGCTCGAGATGGCGCTCTGTACGGCATCGAGGGCGCGCTTGTCGCCCGAGCCGCGACCGATGCCCATGAGCGCGAGGCCCTGCGACGACATGACCGCCACGGCGTCGGCGAAGTCGACGTTGATGACGCCCTGCTGGGTGATGATGTCCGAGATACCCTTGACGGCATTGAACAACACCTGATCCGCCATCTTGAAGGCGTCTATCATCGAGGTGTTCTTGTCGCACATCGCCAACAAGCGGTCATTGGGAACGATGATCAACGTGTCGACGGCGCCCTTCAGCGCCTCGATGCCGCGCTCGGACTGCTTCTTCCGGCGCGCGCCCTCGAAGCCGAACGGCCGCGTCACCACACCCACCGTCAGCGCCCCCTGCCGACGCGCCACGTCGGCGATGATCGGCGCTGCGCCCGTGCCCGTGCCGCCGCCCATGCCCGCAGCGACGAACACCATGTCCGAGCCGCCGAGCAGCTCTTCGATGCGATCGATGGACTCCTTCGCCGCGCCCGCGCCCACCTCGGGCTTCGCACCGGCGCCGAGGCCCTTGGTGCTGCCCTTGCCGAGCTGCAGCCGCGCCGGCGCCTTGTTGACGTCGAGCGCCTGCACGTCGGTGTTGGCGACCAGGAACTCGACGCCGGCGATGCCGCGGTCGATCATGTTGTTGATGGCGTTGCCGCCTCCGCCGCCGACGCCGACGACCTTGATGCGGGGGCCCTGCGATCCGTTGTCCTCGAGCTCGATCATGGGTTTAACCTCTTCGATTTTTTTGCTGTGAGTAGATGAAGGAAGACGAATTCTTCTGCCGTTTTAGACTGCTGATCGGATGACGTCTCCGATCACAAGACGTCTTCAAGCCAAGCGCTCATGCGCTTTCTCACTTTCGTATAGATGTTCTCGTCGCGCGCCCGGAAGTGCTCGCGGCTGTTCTGCCGTTGCTGCGCGCCATAGAGCAGGAGCCCGACGGCGGTGGAGTAGACGGGGCTCTTGACGACGTCGACGAGGCCGCCGACGTGCTGCGGGACGCCGATGCGCACTGGCAGACCGATGACCTCCTCGGCGATCTCGGCCATGCCCGGCAGCAGGGTGCTGCCACCGGTCAGGACGACGCCCGAGGCCAGCAGCTCGGTCAGCTTCATCTTCTCGATCTCGCGCTGCACCAGCTCGAAGATCTCGATGACGCGCGGCTCGAGGATGTCGCCGAGCAGCTGCCGTGGCAGCTCGCGGTTGCGACGCCCACCGATGCCCGGGACCTCGATCATCTCCTGGGGCTTGATGAGTTTCGACGACGCGCAGCCCCAGCGCTTCTTGACGGCCTCGGCCTCTTCCTGCGGCGTGCGCAGGCCGACGGCGATGTCGTTGGTCATGTGCTGGCCGCCGATGGCGACGACGCTGGTGTGCTGGATTGCGCCGCCGTGGAAGATGGCGATGTCGGTGGTGCCGCCGCCGATGTCGACGAGCGCGACGCCCAACTCCTTCTCGTCCTCGGCCAGCACCGCCAGCGATGACGCGAGCTGCTCGAGCACGATGTCGGAGACGTTGAGCGCGCAGCGCTGCGCGCACTTCACGATGTTCTGCGCGCTGGCGACGTTCGCGGTGACGATGTGGACCTTGGCCTCGAGGCGCACGCCGGCCATGCCGAGCGGCTCCTTGATGCCGTCCTGATCGTCGATGACGAATTCCTGCGGCAGGATGTGGATGACCTCGCGGTCGACAGGGATCGCCACGGCCTTGGCGGCGTCGATGACCCGCTCGACGTCCTGCTCGCTGATCTCGCGGTCCTTCACCGCCACGATGCCGTGGCTGTTGAACCCGCGGATGTGCCCACCAGCGATCCCGGCATAGACGGAGCCGATCTGGCAGCCCGCCATCAGCTCGGCCTCTTCGACCGCTTTCTTGATTCCGGCGACCGTCGCCTCGATGTTGATGACCACCCCCTTGCGCAGGCCGCGAGACGGAGCGGTGCCGATGCCGACGATGTCGATCAGCCCTTCGGGGGTGATCTCACCGACGATCGCACAGATCTTGTTCGTCCCGATGTCGAGACCCACGATCAGGCTCTCGCGTCGGGTCGCACTTTTTTTGACCATCCAAGCCTCCCGGCCCGGCTCTCGCCGGACCCGAGTTGACCTGCTCTCGCAGGTCGTCTTCAGCCACCGGCCCGCGTCGTCTCCGTCGCCGGCCGGAGACGCACGGCAACCCTCTCGGGATGCCGCGCGTCGTCGAGGTACATGAAGCTGAAGCGGCGCCCCTGGGCGCGCAGCTTCTCTTCCGTCGCCAGTAGGCGACGCAGCTTCGTCTCGAAGAGATCGTTGCCGAGGCGGGCGCGCGCACCGTCTTCGAGCATCAGCTCGAAGCCGACGGTCGGCAGCTCGATCACCTCGCTGACCCGGTCGCTGAGCCCGACGGCTTCGGCGGCGCGGATGACCTGCAGCGCTTCGATCAGACGCGGCGGCAAGGTCGCCGGCGTGGTCGTCGTCAACGCCGCCGCATCGGGCTCGACCACGGCGGGCTTGGCGGGCAGCAGCGACAGCAGCGGCGCGTCGACCGCATCGCCGGGACGAGCCCGCTTCATCAGCACCCCGTCTTCGTCGACAAGGAACACGCCGTCGCTGAGCCGCAGGGATGCCACCGGCGTCCGCTCGACCACAGCGATCTCCACGCGGTCAAGGGCGGTGCGGGTCACCGTCGCTGTCGCGACATAGGGGTGGCGCGTCACCCGCGCAGCGACGACGTCGGGGTCGACGGCGAACAGGGGCGTGCCCTGCTCGACGGCGGCGTAGGCGAGCACCTCGGCGGCGCGCGGGTCGTCGGCGTGCAGCCCGGTGACGACGATGTCGTGGATCGCCAGATCGGGGGAGCGCTCGACGAACGCGCGCACCTGCACGACGCCCATGGCGGAGCCCACGCCGACAGCGAGCAGCGCGACGGCCTTGGCGATCCGCAGCGGAGTCCAGCGGACGTCGCGCGTCAGCGCGCCAGGCAGGGCGAAGCGCGGGGACGTGCGCGCCCGCTGGGCCGGGATCTTGGACGGCGTGTGCTCGCGAGCAGCAGCGCTGTTCATCGCGACCCCCGCGGATCGCCGCCGACGCGGCGGACCTCCCACTCGAGGGTCACGCCGAAGCGGTCGGCCACCACGCCGCGAACGTGGTCGGCTAAGGCGACGACGTCGGAGGCGGTGGCGCCGCCGAGGTTCACGACGAAGTTCGCGTGCACCGGGCTGACCTGCGCTCGACCCACCGAATACCCCTTCAAGCCTGCGGCCTGGATGAGACGACCCGCGAAGTCACCCGGCGGGTTCTTGAACAGCGACCCGGCGCTCCGGAGCTTGGGCTGCGTCCGGTGCCGCCGCTCGAGGAGCTCGTTCGCCGTCGCTGCGAGCTCACCCGAAAAATTTGTTGACGCGTTGTCGCACTTGAGGATCGCCCGAGTCAAGACGAACCTGTTCGCTTCTGGATCTGCGGAATTGTCCGAACCTTCGGACAAAGGCCGCCCGCGCTGGAAGACGCTCGATCGGTAGGAAAACGCGCAGGCAGCCCGATCCAGCGAGCGCACCGCGCCCTGCTCAGCGACGACGACAGTGTCGACCACGTCGCCCAACTCGCCCTGCTTCGAGCCGGCGTTCATCAAGAGCGCGCCGCCCACCTGACCCGGCGTGCCGATCCAGCCCACCGCGCCCGGCCAGCCGAGCTCGATGCAGGTCTTTGTCAAACGTGGAAACGAGCAGCCGCAGCCCACGTCGATGCGCCGGCCGTCGTCCGCGATCCGTAGCTCGGCCAGGCTGCCGCCGAGCAGCAGAACGAGCCCGCGCACGCCGGTGTCGTCCACCAGCAGGTTCGAGCCGCCGCCGAGTACGAACAGCGGCAGGTCGCGCGCGGCGGCCAGTGCCAACACGCGGGCGACGTCGTCGTCGCGCTCGGCCTGTACGAGCAGGTCCGCCGGACCGCCGATGCCGAAGGTCGTCCGCCGCGACAGCGGCGCGTCGATGGTCACCGCGATCCCCGACAGCGCCGCGATCGCAGCGTCGCGCCACGACAGGTCACGGGAAGCGAGGGCGGCAGCGACGTCGATGGTCATCCCGGCAACCTCGACAGGAGCGCGGGGCCGCAGTGCGTGATGTCGCCGGCGCCCTGCGTAAGCACGAGATCGCCGGGCCGCGCGATCGCGGCGAGCTGCGCCACGCCGTCGTCGAGCGAGGTGACGGCGCGGGCGTCGCGGTGGCCGTGGGCGCGCGCGGCGGCGGCCACCGCCTCGCCGGTGGCGCCTTCGATGGGCGACTCGCCGGCGGCGTAGACGGGCGCGATGAGGACGACGTCAGCGTCGTGGAAGCAGCGGGCGAAGTCGTCCTTCAGCGCCGCGGTGCGCGAGTAGCGATGCGGCTGGAACAGCACGAGCACGCGGCGGTCGGGGTAGGCCGCCCGCGCGGCGGCCAGCGTCGCCTTGATCTCGGCCGGGTGGTGGCCGTAGTCGTCGACGACAAGGACGCCGGCGCGCTCGCCGCGGTGGGTGAAGCGGCGCTGCACGCCCTGGAACTGCGACAGCGCCTGTGCCGCCGTCGCCACCGGGATGCCGAGCTCATCGGCCACCGCGATCGCGGCCAGCGCGTTCAGCACGTTGTGGGCGCCCACCAGGTTCAGGTGCACTGCGCCGCGATCGACGCCGCGGTGCCGCACGCGGAACCGCGACGACAAGCCGTCGAGCACGACGTCCACCGCCTGCCAGTCGGCCTGCCGCGAGCGGCCATAGGTGACGTGGCGGCGGTCGATACGCGGCAGCAGCTGTACGACGTTCTCGTCGTCCAGACAGAGCACGCACAGGCCGTAGAACGGCACCTTGTTGGCGAAGCCTGTGAAAGCATCCTGCAGCTCGGGCAGCCCGCCTTTGTAGTGGTCGACGTGCTCGAGGTCGAGGTTCGTCACCACGGCGATGGTCGGTGTCAGCCGCAGGAACGAACCGTCGCTCTCGTCGGCCTCGGCCACCAGCGTGTCGCCGCGGCCGGCCCGGGCGTTGCTGCCGAGCTGGTTGACCTTGCCGCCGATGATCACCGTAGGGTCGAGACCGCCCTCATTCAGGATCGCGGCGACCAGCGACGTCGTTGTCGTCTTGCCGTGGCTGCCTGCGACGGCGACCCCGTGCTTCAGCCGCATCAGCTCGGCCAGCATCTCGGCCCGCGGAATGACCGGTACACCGAGGGCGCGGGCGCGCACCACCTCCGGGTTGTCGCTCTTCACCGCCGAAGACACGACGACGACGTCGGCGCCGGCGATGTTGTCTTCGCGGTGGCCCGTGCGGATGGTGGCGCCCTTGCCGGCGAGGCGGCGCGTGGTGTCGGACTCCTTCAGGTCGCTGCCGTGGACGTCGAAGCCCATGTCGACGAGCACCTCGGCGATCCCCGACATGCCGATGCCGCCGATGCCCACGAAGTGGACGCGTCGCACGCGCCCGCGGAACAGCGAGGTCATGGGGTCACCACCTCGGCTCGCGGCGCGGCGGGCAGACGAGCCTGCGCGTGCGGCGCGCGAAAGCCCGTTTGGGCCGCGCGCGCGACGTCGAGGGCGGCCTCGAGCCGGCCCGCCCGGCGCGCGCCGTCGGCCAGGCGACGGCGGTGGTCGTCGTCGACCAGCAGCCTCTCGAGGACGTCGGCCAGCGTTGCGGGCGTCAGGTCGGCCTGCGGCAGCAGGATCGCGGCGTCCTGGGCGACGAGGTCGTCGGCGTTCTTCGTCTGGTGGTCGTCGGCGGCCTCCGGGAACGGCACGAGGATCGCGGGGACGCCGAGCGCGGTGAGCTCGGCGCAGCTGGTCGCCCCGGCCCGGCAGAGCACCACATGGGCGCGCCGATAGGCTGTCACCATGTCATCGAGGAATGGCGTTACTTCGGCAGAAACAGAAACGTCGGAGTAGCGATCGCGGACGGCGTCGACAGCGTCCTTGCCGGCCTGATGAAGCGCGCGGACGTCGTGGCCGCGCTGCTTCAGGAGGCCGAGAGCAAGGGGGACGTTCTCGTTCAGGGGCCGCGCGCCCTGGCTGCCGCCGAACGTGAAGACGAGGCCCTTCTCGACCGGCGGCGCGGGCCGGCGGGCGGCGTCGCGGAAGCTGGCGCGCACGGGGTTGCCGGTGAGGTGTGTCTTGTGCGCGGGAAAGAACGACTGGGACGCCGGGAACGTCACGTAGACGGCGTCGACGATCTTGCCGAGCATCCGGTTGGTGACGCCCGGGACGCTGTTCTGCTCGCAGATGGCCGTCGGCAGGCCGAGGGTGCGCGCGGCGACGAGCACCGGGCCCGAGGCGTAGCCGCCGACGCCGATCACGGCGTCGGCGCCGAAGTCGCGCAGGACGCGCCGCGACTGCGCCAGCGACAGCGGCAGCCGCGCCAGCGTCTTCAGCTTGTGCAGGGCCCCCATGCCCTTCAACCCGGCGACGTCGATGAGCTCGAGGCGGTAGCCCGCCTTCGGTACCGCGCGGGTCTCGATGCCCCTGGCCGTGCCGACGAAAAGCACCTCAGACGACGGGTCGAGCTCGCGCAGCGCCTCGGCCACCGCGATCCCCGGGAACAGATGGCCGCCCGTGCCGCCGCCGGCGATCACCAGCTTCACGCGACACCTCCACGCAGCGTCAGCCCTCGGCCGGCGGAGACGCCGGTGCTCCCGCGGTCACGGCCTTCGTGGGTCTGCACGCCTTCGGCGATCAGCCGCACGAGGATGCCGGCCATGAACATCGACGACACCAGCGACGATCCGCCGTAGCTGACGAACGGCAGGGTGATCCCCTTGGTGGGTACGAGGCCGAGCACCACGGACACGTTGAACAGCATCTGCACCAGCAGGAGCGCCGCGAGGCCGATGGTCAGGTAGGAGCCGAAGGGCTCGTTGCGCCGCAAGGCCGCCTTCAACGCGCGCGCGCCGATCAGCGCGAACGCACCGAGCACGGCGAGCACGCCGATGAACCCGAGCTCCTCACCGACGATGGCGAAGACGAAGTCGGTGTGCGCCGCCGGCAGGAAGAACAGCTTCTGCTTCGACTCGCCGAAGCCGGCGCCGAAGACGCCGCCGCTGCCGAACGTCATCAGGCTCTCGGTGATCTGGTAACCGATGTTCTGACGATGCGACCACGGGTCGAGGAACGCGAGCATGCGCCGCATCCGGTAGTCGCTCGACGCGATCAGGTGCAGCGCCACTGGCACCAGACCCATCACCGCCGCGAACAGCAGGCCGAGGCGCGCGCCGGCGACGAACAGCAGCACGAAGGTGACGAGCAGCAGCATCATGCTCGTGCCGAAGTCAGGCTCGCCGAGCAGCAGCAGCACCGCGAAGCCCGGCATCAACAGGTGCGGCAGCACCCCCGTCGTGAACGTCTTGATGTGGCCGTTCTGCACCTTCTCCGACAACGAGCGCGCCAGCCACACGATCAACGCCAGCTTCATCACCTCGCCGGCCTGCAGGCTGATGGGCCCGATCTCGATCCAGCGTCTCGCGCCGCCGGCGACGCGGCCGATTCCCGGGATGAGCACCAGCACCAGCAGCACGAACGCCGTGATCAACAGCGGGTAGCTGTGCTTCTTCAGGAATTGCGACGGCAGCGCGGCGCCGACGAACAACGCGACCACGCCGACAAGCGCGAAGATCGCCTGCCGCCGCGCGTAAAAGAAGACGTCGTGGTTCTGCTGGGCCGCCAGCGCCGACGACGCCGTCGTCACCATCACCACGCCGAGGCCGACGAGGAACAGCACGGCGCACAGGGTCGGCAGATCGAAGCGCGGCCGGAACTCTGCGAGCCGGGCGGACAGCCGGGACAGCGTCTTCATCGGTGACCTCTCTGGTCGTCGGCATCGTCGACCTCGCCGGCGGCGTGCGCGGCGAAGCAGGCGCGGAATTCGTCGCCGCGGTGGCCGTAGTCACGGAACTGGTCGAACGACGCGCACGCTGGCGACAGCACGATGTGCTGGCCGGGGCGCGCGCGCTGCGCGGCGGCGGCGGTGGCACGGCGAAGGTCGCCGCTTTCGACGACGTCGACGATGTCGGCGTAGGCCGCGGCGATGGCCGGGGCGTCGGCGCCGATGGTGTAGACGGCGACGACGCGGCCGCGGCTGGCGTCGACCAGCGGCGCGTACGGCGCGCCCTTGCCAAGGCCACCTGCGATCAGGTGCACGCCTTCGCCGTCGGCGACGGGAGCGAAGCTGCGCAGCGCGGTGACGGCGGCGTCGACGTTGGTCGCCTTCGAGTCGTTCCACCACGTGACGCCGTTGTGCGTGCCCACGCGTTCGAGCCGGTGCGCGATGCCGGCGTAGGAGTCGAGCCCCGACTGCACCGTCGCCGCGTCGAGCCCGGTGAGCACGGCCAGCGCCGCCGCGGCCGCGGCGTTCTGACGGTTGTGGTGACCCACGATCCGCGGGTTCGCGAGCTCCACGGTGACGGGGACGTCACCAGCGCGCGCGATCCGCAGGCCGCCCGTCGTGATCTCCACACCATGATCACCCGGCGAAACGTCGAAGTGACAAGGTATGGCTCGACCCGGCACCGCCGACCACAGGCACCGGCGCGTCTCGGGGTCGCGGGCGTTCAACGTGACGCCGCCGCGTTCTTTCACCAACGCGAACAGCCGCGCCTTCGCCTGGTAGTAGGCGTCCACCGACGGGTAGCGGTCGAGGTGGTCGGGCGTCAGGTTCGTCACCGCCCCGGCGTCCACCGGCAGGTGCGCGATGGTCTCAAGCTGGTAGCTCGACAGCTCGACGACCAGCAGCCGCGGCGCGTCGGCGGTGCCGGCGACGAGGCCGTCTTCGATCGCGGCGCACAACGGCGTACCGAGGTTGCCGCCGACGAAGGCGTGGGGGTCGCGCGCGCGGGCGATGGCGCCGGCCATCGTCGTCGTCGTCGACTTGCCATTGGTGCCGGTGATGGCGAGGACGACGACGCCGGCCGCGCCTGCCGGGCCCCGCGCGAGCTGCGCGTACCCGAGCTCGAGCTCGTTGACGCAGGGGACACGCGGCAGCGCCGCGGCGAGGGCTGGATGAGCGCGAGGCACGCCGGGGGACAGCACGATCAGATCGGCGCCGCTCAGAACCTCGGCGCTCAGGCCGCCAGCGACCACAGTCACCAGCGCCGGGTCGAGGCCGTGCTTTTGCAGGCCGGCGGCGACCTTGTCGGCTGTGGCGTCGTCGTGGACCTCGACTCGCGCGCCGAGCCGCAGGAGCGTGCGCGCGACGGCGGCGCCGGTCTTGCCGCCGCCAGTGACAGCGACGCGGGCTCCACGGGGATCGTGCAAGAGCTTCATGGCGGGGGCAGGGTCCTCGTGCAGGGCGACGTCAGCGGAGCTTCAGCGAGGCGAGGGCGATCAGCGCGAGCATCACGCTCACGATCCAGAACCGGATCACGACGCGGGGCTCGGGCCAGCCGTCCTTCTCGAAGTGGTGGTGGACGGGGGCCATCTTGAACACGCGGCGGCCCTCGCCGAACTTCTTCTTGGTGTACTTGAAATAAGTCGACTGGATCATGACCGAGAGGGTCTCGGCCAGGAACACACCGTGCAGCAGCGCGCTCAGCAGCTCGTTCTTCGTGAAGATCGCGAGCATCCCCAGCGCACCGCCGAGGGCGAGGGCGCCGACGTCACCCATGAAGACCAGCGCGGGATAGGCGTTGTACCAGAGGAAGCCGATGCCGGCGCCGCAGACGGCGGAGCAGAAGATACAGAGCTCGACCGACCCCTTGACCGGAACAATGTGAAGGTAGGTCGCGAGATCCATGCCCTTGATGGTTGTCCCGGCGGCGTAGCCGAGGACGAGGAAGACGAAGCTGGCAACGATCACCGGGCCGATGGCGAGGCCATCGAGGCCGTCGGTCAGGTTCACCGCGTTGGACGTGCCGACGACGAGCAGGGTCAGCGCCAGCGGCAGGTAGACCAGCGGCGGGATGGTGGGGAACGCGATCTTCAGCGGCACGAACGGCAGCGACAGGTGCGTGTCGAACGGGATTGTGCCCTTGCCCCACGCCCAGATGCCCAGCGCGAAGGCGCCGATGGTGAACTGCCAGAAGAGCTTCCAACGCCCGGCGAGACCGGCGGGATCGCGGAACTTGATCTTCTTGTAGTCGTCGTAGAAGCCGACGGCGCCGTAGCCCATCGTGACGAGCAGCAGCAGCCACACGGCGACGTTCGTGACGTCGGCCCAGAGCACAGTCGAGACGAACACCGAGCCGAGGATCAGGATGCCGCCCATCGTCGGCGTCCCCTGCTTCTTCAGGTGGGCCTCGGGCCCGTCCTTGCGGACCTCCTGCCCATACTTGAAGACCTGCAGGCGTCGGATGAACGGCGGGTACAGAAACAGCGTCAGCACCAGCGCCGTGAACGCCGCCATCACGATGCGGAACGACGGGTAACGCAGCACGTTCAAGAACGACGCGCCGGATGAGCTCGAGTACAGGAACGTGTAGAGCATCAGCGACGTCCCTCGACGGGGGCAGGCGACTGCGGGAACAACGCCGCGACGATGCGCTCCATGCGCGCGCCGCGCGATCCCTTGATCAGCAGCACGACGTCGCCGGTGTCGCCGGCGAGCGCCTCCTGCACCAGAGGCGCCAGCGCCGCCGAGTCGGCGGCCCAGACGACGTCGTGGAGCCCCGCGGCCCGCGCGCCGGCCTCGATGTGGCAGCCGAGATCACCGCAGCAGAAGAGCCGCGCGAGCCCCGCCTGCGCCGCCGCGGCGCCGATGTGCCGGTGGGCCGCCGGCGCGTGCTCACCGAGCTCGAGCATCGGGCCGAGCGCCGCCATGCGCCGCGCGCGCGCGCCCAGGGAGCGCAGCGTCTCGAGGCCGGCTTCCATCGAGTCGGGGTTCGCGTTGTAGCTGTCGTCGAGCACCAGCAGGCCGTCGCCGCGCTGCCGACGCTGCAGGCGACCATGGGCCGCGCGCACGTCGGCGAGCCCCAGCACCGCCCGCTCGAAGTCGAGGCCCAGCGCCACCGCGGCGGCCACCGCGCCGACGGCGTTCTGCGCGTTGTGCCGGCCCTCGAGCGGGATGTTGACGACGACGACGCACCCCTTGTGGGCGAGGGTGAGGCGCTGGCCGCCGTCGAGCAGGTCGACCACGCCCACCAGCCGCACGTCGGCGAACGGCGCGGCGCCGAAGGACACGCGCCGGCACAGCGCCTTGGTCTGCGCTTCGCGCACGCAGCGCGGGTCGTCGGCGTTGACGAGAGCGATGCCGTCACCGGGCAGCGCCTCGAACAGCTCGGCCTTCGCCCGTGCCACGCCCTCGACACCGCCGACGTTGCCTGCGTGGGCCGTGCCCATGTTGGTCACCAGCCCAGCGTGGGGCGGCGCGTACGTGCAGTACGACGCGATCTCGCCCAGGTGGTTCATGCCCATCTCGAGGACCGCGAAGCGGTGGTGGGCCTCGACGCGCAGGGCCGTCAGCGGCACGCCGATGTGGTTGTTCAGGTTGCCCTCGGTGGCGACCACGGCGTCGTCGCCGACGCAGGAGCGCAGCGACGCCGCCAGCAGCTCCTTCGTGGTCGTCTTGCCGTTGCTGCCGGTGAGCGCGATGCGCACCGCCGGCTGCGACAGCAGCCACGCGCGCGCGAGCCGCTGCAGCGCCGACAGCGGGTCGTCGACGACGAGCAGCGGCAGATCGGTGCGGGCGGCCAGCGCGTGCTTGCGCGCCACGAGGGCCGCGGCGGCGCCGTCGGCCAGCGCGCGCTCGACCCAGTCGTGGCCGTCGAAGCGGTCGCCCTTCAACGGCACGAACAGCGCGCCCGGCTCGATGGCCCGCGAGTCGGTGGTGACGCCGGCGAAGACGGCCGTCGTCGTCGCCGAGAAGCGCACCCCGAGCGCTTCTTCGACGAAGCCTGCCGGCAGAAACGCCGGCCGTGACGCGCGCGCCAGCGCCGCGGCGGCCTCGCGGACGTCGTCGAAGGGCACCTTGATCCCGGCGGTGGTCTGGTCTCGCTCGTGGCCCTTGCCGGCGATCATGACGACGTCGCCGTCGCTGGCGGCGCGCACCGCGGCGCGGACGGCGAGGCGGCGATTGCCCACGCGCAGCCAGGTGCCCTTGGCGAGGGCGCGGGCGTCATTCACCTCGGACAGGTGGCCGCCGATGCCAGAGGCCACTGCGTCGAGGATCGCGGCGCTCGGCTCGGAGCGCGGGTTATCGTCGGTGATCACGACGGCGTCGGCGATGTCGGCGGCGATCCTGCCCATCAGCGGGCGCTTGCCGGCGTCGCGGTCGCCGCCGCAGCCGAAGACGACGAACAGCCGGCCCGCCGACAGGGTGCGCGCGGTGAGCAGCGCGCGCTCCAGCGCGTCGGGCGTGTGCGCATAGTCGACGACGACGAGAGGGTCGCCGTCGCGGCCGGGAACGCGCTGCATGCGGCCCGGCGGCGGCTGCGCGATGGCGAGGCCACGGGCGACGTCCTCCAGCGACAGCCCGAGCCCGAGGGCAAGCCCGGCGGCCACCAGCGTGTTGTCGACGTTGAAGCCGCCGAGCAGGTGCGGCGCCCGCACGTCGACGTCGCGGCCGTCGAAGGACAGGCGCAGGCACAGACCGCGGGCGCTGGCCTCGACCCTCGTCGCCTGCAGCCGCGCGGCGGGCACCGCGCCATACGTGATCGCGTCGGGACGCGCAGCGCGCAGGCGGGCGTGAAAGCCGTGCTCGTCGTCGTCGGCGGGCAGCACGGCCGGGGCGCTCGCCGGCAGCAGCGCGGTAAAGAGCCGGGCCTTCGCCGCGAAGTACGCGTCCAGCGTGCCGTGGAAGTCGAGGTGATCCTGCGTCAGGTTGGTGAAGCCCGCCGCCGCGAAGGTCAGGCCGTCGACGCGTCGGGTGGCGAGCGCGTGCGACGAAACCTCGAGCCCGACCACGTCGAAGCCGTCGGCGTTCACTGCGGCGAGCCGCGACGAGAGCACCTCGGCCTCGGGGGTCGTGAACCCCGAGGGCTGCGGCGCCTCGGGAGCGCCCACGCCCAGCGTGCCGAACACCGCGCCGCGACGACCGGCGGCGCGCGCGATCTGCGCCAGCAGGAACGTCGTCGTCGTCTTGCCGTTGGTGCCGGTGACCCCGACCAGCGACAGCTTTCGCGACGGCGAGCCGGCCATGCGCTCGGCAAGGACCGCCGCCGCGCGGCGGGCGTCGGCCACCACCACCTGCGGCGCCGCCAGCCCGCGGACGACGCGCTCGACGACGACGGCGCTGGCGCCGGCGCGGACGGCGTCGATGGCGAAGTCGTGGCCGTCGCGCGAGGATGGGGTGGCACCCGGCGCGGCGACGAAGACGACGCCGCCGCACGCCTTGCGCGAGTCGACGGTCACGGCGTCGACGACCAGAGGGGCCGCGGCGTCGTCGACGTCGGCTAGCCCGTCCAGCAGGGCGCGCAGGGTCATGCTCACCGCCGCGCCTCGTCGCCCAGGGCGAGCTTGACCGCGATGGGGCCGTCGGCGGTGACGCCAGGCAGGGGCTCCTGCGCGACGACCAGGCCGCTGCCCGACAGCTGCAGCTCGTGACCGGCCGCCGCCGCCGCGCGCAGGGCGCCCCGCGCCGACAGCCCGCGCAGGTCCGGCACCAGCCCCTCCACGGCGGGGCGGGCCTCGTCGCCGAGGACGACGATGGTCGGCTCCGTCGGCAGAGACCCGCCGGCCCCTTTGGCGCTCGCCGCGGCCTTCGCCGCCGCCTTCAGCTCGTCGACGCTCGGCGCAAACGTCGCCATGCCGGAGGCGCCGTCGAGCAGCAGCGCCCGCTCGACGATCTCGCGCCACGCTGGCGCCGCCACCTGACCGCCGAACACGAGGCCCTTCGGCTCGTCGACGAGCACGATGGCGACGTAGCGCGGGTCGTTCAGGGGGGCGGTACCCACGAACGAGCTGAGGTTCTTCGTGCGGCTGTAG
>VGSZ01000109.1 GCA_016874845.1 Deltaproteobacteria bacterium
TCGAGCAGGCGCACCGCATCCACGCCTTCGCGTGCGACGCCGCCGGAGGCTGCTCGACGGTGGCGAGCACCGCCGTCGCCTTCGACCGCACGCCGCCGTCGCCGACGCACAAGATCAGCTTCGCGATCACGGGCGAGGGCGGCGCCGAATTCGACGGAGCGCTGGTGCTCCGCGACCCGCGGACCACGGTGGCGCGGGTCGCTACCGGCAGCGCACGCAACGCCGCCGTCGCTGACGTCGACGCGGTGGGCGTGGGTTTCCTGTCGAACACGGCGGATGGCCCGCTGCAGGTCCTTGCGCCGATGCCCGGGCCGGGCGACGTGCGCGGCGACGTGCAGCACCCGAGCCTCGGCGGCCGGACGACCACGGAGCGCCAGGACGCAGGGCACGATCATCTTCCGGCTGCGGTGACCGCGCGCCGTCGAGGTCGCCGCTGTCACGGCGCCCGTCGCTGCGGCATCTTCGGGATATGGCGGTCGGCGTCCCTGCTCCCCTCGACGTCGACGCGGCCCTCGCTGGCTTCCACCCGGCGACGCGGCGCTGGTTCGTCGAGTCCTTTGGCGCCCCGACGCTGCCACAGGCGCGGGCTTGGCCGCTCGTGCAGCGACACGACAGCGTGCTCGTGTTCGCCCAGACCGGCAGCGGAAAGACGCTGGCGGCGTTCCTCGCTGTCGTCGACCGCCTCGTACAGGACGCCCTCGCGTCAGTCCCGTCGCCTGCGGAGCCGCCAGCGGGCACGAAGGTCGTCTACGTCTCGCCGCTGAAGGCGCTGGCCACTGACGTCGAGCGCAACCTGCGGGCGCCGCTCGCCGGCATCGGGCGCTGCCTCGCGTTGCTCGGGTTGCCGCCGCGGCTGCCCACCGTGGCCGTGCGCACCGGCGACACCGACGCGCGCGAACGGGCGCGCTTCCGTCGGCACCCCGCCGACATCCTGATCACGACGCCCGAGAGCCTCGCTTTGCTGCTCACCAGCCAGGCCAGCCGCGCCCTCGCGTCGGTACAGACCGTGATCGTCGACGAGATCCACGCCCTCGTCCCGACCAAGCGCGGCGCCCACCTCGCCCTCACCCTCGAGCGCCTGCACGAGCTCGTGCAGCGCCACCGCGCCGATCACGCCGGCCCCGACACCGCCGCCGGGTCCCGCGCGCCGCACTCGCTGCAGCGGATCGGCCTGTCGGCGACGCAGCGGCCCCTCGACGAGGTCGCGCGCTTCCTCGGCGGCGTCGACGTCGCCGCCGGCCGGTCGCGCCCCGTCGCGATCGTCGACGCCCGCACCGACAAGAGCCTCGAGCTCGCCGTCGTGCACGCGCTGCCCGCCCCTGCCGCCGACGCGTCCGCGCCCTGGCTGGAGACGCTTGCGACGGGGGCGTCGTCATCGTCATCGCCATCGTCATCGTCGGCGTCGTCGTCGACATCGAAGATGACGATGACGTCACCGGCGGCGCTGCTGCCCTCGCCGACGCTGCTCGTCGGCGCGCCGACAGGGACATGGGCGGTGGTGCCGCCGCGGATCACGGCGCTGGCCCGCCGGCACAAGACGCTCCTCGTCTTCGTCAACGCGCGCCGCCTCGCCGAGCGCCTCGCCGCGACGGTGAACGACCTGTGGCTCGCCGAGGAGACCGCCGCCGGCCGCGCCCCCGACGGCCCGCTCGCCGTGGCCCACCACGGCTCGCTGGCCCGACCGCAGCGACAGCAGATCGAGGAGGCCGTGAAGCGCGGCGACGTCCGCGTGCTGGTGGCGACCAGCTCGATGGAGCTCGGCGTCGACCTGCCGAGCGTCGACGTCGTCGTGCAGATCGACGCACCGCCGTCGGTGGCCGCCGGCCTGCAACGCGTCGGCCGCGCCGGCCACCAGGTCGGCGCCACGAGCCGCGGCGTGTTCGTCCCGCGCTTCCCCCTGGACGTGCTCGTCACCGCCGCCGTCATCCCCGCCATGCGCGACGGCGCCGTCGAGGCGACGCGCGTCGTCGACAACCCTGTCGACGTGCTGGCCCAGCAGCTGGTGGGCATCGTCGCGCTGGCCCCGCGCGCGCCCGACGAGCTGTACACGCTGGCGAAGGGCGCCGCGCCGTGGGCGAGGCTGCCGCGCTCGCTCTTCGACGCCGTCGTCGGCATGCTCTGCGGGCGCGACGTCGTGCAGCTGGGGCTCGAGGGGCACGACGGCCTGCGCGGGCGGCTGCGCCTCGACGAGCGCAGCGGGCTGCTCGTGCCGCTGGCCGGCGCCCACCGCGTGGCCGTGCAGAACGTCGGCACGATCCCCGACCGCGGCCTGTACGGCGTGCACCTGGTCGGCAACGGCGAGGACGAGCCGGGACCGAAGGTCGGGGAGCTTGACGAAGAGCTGGTCTTCGAGTCGCGCCCCGGCGAGGTCGTCCGCCTCGGCTCGTCGTCGTGGCGCATTGAGCGCATCACGCCCGACCGCGTGCTCGTGACCCCTGCGCCCGGGTTGCCGGGCAAGCTGCCGTTCTGGCGCGGCGAGCAGCAGCTGCGACCCTTGGAGCTCGGCCGGTGCGTCGGCGCGCTCGCCCGGCAGCTCGGCGACGCCCCTGCCGACGCGGCCCGCCGACTCCTGCAGGAGCGCCACGGCCTTGACGAGGAAGCGGCGACGGCGCTGGTGGCCTTCCTGCAACGGCAGCGACTTCACGACGGCGGCGTGCTGCCCACCGACCGCGAGATCGTCATCGAGCGCAGCCGCGACGAGCTGTCGGACTGGCAGGTGGTGGTGCTGTCGCCGCTGGGCGGCGCGGTGTGGCAGCCCCTCGCGCTTGCCATCGCGCGCAACGCCCGCGAGACCCTCGGGCTCGAGCTGGCGGTCACCGTCACCAACGACGGGGCGCTGTTTCGTTTTCCCGAGAGCGACGCGCCGCCAGACCTGCGGGCGCTGCTCCCCCGGGCGAGCGAGGTCGAGGCAGCCGTCGTCGGTGCGCTTGGTGACACGCCGCTGTTCGCGGCGCGCTTCCGCGAGGCGGCGGCGCGCGCGCTGGTGTTGCCGCGCGGCTCGCTGCACCGCCGGGCCGCGCTGTGGAAGCAACGGCAGCGGGCCCGCGCGCTCTTCGACGCTGTGCGCGAGCGGCCCGACTTTCCGTTGATCCTCGAGGCCGCCCGCGAGGTCCTGCACGACCAGTTCGACCTGCCCGGCCTGACCGGGCTGCTCGAGAGCGTCGAGCAGGGCGCCATCCGCGTCGTCACCGTCGATGTCGATCAGCCCTCGCCGCTGGCGGCCGACGTCATCCACGCGATGGCGCGCACGTCGCTGTACGACGACGATGTGCCCGCCGCCGAGCGCAAGGCGCGCGCGCTGTCTCTCGACCTCGGGCAGCTGCGCGGGATGCTCGGCGAGGGCGCGCTGCGCGAGCTGCTCGACCTCGACGTGATCGAAGGCGTCGAGGCCATCCTCGCGCGCACCGCGCCGTCGACCTGGTGTCGCCACGCCGACGACGTCCACGACGCCTTGATTCGTCTGGGCGCGCTGACCCTGAACGAGCTCGCCGCCCGCGTCCGCCCCGACGCCCGCCTGTCGCCGTCGACAGCGCTGCCCGCGACCCGCCCCGCCGTCGCCATGGCGCCCGGTGACGGCCGGCAGGGCGACGACGACGACGCGCGCCGGGCGCGGCTCGCCGGCCTGCTGGTCGACGAGCTCGTCGACCAGCAGCGCGCGCTGTTGGTGCGGGTGGCGGGGCGCGCCCGCGTGATCGCCGTCGAGGACGCCGGCCGCTACGCGCAGGCGCTTGGCGTCGTCGTGCCGCCCGGCGTGCCCGCGCACCATCTCGTGGTCGAGGGCGACCCGCTGGTGGCGCTGGTGCGGCGCGACGTGCGGGCCCACGCGCTGTCGACGGCGGCCGAGGTCGCCGCCCGCGTCGGCGTCGCCGTCGACGTCGCTGCGGGCGCGCTCGACGCGCTGGTGCGCCGCGGTCAGCTCGAGCGCGGCGCGTTCCGGCCCGGCGGCGTCGAGCTCGACTACACCACCGCCGAGACGCTGCAGGCGCTCCGTCGCCGCACGCTGGCGGCGCTGCGCCACGAGGCTGCCCCCGTCGATCAGGCCACCTTCGTTGCCGCGCGCCTGCGCGCCGCCGGCGTCGTCCCCGTGCGCCCCGCGGCGCAGACGCTGGTGCGCGCGCCGGCCCTCGTACCCACCGCCGCCGACCTCGATCGCCTGCGGGATGCCCTGGCGCGCGTGCAGGGCCTGCCGCTGCCGTGGAGCGTCGTCGAGCGCACTGTGCTGCCCGCCCGCGTGCCCGACCTTCGCCCCGCGCACCTTGACGCGCTGCTCGCCGCCGGCGAGGTCGTGTGGGTCGGCGACGGCGCGCGGGGCGAGCGCGACGGCGACGTGCGGCTGTTCCTCGCCGACGCCGTGGGCGCGCTGTGGTCGCCCCCCGAGGCAGAGGCGCCGGGGACGACGACGATGTCCACGACGACGACGTCCACGACGACGACGTCCACGACGGCGACGCCCGCGACGTTGACGCCCACGGTGACGACGCCCACGACGACGACAGAGGGCAGCGCGGCCGCCACGCTCGACGAGGCCGTGCTGCGGGCGCTGCAGGCGCGGGGCGCGTCGTTCCTCGCCGCGATCGTGGCGACGGTGGCGGCGACGGCGACGACGACGCCCGCGGCGGGCGCCCGCGGCGGCGGCGGGGTCGGCGACGGCGCGGTCGGCAGGGTCGCGACGGTGCCGTCGTTCGCCGCGTGGCGGGCGGCGCGCCACCAGCACCGGCCGGGCCCGGCGTTGGTGAGCGAGGATGTCGAAGCGGCGCTGTGGCGGCTGGTCTGGCGCGGGCTCGTCACCAACGACGGCGTGGGCGCGCTGCGGGCGCGCGCCGGCCGCGGCGGCGACGGTCGGCGACGGCGGGCACCGGTGCTGCGCGGGCGCGCCGACGTCGGGCTCGCGGGGCGCTTCACGCTGACGACGACGCTGCGCTCGGGGCGGCCGCCGCCGTCGCCGCTGGAGCGGGCCGTCTTCGTGGCCGAGCAGCTCCTCTGGGCGTGCGGCGTGCTCGACAACGAGCTGGTCACGCTGCTGTCGCGGGGGCTGGCGCCGGCCGCCGACGTGAAGGCGGCGCTGCGGGCCATGGAGGACCAGGGCTTGATCCGACGCGGCTACTTCGTCGACGGCGCGGCGGGGCTGCAGTACGGCACGCCCGAGGCGGTGGAGGCGCTGCGCGCGCAGCGCGCGGCGGGCGCCGACGAAGACGCCGTCTTCGTGCTGGCGGCGGTGGACCCGGCGCAGCCGTTCGGCGCCGACGTGCCGTGGCCCGCCCCGACGTCGCCGCGCGGCCCCGACGTCGCCGCGCCGCAACGCGCCGCCCACGCCATCGCCGTGATCGCCGCCGGGCGGCTGGTCGGCCTCGTCACGGCCCACGGCAAGAAGCTGCTGACATTCCTGCCCGACACCGAGCCCGACCGACGACGGCTGGCGGCGGCGCTGGCCCGTGGGCTCGCCCACCTCGCCGTCACCCGCCTGCGCGACGGGCGCGGCGCGCGGCTGGTGATCGCCGACGTCGACGGCCTCGACGCCACCGGCGACGACTTCGCCGCCCACCCGCTGCACACGGCCCTGGGACCGGCGGGGTTTGCGAAGACCGCCGGCGGCTTCGTCTGGCTGCTGCCCCCTCAGGGCACCGACCGCGGCGGGCCGTCGACGACGACCCCGGGGGCGGGCGCGCCGTCGTCGCCGGGTCCGCTCCACGCCGCCGACGCCGATGGCGCAGTCGACGACGGCGCGCTCGACGATGCCGCATTGGACGACGGTGCATTTGACGGCGGCGGCGGGCTCTTCGACGGTGACGACGACGACGACGGCTTCGACGTCGTCTGAGGCGCGGGCTGGCAGCGCGGGCAGGCGTAGCTCGAGCGCTGCAGCGACCCCTGCCGGAACAGCACGATGGCAGCGCCGCAGGCGAAGCACGGCTCGCCCGCCCGGCCGTAGACGGCGATGGGTCCCTTGCCACGCTCGCACCCTGTCGACGTCGTACGCGTCGTGTGGCTCGTGCGCTCGTAGCGGTAGTGCGCCACCGCGTCGCCCGCCGCGCCGGTGTCGCCGGATGCGCCCGGAGCACGCGCGGCGACGTTGTCGCGCATCACGGCCGCGGTGTCTGCGAGCAGCGCCCGCAGCGCGTCGTCGTCGATGGCGCCGAGGGGCCAAAGCGGGGACAGCCGGGCGCGAAAGCACGCCTCGGACTTGTAGACGTTGCCGATCCCCGCCACGACGCCCTGCTCCAGCAACGCCACTCCGAGCGGCGTCTCTGGCGGCAGCGCACGCAGACCGGCGAGCACGCGCTCGAGGTCGACGTCCTCGCGCACCAGATCGAGCCCGCGCAGCGGCAGCCGCAGCTCGCGGTCGATGCGCCGCTGTTCGACCAGCCGCACGAGCGGCGCCTGAAAGCACACCGCCTCGTACGGCCCGGCGCACAAGACAACGACGGCGAGCTCGCGCCGCCGGCGCCACGGCTCGCCGCGAACATAGCGGTGCCAAAGCCCGGTCATCTTCAGGTGCGTGTGCAGCACGAGCCCGCCCGAGAACGACACCAGCAGGTTCTTGCCGAGCGCCTCGACGTCGACGACAACGTCGCCGACGACGCTCGAGCCCACGCCCTGCCGCGGCAGGCTGAAGGCGAGGACACGGTGCCCCACCAAAGGCGCCAGCGCCTGCTCGATGCGGTGCAGCGTGTCACCTTCAGGCATCGACGCCCTCGTCCTCGAAGCGCTCGTCGCTGACGCCGTCGTCGCCCGCGTCCTGCCCCTGGACCTCGTCGCCGACGACGCCGCCATCCTCGCGCCCGTCGGCCGGGCCGCCCTCGCCGAACGCCAGCGCCAGCGCCAGCTGTGGAGTGATCGTCGCCGACGACGACGGCGCGGGTCGCCGACCACGGGTCGGCGCCTTGCGCGAGCCGTGGCGCGCGAGCAGCGCCGCCGTCTGCGCCCGGCCCTCGGCGCTCTGTCCGATCGCGCGGCGCGCCGCCCCGATCCGCTCGCGCGCGAAGGCCAGCCCCTCGGCTTCGTCGACGATCGGCGCAGGGTAGTGGCGCCCCACGAACACGCCGCATTGCTGCTGCAGCAAGAGCGGCATCGTGTGCGGCGCGTGGATGAATTCGTCGGGCACCGCGGTGAGCGCGGGGACCCAGCGGCGGATGAACGCGCCCGTCGAATCCTGCACCCGCGCCTGCCGCGACGGGCTGTAGATGCGCAGCGTGTTCGTCCCCGTCGTGCCCGACTGCATCTGCACCTGCGGAAAGTGGATGCCCGGCTCGAAGTCGAGGAAGTGCTTCGCCAGGTGCAGCGCCGGCCGTCGCCACGGTAACCACAGATGGTACGACGCCACGCTGACCAGCATGGCCCGCATGCGGAAGTTCAACCACCCCGTTCGCAACAGCATGCGCATGCAGGCGTCGACGAGCGGATACCCGGTCTCGCCCCGACACCACGATGAGAACCGGTGCTCGTCGAACGGGACGGCCTCGCGCAGGCCAGCGAGGCCCGGGTGCTGGTCGACGAACTCGAGCCGCGTGTCGCTCTCGAGCTTCTGCATGAAGTGGCTTTGCCAGAAGAGCCGGCTTTGGAAGCTGCGCAGCGACAGGGCACGACGCACCGCCGGCGACGATGGAGACCGCGGGTCGCCCGGCAAAGGAGGCAGCGCGTGCGCGAGCGCGCGCGCGGTCGCGGTGAACGCCTGCCGCGTCGACAGCGTGCCGTAGGCGAGGTGCGGGCTGATCCGCGAGCAGGCGTGGGCCGCCGACAACGGCGACGACATCGCGGTGCGGTAGTCGATGCAACGCTCGGCCAGGAAGCTCTTCAGGGTCGCGCGGGCCTCCCGCTCGCCGCCGCGCTGGGCCTCGGGCTTCGTCGACGATCCAAGCCCCACCGCCGCGGGGGTGGGCAGCGCCCCGTCACCGTGGTCGTCGCCAAAGGGGTCGCCGTCGGCGAGCTCCGACGCGTCGTGAACGTGCGCCGGCGGCGGCAGCGTCGGTGTGGTCATGCGCTCGACGAAGGCGCGGGCCCAGCCATCGCGTGACCGCAGCGGCCGCTGCACGCCGTGCTGCCAGTGCTCGATAAAGGCGATGCCGTGTTCGCGGCAGAAGCGCGCCACGGCGGCGTCCCGCGCGTAGGTGAGCGCGTTGCCGGTCTCCTGGTGCGCGTACAGGTGCGTCAACGGCAGGCGACGACGCAGCCGACCAAGGACGTCGGTGACCTCGCCAGTGCGCACGTAGAGCCGGGCGCCCAGCGCGCGGGCGTGGGCGCGCAGGCCATCGAGGCTCTCGGCGATGAACTGCAAGTGGCTGGCGTCGGTCTCGGGCTGGGCGAGCAGCGACGGCTCGACGACGTAGAGCAGCAGCGCCGGGCCGGCGTGAGCCGCCTGCACCAGCGGCGCGTGATCGGACACGCGCAGATCCCGCTTGAACCACACGACGCCTACCGACACGGCGTGAGATGCCGGCGACGACAGCGACGTCACGCGTGCACTTTGGCGACAGCGCCCGAAGGGAGGTGCGCCGTAACCCGCGACGCCGGCCCATCGCCCGGCATCCGTATGAGGCGCGGAGGCAGGCATGGCGGCAGTTCTCGTCGTAGGCGCCACGGGCGCCATCGGTTCCGAGACGGTGCGGGTGCTTCGTCACCGCGGCGACGCCGTGCTGTGCGCGGGCCGCGACGCCGGGCGGCTCGCGGCGCTGGGCGCCGAGGTCGATGCACCCACCGCCGTCGTCGACGCCACCGACGCGAGCGCCATCGACGCCGCCGTGCAGGACGCCGTGGCGCGCTTCGGCCGCCTCGACGGCGTGGTGAACGCGGTGGGCTCGCTGCTGTTGAAGCCGGCGCACCACACCCGCGACGACGAGTGGCTCCAGACGATCACGACGCACGCGACCAGCAGCTTCTACGTGCTACGCGCCGCCGTGCGGGTGATGCAGACGCAGGAGGGCGGCGGCAGCGTCGTGCTGGTGTCGTCGGCGGCGGCGCGCATCGGTCTCGCGAACCACGAGGCCATCGCCGCGGCGAAGGGCGCCATCGAGGGGCTCGTGCGGTCGGCGGCGGCGACGTACGCGGCGCGCGCCGTGCGCGTGAACGCGGTGGCCCCAGGGCTCGTGCGCTCGCGCCTGACCGAGCGCATCGTGAACAATGACAAGGCGCTGGCGGCGTCGCTGGCGTTGCACCCGCTCGGCCGCGTCGGCGAGCCCGGTGACGTCGCCCGCGCCATCGCGTTCCTCGTCGACCCGGCGCAGTCGTTCCTCACCGGCCAGATCCTTGGCGTCGACGGGGGGCTCGCCGACCTAAAGACCCGGGCGTCGTGAGCGGCGGGCGCACGACCCGGTTCTGCACGGTCGGATGTTGTCGCCCGCGCTTTTGGCTCGCCGACCCGCGGTGGTCCGTCCGGGTGACGTCGCTGCCGAAGCCCGGGGAGCGGCGCCTTCCGTTCGCCATCCACGCTGAGCTCGGACCGTCCGGCATGGGGCGGCGTACGGCGCCGACGTCACCGCGCGCGGCGGCTACGTCGCGCTGAAGTTCCTGCGCCCCGAGCTGGTCGCCGACGCTGGCCCGTGCGCGGCGTTCTTCGCTGAGGCGACGGCGCTGCGCACCGTCGCAAGCCCCCACGTGCTGTCGGTGCGGGGCATCGTCGGGCAGGGTCCGCACCGATCCTGATCACCGAGCTGCTCTGCGCGGTCGTCCGCTGACGGAGAGATCGAAGCGTGGGCCGCTGCCGCTGCCCCGCGCGGTGCATGTGGCCCGGCAGATTGCCCCTGCGCTGCAGGCCGGGCACGGCGCGGGCGTCATGCACCGCAACCTCAAGCTGCAGAACGTGCTCCTCGTCGGACCAGAGGGCGACCGCGACTTCGTCGAGGTGCTTGACTACAGCGTCAGCGAGGACCGGGACGGCAAGGGTCGCCTGCGCACCGGCGGGCTCGTCGGCACGCCGGCCTGCATGGCGCCGGAGTCGCTGCGACGTGGCACACCCACCGACGCCCGCGTCAACGCCTACGCGTTCGGCGTCGTGCTGTTCGAGCTGGTGACCGGGCAAGCCCTTCAGCGCCGCCGCCGTCGACCAGCTCGTCCGCCAGCAGCTGCTCGAGGAGCCGCCGTCCCGCGCGCCTCGCGCCGGGCGATATCGGTGACAGCGACGACGTCGGCGGCGACGAGCAATACTTCGTCCACGCGCCGCGCGCGACAGCAGGCCCCGCTCCCACACCGCCGCCGGCTACCATCGACGCGCCGGCCGGCAAGCGCCCCGCCGTCGCCGAGGTTGAAGACGACGACGCTGAGGACCTCTTTCACGAGCGCAAGGTCCAGCAAGCCGTGGAGCGGTCCCCCGAGCAAGGCGTTCCGCCAGCCGTCCCCGCTCTGCCGTCGCCGTGCCCCGTCGCCACAGCGCCCCTGCCCGGCATCGCGAGCCTCGCGCCCTTGCCCGGCAGTGGTCCGCTCGTCCCGCTGCCCGGCAGCGGCGTCTCCGACGTCGCGCCGTCCCCGACCGCTGCGGCTGCGACGACGGCGACGGTTCTCCCGGGCGCAGCCGCGGCTGCGCCCGGGACGGCGGCAGTGCCGGTGGCCGGCGAGCGCCCACGCGCTGCATGGTTCGCGGCGGCGGTGGCGGCGCTGGTGGGCGTGGGCGTGGTGATCGCCGTCGCGGTGATGACGCGATCGCGCGAGCCGGCGCCACCGGATTCGCTGGACCGCGCGACAATGGCCGGGCCCGGTGGTCGCCGGCAACGCCATCACCGACGCCGGCGCCGGCTGCAACGCTGCGGGCAGCGCCGTTGGCGCCACCAACCTGTGTGCGGCCGACGGCTTCCACCTGCTCGACACGGCGGCGGCCATCGATGCCGCCAACGGGCCCTGCCCGCCCCTCGACTTCGACGGCGAGGCCCGGCCGATGGATGAGGCGTGCGATCAGGGCGCCGACGAGCGGCCCCTGGTTCTGTGACCGGCAGCCGGTCACGCCTGCCGCGTTGCGGTCGGCCGACACGCGCGGCACTCCGCTGCCATGACGACGCGACGGCTCATCCCCCTTGGCCTCTTCCTTCTCCTGTCCCTGCTCGGCGGTGCGTGCGCGTCCACGTCGCCCTCGGGGACCGCGTCGTCGTCCTCAGCCGCCGATCTGGTGCTGCGCGGCGGCGTCGTCTGGACCGGCGTGCCCGGCGCGCCGCCGGCCAGCGCCCTCGCGCTGCGCGGGGACCGCATCGTCGCTGTCGGCGACGACAACGCGGTGGCCGCCCTCGTCGGTCACGCCACCCGCGTCGTCGAGCTGCGGGGCCGCATGGTGGTGCCCGGCCTGCACGACGGCCACGTGCACCCGCTCGGCGGCGGGCGCCAGGAGCGGGGGTGCACGCTCGCCGGCCTCGGCACCGTCGACGCGCTGCTGCAGAAGGTGCGGTCGTGCGCCGCCGCGACCACGGACACCCAGGCGTTCGTCCACGGCCGCGGCTGGAACCTGAGCCTGTTTGCGAACGCGAACCCGCACAAGCAGCTGCTCGACGACGTCGTCGGCGACCGGCCGGCGTACTTCCGCGGCGAGGACGGCCACTCGGGCTGGGCGAGCTCGAAGGCGCTGCGCCTCGCCGGCATCACGAAGGCCACGGCCAACCCCGCCCACGGCGTCATCGAGCGCGACGCCAGCGGCGAGCCCACCGGCACGCTGCGCGAGAGCGCCATGGACCTCGTCGAAGCCCTGCTCCCCGAGCCCACGCTGGACGACGACCTGGCGTCGCTGCGGCTGGCGCTGTTGCGCCTGCGCGAGCAGGGGATCACGAGCATCATGGACGCCGGCACCGACGAGCGACGGCTGCAGGCCTACAAGGCGCTCGCCGACAGCGGCGAGCTGACCGCACGCGTCGTCGGCTGTACCGTCGTCGACCCGGCGCAGGGCGTCGAGGCCGTCACCGCGCTGGTCACCGGGCTGCGCGCGCGCTTCGCGGGCCACCCGCTGCTGCGGCCGACGTGCGCGAAGATCTATCTGGACGGTGTCCTCGAGGGCGAGACCGCCGCGCTGCTCGCGCCCTACGACGACCACCCCGAGCACAAGGGCAGCATCACGGCGACGCCGGCCCAGCTCGACGACGCCGTCGCCGCCCTCGAGGCGCTCGGCGTGCAGGTGCACATGCACGTGATCGGCGACGCCGCCGCCCGCGCCGCGCTCGACGCCTACGCAAAGAGCCGCGCCCGCAACGGCGACCGCGACCTGCGCCCTACGCTGGCTCACCTGCAGCTCGTCGACGTCGCCGACCACCCGCGCTTCGCTGCCCTCGGCGTCGTCGTCAACGCGCAGAGCCTGTGGGCCTACCCCGACACGTACATCCGCGACATCAACACGCCGCAGGTGGGGCCGACGCGCGTGCAGCGCATGTACCCGTGGGGCTCGCTGCGACTTGCCGGCGCCGTCGTCGTCGGCGGCAGCGACTGGCCGGTCAGCGCGCTGTCGCCGTTCGACGCCATGGAGGTCATGCGGACCCGACAGGATCCCAATGCCGACGCCAGGGCTTCGTCGACGTTGGCACCGGTGTTGAACGAGACCGAGCGCCTCGACGTGGACACCGCGCTGCGCGCCTACACGACGGCGGGCGCGTTCCTGCTGCACCACGAAGACGAGGTCGGCACGCTGCAGCCAGGCAAGATCGCCGACGTCGTCGTGGTGGACCGCGACCTGACGACGATGCCGGCGGCGGCGGTGAACGGTGCGCGCGTCGACCTGACGGTCTTTTCTGGCCGCGTCGTCTACGAGCGCGCCGCCGCGCGCTGACTCGCTCGCGCGCGATCGCCGCCAGTCGGCGCGCAGCCGCAGCTCGGTCCGCGTGCCCTGCCCGACGACGCTGTGCAGCCGCGCGTTACCACCGTGGTCGCGGGCGAGGCGGCGCACCAGCGCGAGCCCCAGCCCCGAACCCCGCTCCATGGTCGCGAGGAACGGCGTGAACAGCTTCTTCTGCGTCGCCGCGTCGACGCCCCGGACGTCGTCGACGGCGGCCAGCACCGGCTGCTCGCCGTCGCGGCGGGCCGCCAGCCTCACCGTGCCGGTGGCCGGAGTCGCGGCGGCCAAGCGCGACGACGACCAGCGCAGCGGGCAGGCCGACGGCGACGAACAGCCGGACGACGATGGACGAGGACAGACGAGGCGGCCGCAAGCTGGTAGGCAATGTTCCATGGCTTCCGTCGGCGCGTCTCGCCCCGCACCCCTCGCCCCGGCCGGCGCGTCGCTGCCGGTGGTGCTGACCATCGCCGGCTCGGACTCGTCGGGCGGCGCGGGCATCCAGGCCGACCTGAAGACGTTCGCGGCGCTGCGCTGCTTTGGCACCTCGGCCATCACCGCGCTGACAGCGCAGAACACC
Organism: Deltaproteobacteria bacterium; assembly: GCA_016874845.1. Classification (GTDB taxonomy): domain Bacteria; phylum Myxococcota; class UBA727; order UBA727; family VGSZ01; genus VGSZ01. Next base: position 13,308 of record VGSZ01000109.1, read on the forward strand.
ACCGGCGTGCGCGCGGTGGCGCCGTGCCCACCCGACATCGTGCAGGCGCAGATCGCCGCCGTGCTCGACGATCTGCCCGTGGCCGCGGCCAAGACCGGCATGCTCGTCGACAAGCCCACCATCGACGCCGTCGCCCGGGCGCTGTCGTCGACCTCGTGTGCGCTGGTGGTCGACCCGGTGCTCGTCAGCAAGAGCGGCCACGCGCTGCTCGCGGACGACGCCGTCGAGGCGATGCTGCAGGCGATCGTGCCGCGCGCGACGCTGTTGACGCCGAACCGGCCCGAGGCCGCGCGCCTCACCGGCGTCGCCCTGCCCGCCGCTGCCACCGACGACGACGTCGTGCGCGCCGGCCGCGCGCTGCTCGCCCGCGGCGCCGGCGCGGTGCTGCTGAAGGGCGGCCACGCCGACGGCGACGTCGTCACCGACGTGCTGGTGCTGAAGGACGGCGTCCTGCGCGCCCGCTCGACCCGCGTGCACACGCGCCACACCCACGGCACCGGCTGCACGCTGTCAGCGGCCATCACCTGCCTGCTCGCCCATGGCCACGCGCTACCCGACGCTGTCGAGCAGGGCGTCGCCTACGTCCACGAGGCCATCGTGCAGGCGCCGGGCCTCGGCCACGGTCACGGGCCGCTGCACCACCTGCACCCGCTGTACGCGGCGACCGCGCCGGGCTGACGAGCACGAACCACGACGACGAATCACGATGACGATCCGCGCCACCACGATGAGCATCCCGGCGACGCCGACGCCCACTCCGCCCCCGTCCCCCGCGGGCGAGGCCGACGAGCGCTTCCTGCGCGAGGCGCTGGCGCTCGCCGAAGAGGCCGCCGCCTGTGGCGAGGTGCCGGTGGGCTGCGTCGTCGTCCACGACGGCGTCGTCGTCGGTCGTGGCCGCAACCGCCGCGAGGCCGACCATGACCCTCTCGCCCACGCCGAGCTCCTCGCGCTGCGGCAGGCCGCGAAGACGCTCGGGCGCTGGCGCCTGTCGGGCGCAACGCTCTACGTCACGCTCGAGCCCTGCTTCATGTGCGCCGGCGCGTTGGTGAACGCCCGCGTCGACCGCGTCGTCTTCGGCGCCTTCGATCCGAAGGCCGGCGCCGTGGGCTCCCTCGCCGACGTGTGCCGCGACAGCCGGCTGAACCACCGCCTCGTCGTCCACAGCGGCGTGCTCGCCGATCCCTGTGGCGACATGCTGCGGCGGTTCTTTCGCGCCCGCCGCGACAAGGCGAAGACCGTCGCCCCAGAGGACGGCCCATGACCTCGCCCGACCACCGCGCCCCCGCGCCCGCCGCCGACGACGCGCCGACGACGCTGCCGCGCCGCGCCGACGACGACGCGGCGTCCACCCTCGTGGACCGGCTCGGCGGGATCGTGGCGCAGCCGCGACGGGCGTTCGCGGCGCTCATCGACGACGAGCGCGTCGGCCTCTTCGAGCCGCTGCTGGTCTACGCCGTGGTCGTCCTTGCCCTGAACGCCTCCGACACGTTCCGGCTGCTGGCCCTCGCGGGCGAGGCGCCCCTCGTCGTCGTGCGCCGCCTGCTCGACCTGATCGTGCGCGCCGGCAGCGCCGATCTCGCCGTCGTCGCCGGCGCCGCTGTCGTTGTCGCCGCCGTCGCGCGTGCCGTCGGGCGACGCGCGCGCGGGGCCGCGCTGGCGACGGCGTACCTGCTCGTGCCTCTCGCGGTCTGCAAGGCGGCAGGCGGCGCGCTGGCCCTGCTCGACGTGAAGCTGTGGTGGCTGCCCCACACCGCCGTCGACTCGGCGGCGGTGCTCGTGCAGGGGCAGGTTTCGTGGGCGCGCTTCACCGCCAAGTGCGTCGTCGCCTACGGCCCCGGGCTCGTCCTGATCGCCGACTGGCTGTGGCGCGTCCGCACCGCCGTGACGACGCTGCTGCCCCGCGCCGTGATCGCGCGCCGCGGCCTGGCCGTCGTCCTTGCTGCGGTCGTCGCCGTCGTCGGCCTGTCGGCGAACAGAGTCGTGCGCCACGCCGAGCAGCTGCGCCCGCGCCTCGTCGGCGATGCGCTGCCGTCGGTGCCGCTGCGCCTCTTGCCCGGCGTCGACGCGCCACCCCTGCCCGGCGCGCCCGCCAGGGGGCGCATCGACCTCGCCGCCATCGCCCGCGCGCCGGCGACGAAGGTGCTCGTCGTCGACTTCTGGGCCTCGTGGTGCGGGCCGTGCCGCAAGAGCCTGCCCGACCTCGCCGCTCTCGCCGCACGCTACGCCGCCCGCGGCGTCGTCATCGTCGGCGTCAACCGCGAGCCCGGCGACCTGCCAGCGGCGCAGCAGGCGTGGCGCGCGCTGGCCCCCGGGCTCCTCACACTGGTCGACGACCGCGGCCTCGGCGAGCAGCTCGGACTCACCAGCCTGCCGTCGTCGTACGTCGTCGACCACGACGGCCGCATCCGCCACCTGCACCTCGGCCTCACCAGCATCGACACGCTCCGCGCCGAGCTCGACGCGCTGCTCGCGTCGACCATTGCGTCGCCGCCCGACGCCCAGAACGACGCCCAGAACGACACCCAGAACGACACCCCGAACGACACCCAG
>VGSZ01000110.1 GCA_016874845.1 Deltaproteobacteria bacterium
GGAAGTGCCCCTGTTCTTCCTATCCGCCTGGTGACCCCCGAAGGCGGCGCGGGGTGGTTCAGCGGAAAGTGCCCCTGTTCTTCCTATCCGCAGCTCGACGCGCGGACCATCGAGCTCCCCGAGCGCTTCCGGCCCCAGTCCATTCGTGTGAACCAGGGCGTGCCCCGCGCGCCTCTCGACCTTCCTGCGAACCCGGCGTTCCCGAACCTCAGGAAGAACGTCGAGCTCGTCGGCTGCGCGGCCTGCCATACGACCGACGCGGAGTTCGTTCAGACGCGGACCGATCGCAGCGTGAGCCCGTTCTACGACAAGGAGCTGCGCGCGCGAGCCGAGCACCTCGCAAGGCTGGCCCGAGGTGAAGCGCCTCGCGCTCCGTTCGGTCCGCTCCAGAGTGCGCCGCTCCTGCCTCCCTGAGTGTCTCGGGGGGCGCTCGAGGCGTCGCCCGACGTGCCGCGGCACCGTGTGAGGCGAGCGCTGATGACGTAGAACCTCGTCATGCGCGTCTCGCTGACTTGCCTCTGCCTCACGCTCGCAGGTTGCTCAGGAGTCGTGGGAGACCTCGACGCTGGCATCACGCTCGATGCAGGAGCAACGAACGACGCCGGCGCGCCCGCTGATGCGGGGACGACGAGCGACGCCGGCACCACCGACGATGGAGGCTCGAGCGCCGACGCGGGCTCGACCACCGACGCGGGCTCGACCACCGACGCAGGCTCGACGCCCGACGCAGGCTCGACCATCGACGCGGGCTCAACCACCGACGCAGGCGCGACCGCCGACGCGGGCCTCGTCACGGCGAGCTTCTCCACGAGCGCTGCGAACATCCCGAACCCCGAGCGCGGTTGGTACGTCTGGGCGAGCGGTGACTTCGGCGCCTCGATCGACACCGGCGCGCTCGACTCCGCCTACGCCGACGGCGTGCGCATCGCGTACACGGTGATCGATCTCTCGGCGTTCCGCGCCACGGCGATCTCCACGCCGTTCCTCAACGCCCTGTCCGCCCGCTTCGTCACGCTGCGCCAACACGGCTTCAAGGCCGTGGTGCGCTTCGTCTACGACAACACGGCCGGCGGTAACGACGCGCCCGCGACGCAGATCGCGAGCCACCTGCAGCAGCTCGCGCCGGTCATTTCGGCCAACGCCGACGCCATCGCCTTCTTCCAGGCAGGCTTCATCGGCGCGTGGGGCGAATGGCACAGCTCGAAGAACTCGAACTCCTACGGCTACATGACGAACGCGGGCGTGACGCAGGCGCAGGCCGACGCCAACCGGCTCATCGTGCGCGACGCGCTCCTCGCCGCGGTACCGCCGAGCCTGCCGCTCGCGTTCCGCTACCCGGGCGACCTCATCAAGTGGTTCCCCTCGGCGACGCAGCAATCCCGCGCGGGCCTGCACAACGACTGCTGGCTTGCGGGGCCAACCGACACCGGCACCTACGCCAGCCAGACCGAGCGCACGTACATCGCGACGCTCTCCTCCCAGGCGTCGTTCGGCGGAGAGACCTGTGATGCCGATATGCCTCTTCGCACGAGCTGCGCCGACGTTCGGGCCGAGGGCGCGCAGTACCACCTCGCGTATTTGAACCGCGAGTTCTACGCCGGCTTCTTCACCGCGTGGATGAGCGGCGGTTGCTACGACGAGGTCGGCCGCCAGATGGGCTACCGCCTGCAACTCGACGCGCTTCGTCACCCGGAGCGGGCTGCGCGCGGCGCCACCGTTCGCGTCTCGATCGATCTCCGCAACGTCGGCTGGGCGCGGCTCTTCAGCCCGCGGCCCCTCGTCGTCACGCTGCAACGCGGGAACGAGACCATCACCGCCTCGAGCACCGCACTGCTCTCCACCTTGTCAGCGCAGGCGACGGGCACGACGACGCTCACGGTCGACGTCGCCATTCCCCCCAACGCGACCGCCGGCGCCTGGTCGGTGTCACTCTCGGTGCCCGACGTCTTCACCAGCACGGCCAGCGACGCCCGGTTCGCGGTGCGTTTTGCGAATGCCGACACCGGAGCCCAGCAGTGGAACGCGACCACCGCCCGCTTCGCGACCGGCACGACGCTGGTGGTCGAGTGACGCTCAGCGGGTGGTGAACGGGCTGCTGATCGCCGTCGACTGACCGAGCGGCAGCGTGGGGTTCAGCAACGGCCGCGCCGAATCGAACGGGGTCGACCCCGACCAGGCATCCACCCGCACGAAGTACGTGGTCGCGGGCACGAGTACGCCCGGAGGCACCAGCACGCTCGTCGTCGTGCCCGGCAGTACGAACTCGTGCACCTGCGTCTTGCGCGCCGCACCGGCTGTGGTGGCCGCGAGCGAGTTGAGCGTGACCCGATAGGTCGTGACCGCCCCGCGGCTCGGGGGCGTCCAGGAGATCGACGGAGTGAGCGGCACACCCGACAGCCGCGTGGTCGCCGAGCGCGCGTCGACCAGCAGCGAGCGAGGGGGCGAGAGCACCACGAGCTCGGCCTCGGTGCTGGTCAACGCTTCGGCGCGCACCGTGCCCACCTCGTTGATGTTGGAGCTCGTTCCTCCGTCGGTCAGCGGCACGTTCAGCGGGAGCCGGAAGTTCGCCCACGCCGTGAACACCGGGCGCCACTCACTGCCAAAGGGGTTGCCGTAGGTCAGCGCGAGCGCCGTTGTTGCGGAACTCCGTCGCGTTGGGCTCACCTGGCCGCGAAAGCCCTCGTGAACAGTGGACTCAGAAGCCGGCTGCCTTCTGGGTTCACGTGGTGATCGTCCATGTAGAGCCATGTCGCCCCCTTGAGGGCAGAACACTCTTGCCCGCTGCAGAGGAGCGTGGCCGGGTCGACGTGTGTGACTGTCGGGTGGCGAGCAAGGACGGCGGCTTCGGCCGCAAGCACCGGGCCGCGCCGCGCGTTCATGTAGGCTTTGGTCACTGGGGCCACATACGGTTCAGGTCGCCAGAGCGAGACGCCCGCCGCGAACGGGCGTGGGAATTCCGGAACCACGGAGACCCACACCACCCGCACGCGGCGCGCCTCGAGCGCGCTGAGCATGGCGTCCATGCCGTCGCTCCAGAAGCCGAGTGCCTCGGCTTGATTCCCAGGGCGTTCGTCGTGCGGTCCTCCGATGGTTCGCCAATGGGCATGGGCCGGAACTGAAGGCAGTGTGTACCCGCTCGATCGGTTCGCCAGGACCACCACCGCGGGGCGGAGGCTGTCGACGAGATGCAGATAGTCGGCCTGCCGCTGCCGGCAACTCTGCATCCCGACGGTCGTGCGCCCTACGAGCGATGGGCAGCCAGAAGTCGTCCACACCGCGAGCTTCATGCCGGCGGTATCGGCCGCCTCACGCACCCCTTCGGTGATGCTTGCCGCGTGGCTATCGCCAATGAGAAGGACGGTCTCTGCATGCTTCGGGTCGCCGAAGATGCATTTCTCTGAAAACGGGCCTTTTGCGTCGACGCAGCCACTGATCACGGCGAGCCGTCGCTCGCTCCAGGCATCAGGCACTTTTTCACCCCACCGGGTCTTGCCTCCAAGCGCGAGACCAAGACCCAGGATGATTGGGAGAATGATGCACAGCGCGGCGACAATGACGACGCGGCGACCAATAATGGCGTCGTTCGTGCGAATCGGCTCCTCAATGATGCGTCGCGACGCGGCCGCCGGCACGAGTGCGACGAGCGCGGCGGTCGCGCCGGCCACCTCGGCATGTTCAGGAACGGCGGCCCGCGCAAGTACGATGAGCGGCCAATGCCACAGGTACCAGCTGTAGGAGAGATCCCCGATCACGACCAACGGGCGCGACGAGGTGAGCCTGGTGACGATGGAGTCGGAGGTCGCGAGCAGGGCCACGGCCCCAAGGGTCGGAAGAAGGGCCGCCGGGCCGGGAAAGACCGTCGCATGGTCGAAGGCAAGGGCGCTGACGACGATGGCGAGGAGTCCAGCCAGGGCGACCGGGTGCTGCAACCGCCCCGGCGGGAGCGATGAGGCCAGCGCCAGGAGGACGCCGAGGGAGAGCTCCCACAGTCGTGTGTGCAGCCCGAAGAACACCAGGCGCGACCCGTCGTCGAGTCCAAGGTCGGTGGTGATGTGAGGCGTCAGCAGCGCCCAGGAGCATGCGAACGACGTCACCGCCACGGCGCCAAAGCCGATCAAGCCGCCGCGTCGCGAGCGCCAGCGGTATCCGGCCATCAGCAGCAGGGGAGCGAAGAAGTAGAATTGTTCCTCGATGCCTAGCGACCACGTGTGAAGGAACGGATTCTGCTCGTCGCCAGGCCCGAAATAGGTGCCGCCGCTCGACCACAGGTACCAGTTCGACACAAGCGCGGCCGATGCTGCCGCGGTTCGTCCTGCCCAGACCTGCGCCTTGAATGGAGTGAAGACGACCGCCAGCCCCACGCACACGACGGTCATGACGGCCAGAGGCGGCAGCAGCCGCCGCACGCGACGGGTGTAGAAGCGCGTCAAGTCGATGCTGCCGCTGACGTCCAGCTCACGGAGCAGCATGCGGGTAATGACAAAGCCAGAAATCACGAAGAAGACGTCGACGCCGACAAAGCCGCCGGGCAACGCGCCAGGAAGCGCGTGGTAGATGACAACCAGGAGAACGGCGATGGCGCGCAGCCCCTGGATGTCTCGTCGGTGTTCTCCGCCCATCGTCGGGCGATGCCCCGGACCAGGTCTCGGCGCAACATGGATCGCTGAACTGGCGACCCGGCTTCACACCGGCCGTTTCTTCGTCGAGTGTGACGCCTGATGTCGCGCCATCGCCGCCGCCCCGAGGCCCTGTGCACCGCTCTGCCGGACGGCACGGGCGTGTAGTGCGTTCCCCGCAACGACGTGGAGACGCACCGCGGCGATAATCTCGTCGCTCCGTGGCGCCTCAGCCTGCTTCAGGCCGACGCCCGCTCACCCCGCCCTCACCGCCTCCTACCAAGTGAGCACCGCATCGCGGTCTTTCGCATGGCCTACGGACTGCCGAACCGGCTCTGTTCGTCGTCGACGCCCGGCCTTGCCGGGCGTCGACGTCTGCATCGCTCGTCCGCTCCCGCGGCCGGGCGGCGCCGTCGTCGAGGCAAAGCGAGAGCAGACGCATGCCGAAAGGATGATGGTCAGCGAGCCGTCGGACCGGCGCATCGATATCCTTCCGGTCCGCCTGTTCTTCCTCTCCGCACGGGGTGCCGGACATGCCGTGTCACGGCTAGGCTTCGCGGATGTACGTCGCCGTGACCGTCCTCGTCACCGCGCTCCTCATGATGGTGGTCGAGCTGCTCCGCCCCGGGCGCAGCTTCCCGAGGGTCGCGAACTGGTACGCCCGCGCTCTGCTGTTCAACGGGTTTCAGGCCTTGAGCCTCTTTACCGTCGGCCGCCTCGCCGACGACTGGTTCCAGGCGCACCGGCCGTGGAACTTCGATGCGTTCGGTGCGGTGGGCGCGGCGGTGTTCGGCTACGTCATCCACTCGTTCGTGTACTACTGGTGGCACCGCTGGCGGCACGAGGTGGACTTCCTCTGGCGCTACCTCCACCAGCTCCACCACAGCCCGCAGCGCATCGAGATCGTCACCAGCTTCTACAAGCACCCGCTGGAGATCGCCTTCAACGGCGTGCTGTCGAGCGCGGTCCTCTACGGCGTGCTCGGGCTCTCTGCGGAGGCCGCGACCGGCGCGTTCCTGCTCAGCGGCCTCGCCGAGCTCGTCTACCACTGGAATGTGAAGACGCCGCACTGGCTCGGCTATTTCATCCAACGCCCCGAGAGCCACTGCGTGCACCACGAAGAGGGCCTTCATCACTTCAACTACGGGGATCTGCCGGTGTTCGACTGGATGTTCGGCACGCTGAGAAACCCCCGCGCGTGGGAGAAGACGTGCGGCCTGGGGCCCATGAACGAGCACCGCGTGGTCGAGATGCTCGCGGGCGTCAACGTGACGGCGCGTCCGGTGTCGGTGGAGCCCCAGCCATGAAGACGGGACTCATCCCGGCGCTCGCGCTGACGGTGCTCGGCAGCGCGCAGATGGCGGGCGATCTCCTCGGCGTCCTGCCGCTCAAGGGCCTCGCCGCCGGGACGTGCGCCTCGCCCGCGCCGAAGGTCTTCTCCGCGGTGCGCGGCTTCGAGACGTACTCGACGCGCTTCTTCCTCGAGTGGACGGAGCACGGCGGCGTGCATGCATCCGTCCCGATCACGTCTGCCCTGACCGCGCGCCTCGAAGGGCCCTACAACCGGCGCAACGTGTACGGCGCCGCGCTCGCCTACGGACCGGTGCTGTCCGACGAGGTGCGGTCGCCGGTCATGCGCTACGCACTCTGCGGTGCCGCGCCCCTGACGCGTGAGCTCGGCATTGTCGCGCGGGATCGCGCCTCGCCCTTCCGCGTCCGGTTCGAGCCGCGCAAAGGCACGGTGATCCCCCCCGGGCTTCCGCTCGTGATCGAGGCCCCATGTTTCTGAAGCGCCTGCTGCTGGGTGAGGGCAACGGCTGGACCGGTGGACAGTACAGCCTCTGTCGCTTCCTCTTCGGCGCCTACCTCGCGATCCACTTCGCGCACCTGGCGCCCTGGGGCTCGGAGGTCTTCTCGTCGGCGGGCGTGCTGCCGGCGAGCGCGAGCCCGCTGTTCAAGCTCTTCCCGGGCGTCTTTCAGTTCAGCGACGCGCCAGCCGTGGTGACCGGGGTGCTGGTCGTCGCGACCGCGCTCGCGGTGCTGTTCGCGCTCGGCGTTCGCGATCGCTTGCTCGCCATCGCGCTGTGGTGGATCTGGGCGTCGCTCTTCGCTCGCAACCCGCTGATCGCGAACCCCGGGCTCCCCTACATCGGCTGGATGCTGCTCGCCCACGCGTGCCTGCCGGGGAAACCCTACGGCAGCGTCGACGCGCGCGACGACGCCGACGCGGGCGCGGGGTGGCGCTTCCCCCAGCCGCTGTATGTCGCGGCGTGGCTCGTGCTCGCGGCCGGCTACTCGTACAGCGGGTACACGAAGCTCGTCTCGCCGAGCTGGCTGGATGGCAGCGCCTTCGTCTACGTGCTCGAGAGCCCGCTCGCGCGCGGCGGCGACATCGGCGACCTGATCCTCGCGCTGCCGAAGTCCGTCCACGCGGGACTGACGTGGGGCGTGCTCGGGCTCGAGCTGCTCTTTCTTCCGCTCGCACTCCTCGCCCGCGTGCGCCCGATCCTGTGGCTGTCGATGCTGCTGATGCACTTCGGGTTGATCACCCTGATCGACTTCGCGGACCTGTCGCTCGGGATGGTGATGATCCACCTCTTCACCTTCGACCCGGCCTGGGTCCCGGCTTTCAAGCACGGCCCCGTCGAGACGCTTTTCTACGACGGCAGCTGCGGCCTCTGTCACCGCACCGTTCGCTTCGTCCTCTCCGAGGACCGGGCAGGCGCGTCGTTCCGCTTCGCGCCACTGCAGGGCGAGACATTCACGGCGAAGCTCACGGCGGAGCAGCGCGCGACGCTGCCCGACTCGTTGGTGGTGCTGACCGCGGAGGGCACGATCCTCACCCGCTCGGAGGCCGTGCTGCATCTGATGAAGCGGCTTGGTGGCGCGTGGCGGGTCCTGGCGACCGTCGGCAGCGCGGTACCGCGCGGCCTGCGCGACGTCGTCTACGACGGCGTCGCGCGCATCCGCCACCGACTGTTTGCCAAGCCGAGCGACGCCTGCCCGATCGTCCCGCGCGAGCTGCGCCTGCACTTCGATCCGTGAGTCAGAACGTGCTCGACATCGGCTGTGTCCCTCGCGGCTGCGTCCCTCCAGGTTGTGGCAAGGGACACCGGACGCGGGCCGTCGCGCGCATGGCGCCGGAGCACGCCCTGCTCGCGCTGACCGACGAGCAGCTCGTCACCGATCCCCGCCACGCGGACCCGTTTGCGCCCTGAGGGGGACCCTTCGTCCGCGCCCGCGGCGACGCCGCGCGGCGAGGAGGCCGGCGACATCCGCGACGTCCGCGATGGACCAGCAAAGACCCGTCGGCGCGTGCTCGCGATCGGACGGCGTGTGCCGGCCGCAGCGCTCGACGCTGGCGCCTCTCGTCAGCCGCAGCCGCCGCCGCCCCCGCAGCCGCCGCCGCCGCAGCTGCTTCGCCGGCGATCGCCAGACGGCGACCCTCACGCTGCCGGTGGGCGTGCCCGCCATCACGAGCCTGCGCGTCGATCCGGCCCTCGCGCCCGACGGTGGGCCGGCGGTCGTCGACTGGACGGCGTTTGGCGCCGGTGACGATGTCGCCTGCACCCTCGCTCGCGGCGGCACCCCGCTCACAACCGGTGGCGACGACGGCTCGTTCGCGCTCGACGTGACGTGCGACGCGCGCGACGACGGCGTCTGCGCCACCTTCGAGCTCACGTGCGTCATCGACGGTGCGCCCTACGTCCGCAGCGTGGACTTGCGCGCGCGGGTCGGCGTCACCGAGACCCAGCTCGCCCCCTTCTCCAGCGATGGAGTGTTTCTGACGATCCGCTCAGTGGGGCTCGGGGTCTGCTTCGGCGAGCTCGTCTCTGCCGACGGCGAGCTGCGCCTGCCTGTGGGCGGGCTCGACCCCAACGGACCGAACCTGCTGTTCTTCCCGTTCGCTACGGCCGGCGACGCGGTGCTCGAGGCCGTGTGTGGCGGCCGCGAGGGCTTCGACTTCATCGTCGTCGACATCCCTGCCCCCGACGTGGCCCGCATCGACACCTTCACGGCGAACCCCCCGGCGCTGCCGGCCGGTGGCGGAGAGGTCGACTTCTGCTGGTCGGCGACGCTCGACCAGGGCTGCACGCTCACCGTGGGGAACGAACAGCCCCTGATCGTCGGCGCCGCCGCGTGCGAGCGCGCCGCGCTCACGGCCACGAGCAACGCGCGCCTCGACTGTGCCGGCCGCTTCGGCGGCAGCGCCCGCGACCTCTTTGTCCCTGTCGGCGTCGCCATCACGTCGTTTGCGGCGCCCCCCCTCGTGACCCCGCGAGCGGGTTTCCCTGGCGCAGCCAGCTGGGCCGCCGCGGGGGCCACGTCGTGCATGCTGACGATGAACAGCGTCCCCGTCTCCGGCGCGCCGCGGTCGACGAGCGCGGACGACGTCGCCTTCGACTACGTCGAGGATGGCGCGCTCACGCTCACCTGCGTCGACGGCGGCGGCGGCGGCAGCGACGTTTGCACCATCGACACCGCGATCGGCCTGCACGCGACCCTCGACGCGGAGGCGCTCGGCATCGATGTCCTGTTGATCCACACTCAGGCCTTCTCTGCCGACACCTGCGTCTTGACCGTCGAGGACGCTGCCGACAGCCAGACCTACTTCCCGGGGTTCGTCGACACCCAGCTGCCGCACAACTGCGGCGTCACCGGCGCGCCCAACGATCGCTGCGGTCTCGTCGAGAACCGGCTCTTCTTCCCATTCGGTCAAGGTCGCGGCCACGACGCGATCGTGACGCTCCGCTGCTTCGCCGGCATCGACGATGAGGTCCTGCAGACCACCGTCGAAAACGCCTGCGGCAACGGCGCCATCGACGAAAACGAGGCCTGCGACGACGCCGACCCTGCCGTGTGCAGCGTCATCTGTCGTGTGCCGGCCCCCGCGGGCTGGACCTGCCCCGCCGAGCGCTTCGACGACGCCCGCGAGTTCTGCGACTGTGGCTGCGGCGTCACCGACGACGACTGCGCCGACACCACCGCCGACGTGTGCGAGGCGGTGTTCTGCGCGACGGCGCCCGACCCCGTCGACAACGCCGTCTGCCTGCCGGGTTGATCAAGCGCTCTGCGCTTGATGGTTCAATGGTCAACCGCTTGGCGCGGTTGATCAGGCGAACGTCGTCGTCGCTGAGCACCCTCACCCCCGGCCCTTTTCCCAAAGGGAGAGGGGAGGTGTCTGGCGATCAGCAGTGCAGCGGGCCGCACTGATCAACCGTGACTGCACGACCGGAATGTGCTGATTTGTCGACGTCACTCGCACAGAGAGAGCACAGAAAAGCGTGACGCGTGCCACTCCCCTCTCCATGCTTCATGGAGAGGGGGTGGGGGGTGGGGGTTCAGGAGTGAGCTCGGGAACGCGCGACGCTGGCGCGCTCGCAAGAGCGCTCGGCCGAACCATCAGAACATCAGAACGGGCTGGCCTCGCTCGTGCCCTTGGTCGTGTATGCGATCGACAGCGCGGGGCGCGCGGCGTCGGCGACAGGGGCGATGCCGGCGAGGGAGATGACGGCGCTGCCGGTGCCTGTGGCGGGGATGGCGGCAGCGTCGGCGTAGGCCCGCCTTGCAGGCGTGCCTACGCGTGTTGTTCTCGTGGCAGCGTCGCCGGCTGCGTCGACGTCACATCGTGCAGCCGCATTGCGGTGCCATCACGTTCGTGCAGCGCTTCGGATCGGCCCTGCAGTTGAATCTGCACTTCCACGTGCTTGTGCCCGATGGGGCCTTCGACCGCGGATAACGAGCATCGCGCTCGATGCGCTGGCGTTGTCGCGCAGCGGCGACGTCGCCGGTGCGGTGGCGCTGCTGCGGGCGGCGCGCGACAACGGCCCCCTCGACGAGCCCGCGACGAGCCTGCTGTTCAACCTCCTGCACGATGCCGCCGACGACGACGGGCACGGCGAGCGCCTCGCGCTCTGCGACCACGGGCTGCGCCTCGCGCAGCGGGCCGTGGCGAGGTCGTCGTGGCACCTGCGGCGCGGCACGCTGTATGTCGAGCGCGGCGATCGCGCGTCCGCGCTCCTCGACCTGCAGATGGTCTTGAAGCTGAAGGCCAGCGACGACCACACCGCGCAGGCGCACAAAGCCCTGCTCGCCGTGGCGACGAGGGCGACGAGGGTGACGCCGCCGACGAGGAAGCGGCCGTAGCCCCCGCCCGCGCCCGCCCCCGCGCCCGCCTCCGCGCCCGCCTCCGCGCCCGACCACCCGGGCCTCGGTCAACGCCGGCGATCGCGGCCGCCGTCGCTGTTGGCGGCGCGGCGTGCGCTGCGGGCGCGTTGGCCTCGTTCGCCCGCGGCCCCCGCGCCGTTGCCGCAAAGAAACGGGGGCGAGGACGACATGGTCGTCATCGCCCCCGCTGGTCGACGTCGACCTGACGTCAGGTCGACGTCAGGTCGACGTGAACGTCGACGTCAGTCGTCGAAGAACACGTCGACGCGCCGGTTCTCGGCCCGGTGCTCGTCGGTGTCGTTCGGCACCTTCGGCTTGTCCTCGCCAAAGCCCTTCGCCTCGATGCCGGCCGCCGGCAGCCCAAGATCGATGAGGAAGCTCCTGACGGCGTCGGCGCGCGCCTGGGAGATGCGGTTGTTCGCCGTCGACGTCCCGGTGTCGTCGGTGTGGCCTTCGACGCGGATGCGCACCGGCTTGCCGGCCGCCTTCACCTTCTGGGCGAGCTCCTTCAGCGCCGCCTTCGCCGCCGGACGCAGCTTCGCCGACGCCGTCGCGAACGACGCCGTGCTGCTGAGCATCAACGACGTGGCCTCGGGGCACCCGTCGTCGTCGGCGTCGCCGTCCTTGTCCTCGGCCTCGTTCACGCACTTGTCGTCGGCGTCCTTGATGCCGTCGTTGTCGTTGTCGGCGTCGATGCAGCCGTCTTTGTCGTCGAAGCCGTCCTTGTCCTCGGCCGCCAGCGGGCACTTGTCGTCGGCGTCGTTGATGCCGTCGCCGTCGTTGTCAGCGTCGATGCAGCCATCGGCGTCGTCGAAGCCGTCCTTGTCCTCGGCCGCCAGCGGGCACTTGTCGTCGGCGTCGTTGACGCCGTCGCCGTCATTGTCGGCGTCGATGCAGCCATCGGCGTCGTCGAAGCCGTCCTTGTCTTCGGCCACGTCGGGGCACTTGTCGTCCGCGTCGTTGATGCCGTCGTTGTCGTTGTCGGCGTCTTTGCAGCCGTCGGCGTCTTCGAAGCCGTCCTTGTCTTCGGCCTGGTCGGGGCACTTGTCGTCGGCACGGCAGAAGCCGTCGCCGTCGGTGTCGTTGCAGCGCGGCATGTAACGCACGCCGGTCTGCACCCGGAACTGCGGGGCGCCCACGCCGCCCAGCGGCAGACCGTCGGCGGCGGGGATGCCGGCACCGAGGCCGCTATAGATCTGCAGGTCACCCAGGTACCGGTGCACGCCGAACAGCACCTCGGCGGGGTTGTTGCCCGACGACAGCGGCGATGGCGACAACAGCGCGGCGCCGTTGAACGACGCGTCGAGGCCGACGGGCAGCTGCTCGCCGTCCCAGGCGATGCCGAAGCGGTAGCCGAGCTCCTGCCCCTGCACGGCGGGGCCGAACGTCGACGGCGCGCGCAGCTTCGGGCCGGCGTTGAACGCCCAGCGCAGCGCGCCGTAGTCGCGCGACAAGGCAAGCTCGGCGGCCAGCGTCGGCAGACCGTCGCCGATGTACTGGTGGCGGGGCAGGGCGGTGGGCAGCGTCAGGTGCCCGACCACGGCGACGTCGACCATCGCGCCGTCGGCGACGCGCAGCAGGCCATACTTGCCGACGACGCGCAGGTCGCCGGTGCCCAACAGCGCGACCGGATTCTTGCCGGAAAGGCCGGGGATCGATGCCGGGCCGGTCTGGAACAACACGAGCGGCAGGTCGAAGCCGAGCTTGAAGCGCGGCAACACCGACAGCGCGCCGGTGAGGTTGGCGCCCAGGCGGTTGTCGACGACCAGAAACGACGTGCGCTCGCCGTTTTCGACGAGGGCGCCGGTCATCGGCGCGCGGGCGTAGCCAAGGTGGGCGGCGGCATCGACGTCGTCATCAGCGCCGGTGTCGGCGGATTCGACGTCGAGGATGGCGTTGCCGTCGATGCCGGGACGCCAGCGTTCAAGATCGAGCGAGCCGGCGCCCTGGCCGGCGACGTTGTCGAGGCTCTGGGCAGACGCGCCGGCAGCGGCCAGCAGCAGCGGCAGGAGGGCGCAGGTACGAAGGCGCAACATGGGGGCTCCGAAACAGGAAAGAAAAAAGAAAGGAGAAGCAGGGACGGCTCACCACACCGACGACGCCGGCGAAAGCGCCGACGTCGTCGTCGTGAGCCGTCCTTGCCCGCGTGCAGCGTTCAGGCGCGGCGGCGACGGCGCAACGCCAGAACCAGACCGGCGACCAGGGCCGCAACCGACGGGTCGACGCCGCTGCTGTTGCAGTTCACACCGCCCGACAGCGCGACGCGGTCATCGATGCCGTCGCTGTCGCCGTCGACGAAGCCGTCGGCGCCGTTGCAGATCGCGGCCGTCGAGTCGACCTCGGCGTCGTCGAGCGTACCGTTGCCGTCGTCGTCGATGCCCGTCACCACGGTGGTGCCGCCGGTGGCGCACTCGTCCTCGGTGGCTGCACGCGTCGTCACCAGCGCGTTCTTGCCGCTGGAACCGTTGGTGCCGTTGGCGCCGTCTTCTCCGTCGGCGCCGTCCAAGCCGTTTTCGCCGTCCAAGCCGTTTTCGCCGTCCCGGCCGTTTTCGCCGTCCCGGCCGTTTTCGCCGTCCAGGCCGTTTTCGCCGTCCAGGCCGTTTTCGCCGTCCAGGCCGTTTTCGCCGTCCCGGCCGTTTTCGCCGTCCCGGCCGTTGCAGACATACTGGGTTTGGGTGACCTCATTCGCTTCGAGCTCGCCGCTGTCGTCGTTGTCGTTGCCGAATTCCATCTTGACGCCGCCCGCAGGGCAGTTGTCGCCCGCCGGCTCGGCACTGGAGTTCACCCTCAGAGTGCCCGGCGCGACCGGCGTGCCGGGAAGCATCGCCGACGCCGTCGAGGTATCGATCGCGTTCACGGCGCGGACTCGCACTTTGTATTCGTCGTCGTTCGTCAGGCCGCGGATCGTGAACGGATTGGTCAAGCCCGCCGACACGAAGGTATCTCCGTTATCGATCGAGTACTCGACGTCCGTGACCGGGCTGCCGTTGTCGTCGTTGAGCGTGTAGGAGACGACCAGTCGACGATCTCTGGCGTTCACCGACACGAGGGTAGGCGCAGCCGGTGCGCCCACCGGCGTCGCCGTGACCGCGGCCGAGGATGCGGAGTTGCCCACGGCGTTCACCGCGCGCAGGACCACCAGGTACGTGGTGCCATTGTCGAGGCCGGGGATGGAGAGCGGGCTCGTCGTGGTCCCTGCCGACACGAAGGCGCCGCCATCGAGGGCGTATTCCATGTCCGTCAGCGCGCTGCCGCCGTTGTCGGCAACGAAGAAGCCAACGGCGATGACCCCGTCGTAGGCAACGGCCAAGAGGCTCGTCGGCGCGCTCGGCGCGCTCGGGAGAGTGACCGAGACGACCGCCGAGGCTGGACCAGCCCCGACGCTGTTCAGCGCCCGCACCGCCACGTCGTAGGTCGTGCCGTTGGTCAGCCCGGTGACCTCGATGGGGCTCGACAGGGCGGTCGTCGCGTTCCACGTAAGCCCGCCGTCGAGCGAATATTCGTACGACGAGATCGCGGGATCGTTGGGGCCAAAGTCACGATCGGTGGACGGCTCGGTGAATGCGATCGAGGCCGCGCCCAACGCCGGGGTCACGACCACGTCGTCCGGCGCGCCCGGAGGCTGCTCCTTCGAGAAGCTGAAAAGGTTCCGCGTCGCAACGGCACCTGGCTGGTAGCCGATGGAAAATGAAGGGGCGGAGTCGATTAACACGTCGATGGCGTGGTTCGCGCCGCCGACGGGAACAACGAA
Source organism: Deltaproteobacteria bacterium (assembly GCA_016874845.1). Taxonomy (GTDB): domain Bacteria; phylum Myxococcota; class UBA727; order UBA727; family VGSZ01; genus VGSZ01. Next base: position 14,536 of record VGSZ01000110.1, read on the forward strand.
GGCGTCGTAGCCCCAATCAAGGTTCACAATGACATGGGTGACGCCGGCTGGGATTGTCAATTGGGTCGAAATAAGGAGCGAAAACGGTCGGCCAGCACCTATCGGAAACTCAACTCCGAAGTCGCAGGCAAAGGCGGCGAGGAGCTGGTGCTCGCCTCGTGTCGCGAGTAACTCACACAGCTCCGCGTCAGGCCCGACGAACGTCGCCTGTAGGGGGCCGGGCCCGGGCCTGTCGACATCGTAATAGGCAGACCAGCTGATGTCTGAACTTGACGAAAAGGTCCCTGTAGTTGCTTCATCATCGTTAATTATTCTACTGGGTGACCAATTCGTGAAGTCTTCGGCAAGGAGCAGGTTGCCATTCTGATCTTTCAGGGTAATCTTGTTTAGAACAAGGGAACCAATAGCTTCAGAAGGGTGAGGAGTAAAGCTGCCGAAGCCGAATGTTCCAAGGCCTTCGGTGACTGGGATTCGTACGCCCTCGTTATCGATAAATTCAGCGTTCGTGTAGCCAGTTCTGACTGTTTTTGAGTCGTCGGTCATCGCTATCACGTTAGGCTGTATATTTTCAAATGGCTTGAAGGCCAGCACCTGTGCCTCCGACTGCGCGAGCGCTGTCTCCGGCACGGTCGCCATCGCGGCGACGAGGAATGCGAGGGCAACCCCCTACGTTGACGAACGACAAAGCGATGTCTTGACTATCTTCATGGGACTCCTGTGGTATAGGGACGCACCTAGGTTCTACGTCCGATACGCATGGGAGTGAAGGCCGGAGCCGACCTGAGGAGCGGTAAATTACCGCACCGAGGACGTGCGAAATCACCGATCCAACGTGATCGCACTCTGCGCGACCCTCGGCTACGACCCGTTCGAACCGGAGACGCCGTGCCCGCCGCCAACCTGCCCCCTGCCGCGCGCCGCGGTCTGTATGCGATCGTGACGCCGCCGTTCGACGGCGCCGACGAAGGGACCTTCTTCGCCCGCGTCGACGCCATCGTGCGCGGCGGCGCCCTCGAACGCGAGCGTCGGCTGCGTCGCCTCGGCGGCCTCGAACTTCCGGCGACCGTACGCGTTGCAGCCGGCCTCGACGACGTCGCCGCTGGCGTACACGCCGTTGAAGCGATGCTCGGCGTCGGCGGTCAGCGTGCCGTGGAAGCCCGCGAGCTTGCTCTGCAGCACCTCGCCTTCCTTCGTCGCCTCGTACTGGAAGACCGCGACGTCGTCGTTGCGGTACAGCTCGACGTAGCCGTCGTGGGCCGCCGGCAACCCGGGCACGA
>VGSZ01000111.1 GCA_016874845.1 Deltaproteobacteria bacterium
TGGTGGCCCGGCGGTTCGCGCTGCACCCTGACGTGATAGCGGCCCGCGGCGCCCGCTGACGGCGGACGCCGTCGACGTCCGGGGAGCAAGGGCGGACGAACCGGATCTGGACGGGTCGTCGGGTGGATCCGCGGGCGCGTGGTCGGGTAGGACCGGGCGTCCGTCGTGTTGCGCGGGATGTCGCGCGGGCGCTTTTCGACGAGGAAGCCGTGAACGAGCAAGACAAGAAGCCGCTGGTCATCGCCGTACCGCGAGAGCTCGACGATCTCGAGCGTCGTGTCGCGGTCACCCCGCGCACGGCGGTGCGCCTGCGGCAGCTGGGGTTTTCGGTGCACGTGCAGCGCGGCGCCGGCACGCGGGCCGAGTTCGACGACACGCAGTACGCCGAGGCGGGGGCGACGCTGGTGGACGGGCTCGAAGAGCTCTACGCCGGCGCCGACGCGGTCCTGAAGGTCGGCGAGCCGGCGATGGTGCCCGCGCTCGGCCGCCACGAGGTCGACCTGATGCGCGAGGGCACAACGCTCATCGGCTTCGTCTGGCCGGCGCAGAACAAGGACCTGCTGGCGCGGCTCGCGGCGCGCAAGGTGACGACGTTCGCGATGGACGCGGTGCCGCGCATCAGCCGCGCCCAGAAGATGGACGCGCTGTCGGCGATGGCGAACCTCGCCGGCTACCGCGCCGTCGTCGCTGCCGCCGAGGCGTACCCGCGGCTGCTGTCGGGGCAGGTGACGGCGGCGGGTACGGTGGCGCCGGCGAAGGTGCTCGTGATCGGCGCCGGCGTGGCGGGGCTCGCCGCCATCGGCGCTGCGCGGGGGCTTGGCGCGATCGTGCGCGCGTTCGACACGCGCCCGGCGGTGAAGGAGCAGGTCGAGAGCATGGGCGCCGAGTTCCTGACCCTCGACTTCAAGGAGGACGGCGCCGGCGCCGGCGGCTACGCGAAGGAGATGAGCCAGGAGTTCCTGAACGCCGAGCTCGCGCTCTTCGCCAAGCAGGCGATGGAGGTCGACATCATCATCACGACGGCGCTCATCCCCGGCAGGCCGGCGCCTAAGCTCATCACCGCGGGCATGGTCGAGAGCATGCGCGAGGGCTCGGTGATCGTCGACCTCGCCGCGCAGCAGGGCGGCAACTGCGCGCTCACCGTCCCCGGCGACAAGGTCGTGCACCGCACCGTGCGCATCCTCGGCTACACCGACCTGACCAGCCGCATGGCGATCCAGGCCAGCTGGCTTTACTCGTCGACGATGGTGAACCTGCTCGAGGAGGTCGCGAAGGGCGGCTCGCTGCAGCCAAACCTCGAGGACGAGGTGCAGCGCGGCGCGCTCGTCACCCACGCCGGCGAGGTCACCTGGCCGCCGCCGCGCAAGCCCACCGCGCAGGACGCCAACGTCACCCGCGACAAGCCGCTGCCGCCGAAGCAGCCCGACCACGGCAAGAAGGCAGAGAAGCCGGCGAGCCCGCTGTGGGCCGTCGCCGCCCTCGTTGTGGCGCTGGTCGTCGGGCTGGCAGCGCCGCCGTCGTTCCTCGGGCACTTCACCGTCTTCGTCTTGTCGTGTTTCGTCGGATATCAGGTCGTCTGGAACGTCTCCCCTTCGCTGCACACCCCGCTGATGAGCGTGACCAACGCGATCAGCGGAATCATCATCCTCGGCGGCATGCTGCAGCTGACAAACGAGTTCAACGCGACGACGGTACTGGGCGCCGTCGCCGTGGGCCTCGCGATGATCAACATCGCCGGCGGCTTCCTGGTCACGCGGCGCATGCTCGCGATGTTCCAACGCTGACGAGACAAAAAGAGCACATCATGTCCAACAATCTCGTCACGGTCATTTACCTCTTTTCTGGCGCGCTCTTCATCCTGAGCCTCGGCGGGCTGTCGCAGCAGGAGACGGCGCGGCGGGGCAACCTGTTCGGCCTCGTCGGCATGGGGCTGGCGCTGGGCGCGGCGGTGCTGAGCGGTCAGGTCACGGGCCTCGCCGCGCTCGGTGTGGCGGCGGTGCCGGCGGTGGCCATCGGCGGCGTTCTGGCGGCGCGGGTCGAGATGACCTCGATGCCGCAGCTGGTGGCGGTGCTGCACAGCTTCGTCGGCGCGGCGGCGGTGTTCGTGGGCCTCGCGTCGTACCTGCACCCCCACGCCGGGCTGTCGGGCGCCGAGCGGCTGGTGCACGACGTCGAGATCTACGTCGGCGTCGGCGTCGGCGCGGTGACGTTCACGGGGTCGATCGTCGCGTTCCTTAAGCTGCAGGGCACGCTGTCGGGGGCGCCGCTGCTGCTGCCCGGGCGGCACGCGCTGAACCTCGCGCTGCTGGCGGTCACGGTGTGGCTCGGGGCCCGCTTCGTGGGCGCCGGGTCTGTCGACGAAGGGCAGCAGTGGCTGGTGGCGGCGACGGCGGTGACGGGGGGGCTCGGCGTCCACCTCGTGATGGCCATCGGCGGCGCCGACATGCCGGTCGTGGTGTCGATGTTGAACAGCTACTCGGGGTGGGCGGCGGCGGCGGCGGGCTTCATGCTGGGCAACGACCTGCTGATCATCACGGGCGCGCTGGTGGGCAGCTCGGGCGCCATCCTGAGCCACATCATGTGCAAGGGCATGAATCGCAGCCTCGCCAACGTCATCCTTGGCGGCTTCGGTACGCCGGCGAAGGGCGCGGCGGCGGCGGTGACCGGCACCCACCAGGAGCTGGCCGTGGCCGAGGCGACGACGACGCTGCGCGGCGCGCAATCGGTGGTGATCGTGCCCGGCTACGGCATGGCGGTGGCCCACGCGCAGCACACGCTGTCGGAGATCGTGAAGCTGCTGCGCGAGCGCGGCGCCACGGTGCGCTTCGCCATCCACCCCGTCGCTGGGCGCCTGCCCGGACACATGAACGTGCTGCTCGCCGAGGCCAAGGTGCCCTACGACATCGTCAAGGAGATGGACGAGATCAACGAGGACCTCGAGCGCACCGACGTAGTGCTGGTGATCGGCGCCAACGACATCGTGAACCCGAGCGCCATCGACGATCCCCACAGCGCCATCGCCGGCATGCCGGTGCTCGAGGTATGGAAGGCGAAGAAGGTCATCGTCATGAAGCGCAGCATGGGCAGCGGCTATGCCGGCGTCGACAACCCGCTGTTCGTCAAGCCGAACGCGTGGATGCTTTTCGGCGACGCCAAGAAGGTCGCCGATCAGGTGCTCACGGGCCTGCGCTCCTGAACCGACCACGCCTGCGGCGCGGTCATCGACACGCTACGAGGGCGGCATGGCAAACGAAGCAGACGACGAACCCGCGTCGCCGCACGCGCCCGACGCGGCCGGCAAGGCGCCGACGTCGTCGCGATTCTCGCGCTTCGCGAAGCTGTCGGGCCTGACCGCCAGCGTGACCGCGCGCCACCTCGGCCAGCGGGTGGCGGCGGCGTTTCGCGACGAAGACGCGCAGCAGCGGGCGACGCACGAGGCGCAGAAGAAGACGGCGTCGGAGATCACGAGGACGCTGGGCGAGCTGAAGGGCGCGGCGATGAAGGTGGGCCAGATGATGGCCACCGACCCCGAGCTCTTGCCGCCGCCGATGCTCGAGCAGCTGTCGACGCTGCAGCACTCGGCGCCATCGATGCCGTTTGCGACGGTGAAGGGCGTCGTCGAAGGCGCGCTGGGCCGTCCGCTCGACGACGTGTTCGCGTCGTTCAGCGAGCAGCCCATCGGCGCAGCGAGCATCGGGCAGGTGCACTGCGGCGTGCTGAAGGACGACGGCAGCAAGGTCGCGATCAAGGTGCAGTACCCGGGGATCGCCGACACGATCCGCAGCGACATGAAGAACCTCGGCAACCTGTTCGCGCTGCTGCGCACGCAGGTGCCAAAGGACAGGCTCGACGCCTGGCTCGAGGAATTCACCAGCGTGCTCGAGCGCGAGAGCGACTACCTGCGCGAGGCGGACAACCTTGAGCGCTTCCACGTCGTGCTGAAGGGCACCCGCGGCGTGCGCGTGCCGGCGCCGGTGCCCGAGCACACGCGCAAGAACGTGCTCGTGATGGAGTTCTTCGACGGCAAGAAGCTCGAGCCCTGGCTGCTTCAGGCGACGGAGGCGCAGAGGACGACGCAGGCGGCGCGGCTGATGGAGGTCTTCCTGCAGACGATGCACCGGCATCACCTGCTGCACGCCGACCCGCACCCGGGCAACTTCCTGGTGCTCACCGGCGAGCCCGACATCGACGGCGCGCCGCCGCTGGGGCTGCTCGACGCCGGCTGCGTGCGCGAGTACGACGCCGCCTTCACCGACGAGCTGATACGCTTTCTCGTGGCCCTGTGGCGCCACGACGCCGACGAGATGGTGGCGGTGACGATGCGGCTCGGCTTCTCTGCCGGGCAGGACATCGAAGAGGTCTACGAGTGGAACCAGATCATCCTGGGCCCGCTGCTCGAGGATCGCGACTGGGACTTCGGCGCCTGGAAGATTCGGGATGACGCCATGCGTTTCCTGCTGTCGCACCCGAACATCAAGGCGTGGTCGCCGCCGCGCGAGATCCTGTTCTACGTGCGCACCCTCGCCGGACTGCGCGGGCTGCTGCATAAGACGGGCGTCAAGCTGAACGTCTACCGGCTCGCCCGCGCGATGGCCGAGGAGCGCGGATTCCTGCGTGCGCGCGGCGCCCGCCCCCGCGCGGACTCCTGACGCGCCGACGACCGGGGGCTGCCCCCGCGACCGAACCCTGTGACAGCTCCGAGGGCGGCGGCGCTCCGTCGGCGGTGGAGCCCCGAAGACCACGGCGCCGTCGGTTTTTTCGCATCGACGCGACGGGCTGCTCGCTTCGCCGCGTACCTTGCGAGCACGCGCTCCTGACTTTGCTCGATGCGCTCGAGCTCCAGCGCAGCCTGCTGTGCGACGGCGCGCGTGAGACCGACGCCTGCCCCCGTCGCGCGGCCTTCGAGGCGCTGGAGCGCGTCGCCGTCACCGAGGCCAACCGGCTGACCGGCGACTGCGCCGTGCCCGCGCTCGGGCGCTGATGGGCGCGCGCGCCCGCGCGTTCGTCGCCGGCGCCACGCGCACGACCTCGCGCCCCGCCATCCCCGCGCCGCTGCCGCCGTGCGCGCCGACGCCGATGCCGTCGGTGCTGCCGCGGAGCGCGACCCCGGGCGCGCTGGCGCCGCTGTTCGGCGTGCCGCGCGTCCCGCGCGGCGGACGCGCCCCGCCAGCGCTTTCCCCGGGCTCGCGGCGTTGCTGTCCCCAGGCAGCGAGCCCGCGCCCAGGCCGTCGGCGGACGGGCGGCTGCGCATCGAGGACCACCTCGGCGGGCTGACCGCGGGCTGGACGTGCCCGACTGCGGCATCGACGGGGCGATGACGCTGCACGTCGCGCGGGTGCGTGGCGGCCGCAGCGCTGTCATCGTCGAGGTCGTCTGCGCCCACTGCGACCAGCGCTCGCCGCTGCCGGCGCCGCAGCGGCGCGCCCTCGAGCGCCTGTTCGACCCGCTCATCGGCCAGAGCGGCACATCGTTTTCTCCCGAGCTGCACGGGCTGCGCTGGGACGGCACCTGACCTCATCACTGGTCACATCGCCACCCGCACCGTCGCGGCGTCACCGGCCCTCACCCGCGGCTTCGCCGCTGCCCTCTCCCAATTCAGGGTATGGGCTTGCTGTCGTCGAGCATGACGTCAGGACGCGGTGCTGCCGAGCTGGAACGGCACGTCTCCCTTCTCCCAGATCGAGAGAAGGGGCAGGGGATGAGGGTCCGGTCCGGCGCGACCGCTGAATCCAGCGTAGTGCGTCGAGGCAGCGAGAGATGTTGGGCCCCAGGCGCCTGACCGGCGCCGTTGCGCAACGAGCCGAACGTTTGGCGGCCGATGACGAACGCGGGTAGCGTCCCCGCCATGTCGACGACTGCCCCGCTGCTCTACGAGGTTTACACGCGCCAGTGGCTGTCGTCGTTGTCGCGCCGCCGGGGCCGCGAGATCGATCTGTGGGGCGTGCCCGAAGACGAGCTCAACGGCTGGGCCGCGCGCGGCTTCACTCACATCTGGCTGATGGGGCTTTGGCCCACCGGCGCGAAGTCGCGGCAAGAGGCCCTGCACCACGCCGACCTGCGGCGCGCCTACGACGACGCCCTGCCCGGCTGGACCGACGCCGACGTCGGCGGCTCGCCCTACGCGATCTCTGCCTACCACGTGCCACCGGCCCTGGGCGGCGACGACGCGCTGACGGCGTTTCGCAAGCGACTCGCCGAGCGCGGGCTCAAGCTCGTGCTCGACTTCGTGCCGAACCACACCGGGCTCGACCACGCCTGGGCCATCCAGCGGCCCCACTTGTACATCGGCGCGCCGACGGACGCCGGGGTCGTCATCCCCGAGGCGACGCGGGTGAAGGGCGCGTGGGGCGAGCGCCTGATCGCCCACGGCAAGGACCCGTACTTCGCCGGCTGGACCGACACGCTGCAGATCGACCACCGTCGCCCCGAAGCACGCCGCGCCATGATCGAGCAGCTCGAGAAGGTCGCCGCACGCTGCGACGGCGTCCGTTGCGACATGGCCATGCTCGTGCTGCGCGACGTCTTTGCAAAGACATGGGCGCACGTCCCGACGATGAACGCCCAGGGCCAGGCCATCGACGCGGTCGACGGCGAGTTCTGGGCCGAAGCCATCGCCGCCGTGCGCGCGCGGCGGCCCGACTTCCTGTTCCTCGCTGAGGCCTACTGGGATCTGGAAGACCGCCTCGTGGAGCTCGGCTTCGACCACGTCTACGACAAGAAGCTCTACGACCTCGTGATGCACCAGGACCGCGGCGCCGCCCGCCACCTGCGCGCCCTCGGTCCGAGGAACGCGCGTCGCGCCCACTTTCTCGAGAACCACGACGAGCCCCGCGCCCACGCGCGCCTGCCGCTGTCGGCCCACCGCGGCGCGGCCTTGTTGACGCTGGCCCTGCCCGGCCTGCGCCTGCTGCACGACGGCCAGCTCGAGGGCCGACGCCGCTTCGCCCGCATCCAGCTGTCGCGGCGGCTGCGCGAAGAGCCCGACCCCGCCATCCACGAGCTCTACGCGACGCTGCTGGCGGCGCTGGCCGGCACCGCCGTCAGCCAGGGCACGGGCGTCCTGCTCGACGTCGTCGCCGCGTGGCCGGGCAACGAGAGCCATGAGGACCTCACCGTCGTGCAGTGGCAGCGCGACGACGACGACACGGCCTGCGACCTCGTCGTCGTGAACCACGCCGCGCACCGCGCCCAGGGCTACGCCCGGCCAAGGGCGCGGGGCCTCGCCGGCGGCCGCTGGCAGCTGCAGGACGTGCTCGGCCCCGAGCGCCACGAGCGACACGGCGACGAGCTCGTCGAGCGGGGCCTCTATCTCGACGTGGCGGAGCACGCCGCGCAGCTGTTCCGGTGCGTGCGGTAGGCGACGCGGCCGTCGGCGGTCTCGATCTGCCTCGTCGAGGGCGTTGGCGTGTCTCTCCACGGGCGATAGTTGGATCAGGGCAGGGGGCTGGCTACAGTCATCGTCGATGCTCGTCACCGTCGGACTCGTTGTCACCCTGCAGCTCGCCGCCGCACCCCCAAGGGGAAAGGCGAAGGCGGCCCCCGTGACTCCAGCATCCGCGCCGCTGCCGTCGACGTCGTCATTGTCGACGGCGGCGCTGGTGACGCAGACGCGCCAGCAGTACGACGCCCTCGAGTACGACCGGGTGGCGAAGCTCGCCGAGGCGGCGCTCGCCCGCCCCGACCTGACCATCGAGCAGAAGCTCGATGTCTACGCGCTGCAGGGCAGCGCGCTGGCCATCGTCGCCGACCCGATCGACGCCGAGAAGCCCTTCCGCCTTCTGCTGCGCGCTTGCCCCGAGTTCAACCTGCCCGACACGACGCCGCCCAAGATCCTCGCGGTGTTCCGCAAGGTGCAGGTTGAAGAGAAGGCGGTCCTCGACGAGTTCGCCGCCATCCAGCGCCAGCGCCTCGCCGCGACCCTGAAGCTGACCGGCGACGCCCCCGCCGGCGCCCGCGGCGGGCGCCCGCTCCGGTTCCAGTACCGCCTGCGCGATCCGCAGGGCGCCGTCGACACCGTGCGCGTACAGTACCGCCGCAAAGGCGAGGGCGAGTTCACGTCGCTGCCGCTGAAGCGCGACGACGAGGGCCAGTGGGCGGGACGCATCCCCGGCGAGTGGTCGGCCAGCGAGGCCGGCTTCGTGCTCGAGTACGTCGTCGTCGCCGGCGACGACAAGGGCACGCTGTTGTCGCTCGGGAGGCCGGCGCAGCCGCAGACCCTCGACATGGCCCCCGGCCAGGTCGACAAGAACGCATACCCGGTGCCCGTCTGGGGGTTCGTGACCGCCGCCAGCGCCACCGGCGTCGTCGGCCTCGCCGCCGGAGCTCTGGCGGCCACGACGGCGTGGGTGAACGCCGACTACCACCGCCAGCTCGACGAATCGACGCCGGAGCGCCCCGCCGACGGCGCGGCGCTGAAGCGGCAGGCCGAGTTCGGCAACACCATCATGGTGGCGCAGTTCGCCGGCTGGGGCGTCACCGGCCTCGGCGTCGTCATCGCCGGCCTGCTGGCGCCGTTCACCAACTGGAGCGGCGAGGTCGTCGAGAACGACGGTCCGGCCGCGACGGCGACGACGAAGGTGACGACGACAGCGGGTGTGACCGCCCTGCCCGCGCAGGAGCCGCGCCTCGCGGCGCGCTGAGCGATGACGACGACGATCCCGCCGAACGCGCCCAACCTGATCTTCGGCAAGTACGCGTTGATCCGGCGCCTCGCCCTCGGCGGCATGGGCGAAGTGTTCCTCGCTCAGCAGACCGGCGGCGTCGCCGGCGCCGAGCGCCTCGTGATCCTGAAGAGCCTGCTGCCCGAGCTGGCCTCGCAGGACGGCTTCATCGACCAGTTCCTCGACGAGGCCCGCGTCGCCGCCAAGCTGAATCACCCCAACATCGTGCAGATGTACGAGTGCGGGCAGTGGAACAGCGTCTACTTCATCGCGATGGAGTTCATCCGCGGCGAGAACCTGTCGCGGATCGCGAAGGCGGCGCGTCAGCGCGGCACCAAGATCCCGCTGCACGTGCTGGTGCGCATCGTGCGCGACGCGCTGCTCGGGCTGGCTCACGCCCACACCGCCCAGGACGAGATGACCGGCGCGCCGCTGGGCGTCGTGCACCGCGACGTCAGCCCGCAGAACATCATGGTGCGCATGGACGGCGTCACCAAGGTCGTCGACTTCGGCATCGCCAAGGCCGGCAACCGCTCGTCACGTACCGCCACCGGTGTGCTCAAGGGCAAGCTGCAGTACATGGCCCCCGAGCAGTTGCAGGGCGAGGTCCTCGACGCCCGCGCCGACCAGTTCGCCATGGGCGTCGTGCTGTGGGAGCTCGTCACCGACCTGCGCCTGTTCGAGGGCGACAACGAGATCCAGCTGTTGAAGGCCGTGATGGTGCAGCCCATCCCGCGCCCGTCGCAGTACGCCGCCGGTCTGCCCGCCGACCTCGAGGCCGCCATCCTGCGGATGCTGTCGCGCGACCCCGCCGGCCGCTTCGAGTCGTGCGAGGACGCCGCCGACGCCCTGACCGCGTGGCTGAATATCGGCTCGCGCCGGGTCACCGAGACCGAGGTCGCCGGCTGGATCAAGCAGGTCGTCGGCGACGTCGTCGACGAGCACACCCGCAACCTGACGCCGTCGGGCGACAACTTCGTGCTCGGCCTGCATGGCGCCCAGGCCGGCGTGAAGCGCGTGCTGCCGGCGAGCAGCCCGGGCACGACGCAGCCCACCATCATCCGCGCGGCCCAGCGCAAGACCCGCGCCGCCCTCGCCGTCGCCAGCGGCGCCACCGCGGCCGTCGTGCTCGTCGGCGTCGTCGCCGCCGTGCTCTTCGCCTCGCGCGAGCCCACGACGACCGCCGCGGCCCCCGCCGGGCCGGCCAGCGCGACGACGACGGTGACGACGACGGCGGTGACCACCTCGCCGCCGGTGCTCGGCGACGACGGGGTGTCGGTCGAGCTGACCGCGCCGCTGGGCGCCCGCGTCCTCGTCGACGACGCCCCGCAGCCGGGGCGCGTGCCGCTGACGCTGCGCGGCCTTGGTCCCGGGCCGCACCGCATCGTCGTCGTCGGCGACGACGGCGTCCGCGTCGACGTCCCCTACGCGCCGCCGTCGCCGCGCCTGTCGATCACGACGACGCCGCCGGGGGCGGCGGTCACCGTCGACGGCGCGCCGCTCGGCCTGACGCCGCTGTCGAGCGATCGGGTGCCCCCGGGCAACCACGAGCTGATGCTGCGGCTCGACGGCCACAAGCCGCTCAAGGAGGTCGTCACCGACCTGCTGGCGGGCGAGCGCCGCACGCTCGAGCGGACGCTCGAGAGGGCGCCCGCCGTCGCGGCCCGGCTTACGCCCGCGACGACAACCGCGCCGGCGCAGGCCGGCCTGCCGCCGCCCACCGCCGACTGCTTCGGCGCGCTGACGCTGGACACCACACCGTGGAGCAAGGTCACCATCGACGGCGACCCCTACGGCACGACCCCGCTGTTCGTGCGCCGCATCAAGGGCGGCGTACACAAGGTGGTCTTCGAGAACGAGGCCGAGGGCCTGAACGTCGTGCGCTCGGTGACGACAAAGTGCGACGACCCGGTGAAGCTGAAATTCACGCTCAAGTAGGCGGCACGCGCCTGCCCAGGGCACACGCCCGGCGACGACCGCGCCAAGGGCGCGGTCAGGGCGCGTACAGGCGCAGCGCGGCGCTCTCGGCGTCGTACCAGACGGCGGCGGGGCGCCCGTCGGGGCGCACGGCGACGTCCAGCCAGGCGTCATCCTGGTCGCCGCCGCCGCCCAGCCGCACGCGACGCACGTCGTAGGCGAGCCGGTCGCCCTCGCCGCGCTTCTCGTCGACGACGTACAGGAACACGCCGCCGCCCTCGCCGCGGACGCGCGCCAGCACCAGCCAGCCCGCCGGAGCGCGGGCGGCCACGGCGACGCCGTCGACGTCCACCAGCCGCACCCGCTCGCCAACGAAGGCGCCCCGGTCGACGTCCAGCGTGCGCACGAACACGGCGCGCTCGCTCTTGTCGAGGGCGGTGACGTCGATGAGCCGCGGCCCGCCGGCCGTCGTAACCGCGCGCGGGTGCAGCGCGCTCATCAGACCGTCGAGGGTGATCGACGGTCCGTCGTCGTCCTTGACGATGGTGGCGCGCTCGGCGCCGGGCGGCAGCAGCGCCACGCGCAGTCGGGCATCGGTGACGACGTCGTCGGCATAGCTGATGGCCACGGTGCCGTCGTGCAGCACGGCGACGTCGGTGACGACGCGGATCGAGCCGCGGGCGACGTCGATGTCGCGCTTCTCGAGCACGCCGATGCTCTGCGGCCCGAAGGCCGGCAGGTCGGCGGGGCGGCGGGCCAGCCGCAGGCGGTCGTCGGAGGCGTAGTAGGCGAGCGCGAAGCGCCCCTTGCCGTCGACGGTGAGCGCGCTGCCGCGTCCGATCTGGTCGCCGTAGCCCACCTCCTCAGCGACGAAGCCCTGCCCCACCGCTACCGGCGTGCCGGCGGTGTTCAGGGGCGGCAGCTCGGGCATTGGCGCGTCGTCGACGTCGGCGCCGGCGGCCTTCATCACCGCGCGGTCGGCGGGGCGCCACGTCACGCGCAGCAGGCGCTTGTCCTGCCGCACGTACGAGAACAGCGGCGCGTCGCCCGGCCCGAGCGAAAAACGCAGGAAGCCGCCGCAGGCGCCCTCGGCGTCGACGACGGTGACCGAGCCCTCGACGGCGCTGCCGCCGGGCGCCGTGGTCGCCGTGCGTACGTCGCCGCGGTCGGCGTCGACCCACGCGAGCACGAGGCGGTTGTCGCTGCTGGCGGCGACCTGCGGGTACCAACCGACGCCCTTGCGCTTGCTGTCCTTGCGCGGCAGCGCGTCGGCGCTGACGCCGGCGGCGGGGGCAGCGGCCTCGATGACGGTGACGGCCTGCGGCGGCGGCTCCGACGTCGGCGGCGGCCCGCGTCCGCTGCAGCCGGCGAGGGAGCCCGCGCCGACCGTGGCCACCAGCACGGCCCCGGCGACGGCGGCGACGGCGGACGACAGCGACGGCGACGGCGCCGGCAGCGACGACAGAGAGCGGGGGGGGGCTCGTCGGATCATGGCAGTGCGTCTAGCTTGCAACGGTGCCCGGCGCAGCCGGGAGGAGGCCACGACCATGCCCCGCTCCGACGATCCGTTTCCTCGCGACCTCGGCGCCTTCTTCAAGGCGGCGGCGTCGACCCTCGACGACGTGAAGGAGCAGGTGCTGCGCGGCGGCCAGGCCGGCAAGGCCACCCTCGACGTGCAGCTGCTCAAGCGCCAGCGCGACAAGGCCCTGCAGAAGCTCGGCGAGGTGCTGCTCGACGAGGTCACCCGCGGCGCGCCGCTGCCCGTCTCCTGCGACGCCGTCGTCGCCGAGCTCAAGGAGCTCGACGGGCAGATCGAGCGCGCGAAGTCCGAGGCCGAGCGGCTGTGGAGCAGCGACGGCAGCCCGGCGCGCAGCACCGGCACGCCCACCGCGCGCCGTGGCGACGACGACGACGACGACGACCACGCGTAGCCCCGCGGCGCCGCGGCGCGTGCGACCGGGCGTCGGGCGTCAGGGCACGCCGGCGCCGAGCCACGTCAGGCAAGGCACACCGACGTCGGCGGGGTCGTCGATGACGAGGTCGATGGTCGCGCCGTCGGCGGAGACCACGCCGTCGGCGAAGCGCTCCCACTGGCCCTCTTCGACCAGCGTGCCGTCGGGGCGCCGGCAGTCGATGCCGCCCAGCGCATACAGCGGCACCGCGGCGCCCGCGGCGAAGCCGCCCCGGTTCGGCAGGCGCACGCCGAGGCCCTGCCCGGCGACGTCGAGCTCGGGCGAGAAGCCCACCAGCACCGACAGCGGTGGCGCGGCCTGCCGCAGGCAGGCCGGCGCGTCGTCGACGGCGTCGAGCAGCCTCGCCGCCAGCCGGCCGTAGGTCCCCTCGGGCAGCGACGCGGGCACAACGTCGACGACGACGTCACCGCCGGCGAACGCGACGGGGCGGGCGGCGTCGAGGTCGCCCTCGGCGGGCAGAGCGGCGACGCGGGTGGTGGCGAGGATCGCGTAGGGCTCGTTCAGGGCGACGACCGGCTCCGTCGGCGACAGCGGCAGCGCGCAGTACAGCGCGGCAGCGGCGGCGAGGGGCAGGACGGCGCGGGCGGTCGCGCGCTCCATGCAGCGGGCGTTTTCGGCGACGTCGTAGGCGAAGGCGCCGTCGCCGCCGGCGGCCGCCGGGCGCAGGCACAAGAGCCGCCCGGCGTGGGTGCGCACGCACAGCTGCACGACGGCGTCGGCGGCGGGGGCGCCGGCCTCGTCGACGACGCGGCCGGTCACCGCGGTCACCCACGCCGCCGACGCCGGGCAGTCGGCGGGGCGGCCGAGGTCGTCGGCCTGGCTCTCGCTCTCGCCCTCGCCCTCGGCGCCGCCATCGCCAACGTCGCCGCCGGCACCGTCGGCGCAGGCGACGACGAGCGAGGGGCCCGTGGCCAGCGTCGCTGCCGCAACGATCGGGGCGGCGAAGACAGCGAGGCGGCGGGCGGGCATCACGGCGACGGCGTCGACAGCGCGGTGACGGTCAGCGTGTACGTCGTGCTGCTGCCCTGGAAGCCGGTGATGCCGATCATGGCCGGGCCGGTGCGGGTGAAGGTCTCGCGGTCGGTGGTGCCTTCGCTGCCGACGGGGCGGTTGTTCTCAAGGATCGGGTCGCCAGTGACCGGGTCGACGACGTAGACGTCGAGGTCGCCCTCGGCGTGGGTGAAGAGCAGATCGAGGCGCCACTCGCCGGCGATGTCGACGGTGAAGTAGTCGGGGGCGGCGGTGCAGATGCCGCCTTCGACGGGCGTGCCGGCGACGAGCGGCGTCGCGGTGGCGGCGGTGTCGTTGGGCTCGCCGGGCTCTTCGTCGGCGGCGGCGCAGTTGGGTCGGAACGACGGCGGCGGCGGGTTCGACCAGTCGGCCTCGGGGTCGGCGGCGATGTCCTCGAAGGGCAGGATGTATTGGCTGTCCTCCTGGTTCGCGATGATCTGCATGTCGCGCGTGCGCACGACGAAGCAGCCGGGCACCGCGCTCCAGATCGGGGCCTCGTACAGCGCGCCCGGCTCGGCGTTGTCGGCCTCGCCCACGCGCCAGCCCTGATCGGTGTAGCGCAGCACGTAGCCCTCGGCGCTCTCCGTCGACGGCAGCGTCTGCTGGTCGGCGGCCTGCAGGTCGACGAAGACGACGAGGGCGTTCTCGGCCTCGAGGTCGGGCGCGCGCGCGCCGACGTCGCGGGCGTACTGCGGGCAGTTGGGGCACCACTCGGCAACGAGGACGAAGAACACCGTCTCGATGTTCTCGAACGGCGCCCGGCGGCAATAGACGTCCTCCATCTGCAGCGTCGTGAAGCGACCGCCGGGAGCCACCGCCACCGTCCACGTGAGCGGCGGCAGGATCGAGCCGACGCCCTCGATGCCCGTCGCGTCCGGGTACACGCACGCCGGCTCCGACGGCGCCGGGGGGGCGTCGTCGCGGCGGTTGGCGGGCGGCACCTGCATGATGCACGACGCGACGGCGAGCGCCGCCGTCGACGCTGGCAGCACACGGAGGAGGGGCGAGGTCGGCGCGCGCATCGGGGCTCCAGCGGCAGAAAGATTCGGGGCGTCCGGAAGAAGCAGGCGACGTAGTGGATCGTCGCCGCGACGACAATGCCGCCACGCGAGCGCCTCGATCTCTCGGCCTTCATCGCCGCGCCCCGTCCGCTCCGGTCCGCGCGGCGCGCGCCGTGTCCGGCGGCAGCCACCGCTGGTAGGGTCCCGG
The DNA here is from genome assembly GCA_016874845.1 of Deltaproteobacteria bacterium. GTDB lineage: Bacteria > Myxococcota > UBA727 > UBA727 > VGSZ01 > VGSZ01. The sequence continues at coordinate 14,771 of VGSZ01000111.1, forward strand.
CCATGCTTCGCGTGTCCTTCGCCCCGTTGTCGTTCACCGCGCGGCCCGGCACCCGCTTCCCGTCGACGACGCGCCGGCATGACATCAGCGCTGGCGTCTTGTGTGGCGTCGTCGCCGCGAGCGCGGGCTGCGGCGGCGGGGGCGGCCCCGAGGGTCCGTCGGATCGAACGGCCTACCCCGCGGCGCCCTACGGCACGGCCCAGGGCGACGTCATCGCGCCGCTGTCGTTCGTCGACCCCGACGGCGCGGCGCTGGGCCTCGACGACGTCTTCGCCGACCCCACGCGGCGGCTGCTGCTGCTGAGCACCGCCGCCGGCTGGTGCACCGCCTGCATCGAGGAGCAAGGCGCGCTGCAGGAGCTGCAAGACACCCACGGCGAAGCCGGCCTCGCGGTGCTCGTCGCCGTCTTCGAGGACCGCGACTACCAGCCCGCCACCGCCGCCCTCGCCGGCGCGTGGAAGGACGAACACTCCCTGTCGTTCGACGTCGTCGCCGACCCCGACTTCGTGCTCGCCGGCTACTACGACAGCGCGCTGACGCCGATGAACATGGTCGTCGACGTCGACACCATGCAGATCCTGCGCATCTCCACCGGCTGGGACCCCTCGGCCATCACCGCCCTCATCGAGGCCCGCCTGTGAAAGCCCTGCTGCCTGTCGTCGCCCTCACCCTCGCCGGCGCCGCCCTCGCCGACGACCAGCCCCGCGCGGCGACGACGCCCGCGACGACGCCCGCGACGACGACGCCCGCGACGACGACGCCCGCGACGACGACGCCCGCGACGACGACGCCCGCGACGACGACGCCCGCGACGCCG
>VGSZ01000112.1 GCA_016874845.1 Deltaproteobacteria bacterium
GGTGACGCCCTGATCGATGGTGACTTGGTACTCGCGTTGGAAGTCGGGCGTGCGCGCGACGATGGTGCGTTCGCCGATGGCGATCCCGGCGAGGGTGAAGAAGCCGTTGCGGTCGGCCTGCGTGGTACGCACGCGCTCGTCACCGCTGACCTCGTCGACGTAGGTGCAGCTGATCTCGGCATAGGCCGCCGGCACGCCCGTGAGCGGGTTGCAGACGTTGCCCGCGACGCCGCTCGGGTCGGCCACCAGCGGCTCTTCTTCACACCCCGCAGCCAGCGCGACGGTCACGAACGTGCAGGCGGCGGTACGGACAAGAAACGGACAAGAGGACATGCAGGCACCTCGCGAGGACATGCCCGAGGTTATCCGGCGTTCGACGTCGGCGTATGCATAGGCGTTCGGCCCGGTGTGAGCGGGTGCGACATCGATGGCGCATCCCGACGCCGGGGGAGCCGCGCGGGTTGCGCCGGCGGCCAGCCCCCATCGGGTACGGGGCCGGACCGGCGGCGCGAGGATCACCGTGGGCGCAGGTGCTCGTCGAAGAACGCCGTCGTCGACTTGTAGACGTGCAGCTGCGCCTTCTTGCCGGCGATCCCGTGGGCCTTGCCCGGGTAGATCGCGGTGTCGAAGACCTTGCCCTCGTTCTGCAGTGCCTCGATGAGCCGCAGCGAGTGCTCGAACAGCACGTTGTCGTCGGCGGTGCCGTGCACGAGCAGGAGCGGCCGCGACAGCTTCGCCGCGCGCGCCACGAGGTTCGCCTGCGTGTACGACGGCGACGGCGTGCCGTCGGGCCGCTGCGGCAGCCCGAGGTACCGCTCGGTGTAGGCGGTGTCGTAGAGCGTCCAGTCGGTGACCGGCGCGACGGCGACGGCGGCGGCGAACGGCGAGTCGTCGTCGAGGACGGCGCGGGCGGCGACGGTGCCGCCGTAGGACCAGCCGAAGAAGCCGAGGCGCCGCGCGTCCACCGACGGCACCCTCTGCGGCAGCTGGCGCACGGCGGCGAACAGGTCGTCTACCTCGACCTTGCCGAAGGCGTGTTTGTGCGCGCGCGTGAACGCGCGGTCGCGGTGGGCCATACCGCGCGTGTCGACGAGGAACACGCCGTAGCCGCGCTGCCGCCAGTGGCTGAACACGCCGAACTGCCGCGCCCAGCGGTGACCGACGACGGCGCCGGTGGGGCCGCCGTAGGCGTGGACGATCACCGGGTGCTTCGCGCCGCCGGCGGCGCTCGCTGCCGTCGACGGCGTCGGCGACGGTGACAGGATCGGCGGCAGGTAGAACGCGTTCAGCGAGGTCACGCCGTCGGCGGCGACGATGTCGATCTCGAGGGGGGCGTCGGCGAGGCGCGCCAGCAGCGGGTCGGGCGGGTCGCCGGGGACGGGCACCACGGGCTCGCGCCCGTCGACGTCGACGATGAGCGACGACGGCGGGGTTCCCCAGGACGACGACGTCAAGAGCAGGCGCCGGCAGCCGCGGTCGGCCACCGCGCCCCGCGTGGCGTGCGCGCGGCCGCCGGGCAGGGCGGTCGTCGGGCGCTGCGGGTCGCCAGCGTCGACGACGAAGAGGTCGCCGGCGCGGCCGCGCTCGCGAAACGCCTGCAGCACGACGCGTCGGCCGTCGGTGCACACGACGCCGTCCACGGCCTCGGGCAGCGTCGTCAGCGGCGCGCGCGCGCCGGTGACGCGATCGACGAGCACGAGCTGCTTGCGCCCCGACGACTCCGACGACCACAGCAGCGCCGGCTTGCCCGAGAGCGGCACGCCCTTCAGCTCGTCGAGGTCGTCGTGCAGCTCGACCCAGGCATCGTCGGTCTCGCGCAGGACGACGCGGGTCGTGCCGGTGCGCGGGTCGACCTCGAGGAGGGTCAGCTGCGTCTGGTCGCGCGTGAGCACCTGCAGCCACGGCGCGCCGTCGGCGAAGAAGCCGCCGCGGGCGACGTACTCGGCCTGCGGCGGCAGGGGCACGGGCGTGGCCTTGCCGGTCTTTGCGTCGAGCACCGCGGCGGTGACGACGGCGTTCTGCTCGCCGGCGGCGGGGTAGCGCTGCGTCGTCAGCTCGGTGCGGTCGGCGAAGATCTGGGCGCGGGTCTTCTCGCCGACGCCGCGCTCGTCGACGGTGAGCACCAGCAGGCGCGCGGCGTCCTTCGACCACCAGAAGCCGCGGAACCGCCCGAGCTCTTCGCCGGCGATGAATTCGGCGAGGCCATGAAAGCGCGTGGCCGACCCGCCCTTCGTCAGCGTGCGCGCCTTGTTCGTCGTCAGGTCGTGCACGACGAGCTCGCCCTTCTTCACGTAGGCAACCTGCCGCCCGTCGGCGGTGCAGGCCGGGTCTTGCTCGGGCACGTCGTCGTCCTTGGTCAGGCGCGCCGCGACCGGCCCCTTGTCGGTCAGGCGCGCGGCGTACAGGTCGCCAGAGAGCGGAAACAGCAGCGCGCCGTCGTCGTCGCCGCACCACGCGTAGCCGGTGATCCCGCGCTGCGAGATGCGCTTGCGCTCGAGCGCCATCTTTTCGGCCTCAGTGAGCTTCTGCGCCGCGCCGTTCAGCAGGTCTGCCGCCGACACGAGGCGCCGCGGCGCGCCGGTGGGCAGCGGCTGGCCCCACAGCTCGAGCACCTCGCTGTCGGCAACCGAGGGCTTCAAGAAGCTGACCCACCGACCCCCCGGTGAGAGCTGTGCCTGCAGCGGCCGCCGTCCGTCGAGGGGTGGGTCGGCGAACACCCGCTCGAGCGGCAGCGCCGGCATCGGGGTCGATGTCGACGACGACGTTGACGTCGGGGTCGCCGTCGCCGCCGGCGATGGCGCTGGTGACGTCGATGACGACGACGCCGTGGCCGGCGCGAGAGGGGCGGCGGCGACGACGGCGACGACGCAGAGCACGGGCAGCGAGAGCATGGGGGCACCTCCACCGGCGGGTTGACGACGTCGTGGCACGTCGCGCCGGCGCTGGCGAGCCTTCGCGGTGTCACCGCGCCCGCGGCGCCGGCATCCACGCCGTATGAGCACCGTTGCAGACGAGGTCGATGTCGTCGTCGTGGGCGCGGGCTTTGGCGGCCTCGCCACCGCGTTGACGCTGGCCCGGGGCGGCGCGCGCGTCGCGCTGTGCGAGGCGCTGAACTACCCCGGCGGCTGCGCCAGCACGTTCTCCCGCGTCGTTGACGGGACGCGCTTCTCATTCGAGGCCGGCGCGACGCTTTTCTCGGGCCTCACCGACGGCGGCGTCTTTGCACGCATGCTCGGGCCGTGGATGCCGGCGGTGTCGCTGCTCGACCCCGTGATCGAGCTGCGCGCCGGGCCTCACACGCTGCCCATCCCGGCATCGCGGCCGGCGTTGGTCGACGCTGTCGCTCGGTTGCCTGGCGCGCCGGTCGCTGGTGTGCGCGGGTACTTCGCCACGCAGGCCGCGGTGGCCGACGCGCTTTGGCCGCTGTTTGACGACGTCAGCCTGTTGCCGCCGTTCTCGCCGCGGGCGCTGCTGCGGCACGTGGCGCGGTCGCCGTCCTACCTGCCGCTGGCCGGCGTCGTCGGGCGACCGCTGCGGTCGGTGCTGGCCCACCACGGCGTGATCGACTTCGCGCCCCTGCGGGCGCTCGCAGGGGGCCTCGCGCAGATCACGGTGCAGGCCGGCGTCGACGACGCCGAGGCGCCGTTCGCGCTGGCCGCCGCCGACTACCCGTTTCGCGGCACCGGCCACGTGCAGGGCGGCGTCGGGCAGCTCGCCCGCGCGTTCATCGGCGCCGTCGTGGACGCCGGCGGCGTCGTGCATCTTGCGCGCCGGGTGCGCGCCGTCGAGCCGCGCTCCGGCGGCGGGTTCGACGTGCACACGCGCCACGGCACGATCGGGGCGCGCGACGTCGTCTTCAACCTGCTCCCCATCGACGCCGCGCGGCTGTGTGGCGTCACCCTCGCGGGCGCGCCGGCGCGGCTGCAGCGGCGCGTCGACGCGGGGTGGGGCGCGGTGATGCTCTACCTCGTCGTCGACGACGGCGGCCTCGCGCCCGGCGCCCACCACGTCGAGGTCGTTGACGACGACGCCTACGACGGCCGCGCCGACCTCGTCGAGGGCCACCACGTCTTCGTCTCGGTGACGGCGCGCGACGACGGCCACGCGCCGCCGGGGCTGCGCTGCGTGACAGTGTCGACGCACGTGGCGCTGTCGCGCCTGCGCGGGCGGCCGGCCGACGACGTCGCCGCGCTCGTTCAGGGCATCCAGCAACGCATGGCCGCGCTGGTGGCGGCGCGGGTCCCCGCGCTGCGGGTGCGGCACCGGATGACGGCATCGCCGCGCACGTGGGCGCGCTTCGTCGGCCGCGCCGAGGGCGCCGTCGGCGGCCCTCCGCGGCGCGTAGGTCTTGGCAACTACGTCGACGCCGGCCCGCTGCCGCTGTCGTCGGCACCGCCGGGCCTGTGGCTCGTGGGTGACACGGCGTTCCCCGGGCAGTCGACGCTGGCGACGGCGGTGGGCGGCGAGCGGTTGGGGCGCGTGTTGCTGTCGCGTCGGTGGTTCGCTCGTGGCTCGACCCCGGTCAGGACGACCACGATGGCCACCGGCGCTGCGGGCTGACGCCCCTGGCGTCTGACCCGACCCCGCCGACGAGACCGAGCGGCTGTCGTTGACGGGATGAGCGTCTGCGGCGATGGGACGCACGATTTCTTGCCGCGAGATCGGGCGGGCGCCATGCTGCGCCCACCGGAGCCGGCTGGCGACACCGGTCGCCACGCTCGCGCTCCGGAGAAAGCCATGAAGCACTTCGTCACCGACGCCGTCCAAGCCACCCTCGCCGCGCTGCACCAGCAGGGGGTGCTGAAAACCTCCGCGCCGCGCGCCGTCGGCTTCTCCGTGGATCCGCCGAAGAACGCGGCCCACGGCGACTTCGCCTGCAACGTGGCGATGGTGCTCGCGAAGGTCGAGGGGCAGCCGCCGCGCAAGCTCGCCGAGGCCATCGTCGCCGGCCTCGTCGACGTGCACGGGGCCATCGACAAGGTCGACATCGCGGGCCCGGGCTTCTTGAACTTCACGCTGTCGGCGCGGGCGGTCACCGGCGTCGTGCGCACCGTGCTCGCCGCCGGCGAGACGTGGGGCCGGTCGCCGTCGTCAGGCAAGCGTGTGCTGGTCGAGTACGTATCGGCGAACCCGACGGGCCCGGTGCACATCGGGCACGCCCGCGGCACGTTCGTCGGTGACGCGCTGGCGCGGTTGCTGTCGGCGGCGGGCCACGACGTCGTCCGCGAGTTCTACGTCAACGACTGGGGCAAGCAGGTCGAGACCCTCGGCCGCACGATCCACAAGCGCTACCGCGAGCTGTTCGGCCAGCAGGTGACCCTCGTCGACGGCGAGTACCCCGCCGAGTACGTCAAGGACCTCGCGCGCGCCTGGAAGGACGAGGACGGCGCTTGCTGGCTCGACCAGCCCGAGGCCCTGTGGCTCGAGCGGGCCATCGAGGTGGGCGTGCGCGAGAACGTCACCGCCATCAAGCGGACCCTGGCGCTCGCGGGCGCACAGCACGACACGTTTTTTTCGGAGTCGACGCTGCACAAGGCCGGCCGCGTGCGCGCCATCGTCGATACATACCGCGCGCGCGGCGCCACCTACGACGCTGACGTCGCCCGCGGCACCGAGGACAAGGTGCGTCGCGATGAGAGCAAGGCCGCGCAGTTCGAAGACCGGCAGAAGGGCGGCACTTTCCTGCTGACCGCCGACCACGGCGACGACGAGGACCGCATCATCCTGCGCCGCGACGGCACGCCGGTGTACCTGACCGCCGACCTCACCTACCACCACGACAAGTTCGAGCGCGGCTTCGACCGCATCGTCGACGTGTTCGGCGCCGACCACGCCGGCCACGTGCCGCGTCTGAAGGCCGGCATGACGCTGCTCGGCCACGACGCGAAGAAGCTCGAGTTCGTGCTCGTGCAGATCGTGCGTCTCGTGCGCGACGGGCAGGAGGTCAAGGTCAGCAAGCGCAAGGGCACGGTCTTCGAGCTCGCTGACCTCATCGACGAGGTGGGGGCGGATCCGTGCCGCTTCATCTTCCTGATGAAGACGGCCAACGCGCAGATCGACTTCGACCTTGATATCGTACAGAAAAAGGCCAACGACAACCCGGTGTATACCTTTCAGTATGGCCACGCGCGCTGCGCGAGCATCCTGAAGAAGGCGGCCGAGCAGGGGCAGCCGTTCGCGGGGCTCGACGCGTTGACGCCGGCGGTGCTCGACGCCCTGATGCTCCCTGAGGAGCGGGCGATGCTGAAGAAGATGAGCCTGCTGCCCGAGGTCGTGGCGAACGCTGCCGATACGCTCGAGCCGCACCGCGTGCTGTACTTCTGTCAGGAACTTATCGCCGAGTTCCATAGTTATTTCACTAAATACAAGAGGACCGAGCGCGTGATCACCGACGACCGCGACAAGACACAGGCGCGCCTCGCCCTCGTCGCCGCGGTGAAGGCGACGCTGAAGAGCGCGTTCGCCATCCTCGGCGTCGACGCCCCCGACCACATGACCGCGCCCGAAGAGGACGCCTGAACGGAGAGCCCATGGAACGCAGCGACTCCTCGACCCACGACTGTACCGGCGGCTTCGGCCGCGCCGTGTTCTTCTCGCTGGGCGTCGGGCTGGCGTTCGGCGGCGGCCTCGTCGCCGGCGGCGTCGGCGACACCCACGTCGAGCCGCCGTCCCGCGAGCCCGAGGATCCGCTCGCCCGTGCCGAGGCCCGAACGCGCGCGTACGAGGCGCTCGTCAAGGCCCAGCCGCTCACCTGGCACCAAGAGCTGACCGAGCCCGACGCGGCGCTGCCGGCGCCGCCGACGTCGGCGAAGGGGACGACGAAGCCGGGGGAGCACGACGGCACGACGGCGCAGGGCAAGCGCGATGACGCACCGGCGGCCGCCGAGGCGCCGGCCGCTGCGGAGCCTCCGGTGCAGGACAGGGTGCTGCGTGCGCCCGAGCCTGACGCCGACACGCCGGCGGCGAAGCGCGCCGAGGCGTCGGCGGCTCAGGCCGCTGACGACGGCGGTGCGCGCAGCGCCCGCGTCGATCGCGATGACGAGGACGGCGGCGACGTCGTCGGCCGCCCGGACCTCAAGAAGCTCGACGCCGCCATCGCCCGCGTCGTCGACGACGCTGCCGCGCCGACGGCGCTCAGGCGCTACGCGCTGCAGCTGGCCAGCGTGCCGTCGGCCGAGACGGCGCGCGCCGAGGCCGACAAGTGGAAGAAGCGCGGCCTGACGGTCACCATCGTGACCGCCGAGGTCGCGGGCAAGGGCACGATGTACCGCGTGCGCGTGACGGGCTTCGCGTCGAAGGAAGCGGCGGCGACGAAGAAGGCCGAGGTCAACGAGGGGATCATCGTCGCTGAGTGAACGGCGGTCGAGCAGCGCCGGCGCGCTGCTCGACGTTCTGGGGCCTCACGGGCGGGCGAAGAGCCGCTCGAGGGCTGCGGCCGCGCGAGGCGCGCCATCGCCTTCGTCGCGCAAGCGCTTGCCCATTGCGTCGGCGCGGGCGGCGACGTCGGGTCGCAGGAGCGTGCCCAATCCGCGTGTGAGCGCTGCGGCGTCGAGGGCGCGAAACGGGGTCATGGCGCCGAGTCCGCGCTCGACGAGCAGCCGGCCCCAGAAGTGCTGGTCGCCCAGCACGGGGCAGATCATCGTCGGGCGACCGGCGCGCAGCGACGCCGCGGTGGTGCCCGCGCCGCCGTGGTGCAGCACCGCGCGACAACGGGGAAAGAGCACGTCGTGGTCCACGGCGCCGCAGAGCCGCGCCGTGGCGGGCAGCAGCGCCTGCAGGCGCTCGCGGTCACGAAACGTCCCGCCGATGATCACGCGCTGCCCGAGCCGCGCGGCCACGTCGAGAAACAAGCGGAAGGCCGCCTCGGGCTGCAACAGCGGCATGCTGCCAAGCCCAAAAAACAGCGGCGGCGGACCGTCGTCGAGGAACCCCCGCAGGTCGCCCAGCGCGTCGGTCTCGCCGAGCCCCGCGCGCGCCGGCTTCGGCAGCGCGCAGAAGCCGGCGATCACGTCGTCGCGCGGCCAGTCGGGCGGGTGGGGCACGAGTGCTTCCGAGTACAGGTGCAGCGTCGGCAGGCCGGCGAGGAAGCGGTCGTAGCCGGGCAGCGCCGCGGCGCGTGGCATCCCGCGGCGGTCGCGGACGTCGTCGTCGACGGCCCGCAGCGACTGCCAGATCCCCCACAGCGTGAGCTGCCCGATGGCGCGATGGGCGAAGCCCGGCAGGCCGCGTGGGACGTCGAGGACGCCAAACGGGACATGCGCCGACGGCGACATCGGGCACAGCTGCGCGAGCACCCAGGGCACGCCGCGCCGCTCGGACTGCAGGCGCGCCGGACCTGCGATCAGCGCGCCGGCGACGATGCCGTCGACGCCGTCGCACAGCGCCTCGACGTCGCGGTCGGCCTGCGCCGCGTGCCGGCGAAACCCCGCGCGCGCCATCTTCATGAACGTGAAGAAGTCACCGCGCGACAGCACCGCGCGGCCCTCGTCGCTGTCGAGCAGCTCGTCGCTGTCCCCCGCGATGGGCCCGGCACGCAGGCCGGCGCGCTCGATGAAACCAAGGTGGTTCGTGGGCGCGCCGACGACGACGTCGTGGCCGCGCGCGCGCAGCGAAAGCCCCACCGCGACGAGCGGCTGCACGTCGCCGCGGGTGCCGTAGGCGAGCAAGGCGACCTTCATGGGCCGCAGGGTGGCACGGCCCGGCGCGCGCGCGGCGGTTGTCGTCGTCGCGATCCGTCGCGAGACGCGGGGAGCGGCGGCCGCCGGGGATTCAGTCGCGGCGCGGCGGCCGTCGGCGACGTAGGGCGGGCCCTCAGCGGGCCGTCGTCGTCACGAACTTCGTGAGCACGGCGTCGAGGTCGCGGCCGGTGATCCCGCCGAGCACGCTCCAGACGACCTTGCCGTCGCCGTCGAGCAGGTAGGTGGCCGGCACCGCGTTCGCCTTCCACGCCTGCTGCGTGGCGCCGTCGATGGGGACGATCGGGTAGGGGATCTGGAACCGCGCCACCATGCGCTCGATGGCGTCGCGCGGGCTGTCGGCGGCGAGGCCGACGAAGCGGACGTCTTCGTGCCGGCGGGCGGCGGCGGCGAACTCGGGCAGCTCGTGCACGCACGGCGCGCACCACGTCGCCCACAGGTTCACGACGACGGGCTGCCCCTGCCACGTCGCCAGGTCGAACGCGCCGCCGTCGAGGGTGCGGCCCACGGTGCGCGGCGCGGCGCTGCCCTCGGCGAGGGACTCGCCGCCGCCGAGCAGGCTGACGACGAGGATGCCGAGCAGGCCGGCGACGCCGACAGCGCGGATGATCGTGCGGAAGGTGTCCACGGCGGCCTCCTGACAAGCACCCTCGTAACCTGTACGACAACGCGTATGGGCCGTCGCGGCGATGACGTCATTGGATTCACGCGTATCTTCGTGTTGTTCATCTCGCTGGTGATCGTGCCGGCGTTGCTGATGTCGGGGTTCGGCGTGATCGCCATCCTGAACGTCGGGCAGGTCGACAAGCAGCGCCGGCGCGAGGCCGGCGAGGTGGCGTTGCGGCTGGCCGAGCAGCGCTTCGTCGCCACCCTCGACGAGGCCGATCGGGCGCTGCGCAGCGGGCTCGAGGCCGGGCGGGCGCCAGGCGAGCTGGTGAGCGCGGTCTGCCGGCAGGGAGCACCCGTAGGGGCGTGGGCGATCATCGGTGCTTCGGGCGAGCAGCTCGCGGCGGCGCCGCCGTTCGACGACCCCATCGTTGCCGAGCGCCTGCGGCTTTTGTCGACGAGCGCGGTGCCGCTGCAGCCGGCGCACGTCGTCTTCAACGAGGGCACGTTCTCCGGCGTCGTGTCCATGCAGCGGCTCGGCGACGGGCGCGCGGTGCTCTACTCGCTCGACGAGCCGGCGCTGGAGCGCGAGGTGCGCGGGCCGGCGCAGGCGATGCCGGTCTCTCTGGCTGTCGACGCCGCCGTCGACCAGCCGGTGCAGAACGCGCTCGAACGGCTGAAGGCCGACGTCGGCGCCGACTCCCTGCCGCCCGTTTACGAGGCCGAGATCGTCGAGCGCCGGCTCGACCCGCCGTTCGACCGGTTCACGCTGCGCGTGCAGGCGCCGCCGACGACGACGCCCACCACCATCGTCGTGCTGTACATCGCGCTGCTCGCGGTCTTTTTGGTCACGCTGATCACCGGCGTCGTGATCACCGGCCGCCTCATCTACGAAGAGACACGGCTCTCGCGCCTGAAGACCGACTTCGTGAGTCACATGAGCCACGAGCTGCGCACGCCGCTGACGTCGATCCGCCTGTTCATCGACACGCTGAAGCTCGGCCGCGCCACGCCCGACGAGGAGGCCGAGTGCCTCGACCTGCTGGCGCGCGAGACCGAGCGCTTGAGCGAGATGATCGAGCGCGTGCTCGGCTACGCCCGCCTGAAGGCGGGGCGGCGCATCTTCGTGCAGACCCCGGTGGACGTCGCCGAGATCGTCGGCGACGCCATCGCCGCCTTTCGCGCCCAGACGTTCGCGCGGCCGCAGCCAAAGAACCTCGATATCGAGAAAGATATCGCCGCGGGCCTCGCCGCGGTGCACGTCGACAAAGACGCCATCGTCGAGGCGCTGCTGAATCTGCTCGGCAACGCCTGGAAGTACACGGGCCCCGACAAGCGCATCACGGTGTTCGCGCGGCCGGGGCGGCGCGGGCGCGTCGTCGTCGGCGTTCAAGACAACGGGCCCGGCCTGCCCAAGCAGGAGCACGGCCCGATCTTCGAGCGCTTCTACCAGGCGAACGCGCTGCTCTCGTCGAAGCAGCCCGGGTCGGGGCTCGGGCTCGCGATCACCAAGGCGCTCATCGAGGGGCAGGGCGGTTGCGTCGGCGTCGACAGCGAGCCGGGCAAGGGCTCGAGCTTCTGGCTGGAGCTGCACGTGGCGTGACGGTGGCCGTCACCGTGTGCCCGGGCTGTCGCCGCCGCCGACGCAGGCTACGTCGGCCGTGATCGTCCACTGCGCCACGTCGAAGGTTGTCGTGCCGGCGACGAAGCTGGCGCTCCGCGTCGAGATGCTGTCGGTGTACTCCCACGGCTGGCCGGGGCTGTCGGTCCCCAGCACGCCGCAGACAGCGAGGGCGTTGGTGCCGTCGGTCAGCTCGCAGACATCGTCGCCGTTGCCGTTGATGCCCCCGGTGCTGTGTCCGGCGGCGTCCGCCACGCTGACGTTCGGGTACTCGCCGACGAAGGCTACCTCGTCGTTGACGACGAGAAAGGTCGAGCAAGGCGCCACCGTCTCGGCGAGCAGGCTCGCGGCGTGGCTCAGTGCGGTGCTGCCGTTGCCGTAGACCTTGATTCGGTAGCCGGTCAGATCGACCGGGGTCGCGCCGGCGTTGAACAGCTCGACGAAGCGCGCGCCGGTGATCACCGAGTCGGCGACCTGAGAGATGAACAGGCCACCGGCCGTCGCCGGGCAGCCAGCCTCGCCTTCACCCTCGCCCTCGCCCTCGCCCTCGCCCTCGCCTTCACCCTCGCGTCGTGCGCGGCGCGCCGCTGCCGCTCGACGTCGCCGCCATCACGCTCGGCAGCTGTCCGTCGAGGGCGGAGGCGAGGTTGCTTGCGCGAACCCCGCGCGCGCCGGTGCGCGACAACGGCGAGGGCGAAGACGTTTTCGTCGCGCAGCAGGGCCTTGGCGTGTGGCGCGAAGTCGAGCAGCTTGACGATGCGGGAGACAAAGTGGACGCGGTTGCCCCAGAGCGCGTCACGGTACGCCTTCGGTCGCCACCGGGGGCTGTCGTCGGCGAGCACGGCCCCGCTGAAGACCGGCCGGTCCCCTCGTGACTCGATGCATCGGCGCTAGGCTGCCATGCGCGCAGCGAATCGCGGGTCGGGCCGCCCCTGTGGACGTGGACGAGCACGAAGACGTCGTCGTCGTCGCCCTTGCGGCGGACGCGTACGAGCTTGTCCGCGCAGCGCCGGCCGAGCTCGGCATCGACGGGCAGGGCCTGCAGCTCCGTGTCGAGCGAGACCAGGCGGTGGCTCCCGTCAAAGGCGGCGGCGGCGCGCGGGGCGAAGAAGCGCATGAAGCCCTCGACCTCGGCGTCGATGAGGTCCTTCCACGGGCTGTCGTTGTAGGCGATCCGCTCGGGCTCGTCGCGGTCGCGGTCGTGGTCGTGGTCGTCGTGCTCGGGCTCGTGCCTCGTGCTCGTATCCGTGCTCGTGCTCGTGCTCGGAGTCCTCATGGCCGCTGGCGGGAGCGACGTCGCGTGGCGGGCGTGGCGAAGGCATGCTGGTCCGCCGGCGTCGAGGGACCGCGCCTCGTGGCGGACCTCCGTCGGAGAGCGCCGGTTTGTGCAGGACCGGACGGGGGATGAGTTCCAAGCCCATGAATCGGCGCAAGGCCGGCCGGTCCTCGGCGGTCCGGACGACCGTCAGACCTTCAGCGAGAACGGCGTGAACTGCGTGTCGCGGTCGAAGTAGTCCTCGCGCTCCACGCGCTTGAACCAGTTCACGATGGGGATTGTCAGCGGCGTCGCCACGACCTCCCAGCCGACCTTGATGCAGTAATTCGCGATCAGCACCGCGAAGAGCTGGTCGTCGGGCCACACGCCGTAGAAGGCGAGCGGGTAGAAGATCAACGAGTCGACCGCCTCGCCGACGACGGTGGAGCCGATGGTGCGCAGCGGCAGCATCCGCCCGTTCGTCAGCACCTTCAGCTTCGCCAGCGTGAAGCTGTTCATGAACTCGCCGCAGAAGTAGGCGACCAGGCTGGCGCCGGCGATGCGCCACGTCGCGCCGAAGGCCCATTCGAGCATCGCCTGGGGGGAGGCACCGGTCGTGGCGTCGGCGGCGGCGAAGAAGCCCGCCGGGGGCAGGTGGACGACGATGGCGGACTGAAACGAGGCGAACACGAGGGCGGCGAAGCCGGCCCAGACGACGCGGCGGCTGCGGGCGTAGCCGTAGACCTCGGTCAGGATGTCGCCAAAGAGATAGCTGATGGGGAAGAACAGGTTCCCGGCGCCGAAGGTGACGAGCCCGAGCAGGGGCAGATCGACAGTGGTCACCTTCTTCACGCCGATCAGGTTGCTGCACAGCAGCACACACACGAACGCCCCGAGCACGAGGTCGTAGTAGCGGTACTGCCGCGTCGTCGTCGTCGATCCCGCTGGCGCTTGGTGTTCGGTGGCGTTGCTCATCGGTGCCTCGTCGGATTGCCGCGCTCCCTTGCCGGTCGTGGGCGGGCCTTCGATAGTCCGAAAATGCCCGTCGCGCCGCCCTTGGACTTCCAAAAATTCATCGATGACCACCGGCACCTGCTGAAGCCGCCCGTGGGCAACCACGAGATCTACGTCGACCACGAGTTCATCGTCATGATCGTCGGCGGGCCGAACGCGCGCACCGACTACCACGTCGATCCTGGCGAAGAGCTCTTCTTCCAGGTCGAGGGCGACATGATCTTGAAGATCGTCGACGACGGCACACCACGCGCTGTCGAGATCAAGCAGGGTCAGCTGTTCCTGCTGCCTTCGTGGGTGCCTCACTCGCCGCAGCGCCGCGAAAACACCGTTGGCCTCGTCATCGAGCGACGGCGACGGCCCGGCGAGCTCGACGCGTTCGAGTGGTACTGCGAGCCGTGCGGCACGCGCTTGTACCGCGAGGAGCTGCAGCTCGGCTCGATCGTGAAGGACCTGCCGCCGGTCTTCGAGCGCTACGAAGCCCGCGTCGAGCACCGCACGTGCAAGCAGTGCGGCTGGGCGATGCCCACGCGCGCCGAGGCCAGGGCTATGGAGCAGCGCCGGGCGAAGGCCGCGTCTCCGCCGGCGTGAGCGGTGATCAGCGCGTCGGCTCGCCGGGCTCCGCGGGCTTGTAGAAGCGCAGCTCCTTGTGGTCCTTGACGACGCCGGGGAAGCGCAGCACCTGGTTGTGCATCGCGACGTAGATGCCGGGGGGAACGATCTGCACCGCAAGCAGCGCCTCGGTCAGGTTCTGCAGCGCGTCGGTGTTGCGCAGCTCGTAGGGGCGCATCGCGCCGGTGAGCACGACGGGCACGCGCGGGTGCTCGCCGAGGCGCTCGACCAGCCGCTCGCCGGTGAACTGCAGGCGATCGGTGCCGTGGGTGATCAACAGCCCATCGTGGCTGTCGGCGTAGACGCCGGCGACGGTGGCGATGCGCTCGTGGTCGCTGTCGGTCATCTCGAGCGAGTCCTTGTTCATCACCGGTACGCGCTCGATGACGACGCCGCGCAGGATCAGGCCGGCCAGCATGATCTCGAGCACCGAGCGCTGGTTCGAGATCGTGCCGTCGCTCTCGTTGTAGGTCTTCTCGATGGTGCCGCCCGTCGACAGCAGGGCCACCCGACGCGTCGCGCTCTTGCTCATGCCCGCTCGGTCGCCCACGCGGCCCGCCACGTCAACGGTGGGCGTCGCCGGCGCGGCGTGCTACGCGCTACGACCCCGGTGGGTGCGCCGTCGTCGTCGTCTTCGCCCCGCGCGGCTCGCCAGGAGGCCCGGCGCCGATGAAGCTCATGTTCGTCTCGTCGGAGCTCGCTCCCTTGTGCCAATCCGGCGGGCTCGGCGACGCCGTCAGCGGCCTCGCCCGCGCGCTCGGCGCCGCCGGTCACAGCGTTACCGTCGTCGTCCCCGGCTACCGCAGCGCGCTCCGTTCGCCCTCGTGCCCCCGCCTCGTGGACCGCGGTCCCATCCGCGTGGGCTTTCGCGCCGACGACAACGCCCGCTTCGAGGTCACCGGCCGCGTGCTCCACGCGCCGCTGTTCCCCGGCGTCGACGTCGCGCTGCTCGACCTCCCGCTGCTCTACGACCGCCCCGGGCTGTATGGCGAGCACGGCGGCAGCTACGGAGACAACGGCCTGCGCTTCATCGCGCTGGCCCGCGCCGCCGCCTACCTCGCCGACTCGCTCACCCCCGACGTCGTCGTCGCTCACGACTGGCACGCGGCGTTGACCATCGGCGCGCTGCGGACGTCGCTGGCGCGCGGACGGGCGCGTGGGATCGGCACCGTGCAGGTCATCCACAACAACGCCCACCAGGGGCGCCTGCCGTCGTCGTGCATGGCGCTCACGGGGCTCGCCGCCGACCTGTTCCACCCCGACGGCGTCGAGAGCTGGGGCGAGCTCAACAGCCTGAAGTGCGGCGCCGTCTTCGCCGACCGCATCGTCGCCGTCTCGCCGCAGTACGCCCGCGAGATCCAGACCCCGCCGTTCGGCGAGGGGCTCGATGGCCTGTATCGCAGCCGCGCGTCGCGGCTGCGCGGGATCGTCAACGGCGTCGACACCGTCCGCTACGACCCCACCACCGACCTCGCCTTGCCGGCGCGCTTCTCGGCCGCCGAACCCGCCGGCAAAGACGAGTGTCGTCGGCAGATGGTGCGCGAGCTGGCGCTCGAGCCCCCCGCCCCCGGGCGGTTCGTCGCGGCGGTCGGCCGGCTCGCCGCGCAGAAGGGCTGGGACGTGCTGCTCGGCGCCATCGACGAGCTCGTCCACC
>VGSZ01000113.1 GCA_016874845.1 Deltaproteobacteria bacterium
TGTCGTCGACGGGCGCGAGCTGGTCGGCGACGCTGCGCGCCGCCGCAAACAGCCGCTCGACCCCCGCAGCGACGACTCCACGTCGCCGCGCGTCAGCGGCCAGGTCGAGCAGCGCGCGCGCGACTGATGACCGCTCGGCGGCGGGGACGTCTTGCAGCCGCACCACCGCGGCCTGCAGGCGAGCGGGGTCGACGGTGGCACTGGCCAGCCTTCCCAGTGCCCGCCGGGCGGCCTCGTCGGCCGCGCCGCGCGCGGCGGCCGCATCGACGAGCCGCTGAGACAGCGCATCGTCAGCGAGTCCGCGCGCAGCGAGGTTCGCGAGGGCGCGCTCCTCGGCGGCGGGGTCGCCGGCGCGCTGGGCGCAGTCCGCGAGGAGCCAGAGCGCGGCGGGGTCATCGAGGGTCGCGGCGAGCGCGGTCGCCTCGGCGCGTCGCCCGACCACCGCCAGCAGCCCGGCACGGGCGAGGTCGTCGTCGACCACCTCGAGCATGTCGTCGATGAGCGCCTCGCTGGCGGCGAGCGCGTAAGCCTCGTCGCGGAGGGGGCCGGCGAAGGGCCCCGCCAGCGCGGCGCCGTCCACGAGTACACGGAAGGCTTCGCGCGGCTGCCGGACCGTGAGTCGCAGCTGGGCTCGCCGACGGACCGCGCCGACGCGCTCCTCGACCGACGCAGTGCCCTCGACGGCATCGGCCATGATCCCGTCGACGACGTCGAGCATGCCGGCGGCCTCGGCTACCGAGAGCGCTTCGGCGCGGCGGGCGTCCATGGCTGGTCCGCCGTGTCGTCCGCCGCTCCGCGCGAAGGCCCGCAGCTGTCGCCCGAGCGCGTCACGCTGGTTCTGCTGAAGGCGAGCGGCGATCGCATGACGACGCAGCCGGGTCGCGGCCTCTTCCAGCTCGGCGAGGCCCTCGGCGGCGTCCGCGGCCCGCTCGCACCAGTCGACAGCGTCGACGTCGTCGTTCGCGCAGGCCAGCTCGGCCCGGCGCACAAGCGCGTGGGAACCGGGCGCTCGCACGGCGAACGCAGCGTCGAGGGCGCGCCGTTCGATGGCAGAGGCGTTCGCCTGCGCCACGGCGGCGATCGCACCGAGCTCAACGAGGACGTCGTCGACCGGCTGGTCGACGAGGCGCGCGAGCTCGAGGCGAGCCTCGAGCCGGCGTACGGTCAGCGGCATCACCCGCGCCCGCCGGGTGACGGACGCGCGCGCGTCCGCCGATCGGGCGGCGACGCGCGCGGCGCCGCGGCGGTCGCCGAGCCGCAGCAGTGTCAGATCGCCAGCGACACCCCGCGCCACGGTGTGCTGCTGCTGCTGCGCCGACGCCTGCAGGCTCGCGCGGGCGGCCTCGCCGGAACCGACGCTTGCCACGTCGACACCGAGGCTGCGGGCCATGCGGTGCAGAGTCTCGCGGTCAGCGAGCCGGGCCGCGCGTCGGAAGCCCAGCGCCGCGCCCGCTCGACCGGTGAGGAACGCACCGTCGGCCTCGACGGCGCGCGGTCCGTGCAGGCGCCAACGGCGCGCCGCCGTCGCCCCCCCGAACGCCTCGTCGATCGTGAGCGTGCTCTGGACCTCGTCGTCGAGCGCCCGCAGCCCGTCGGCGAGGCGGAGCGCCGCGCGGGAGCCGATGACGCTGGCGGTCCGTGCCACCGCTGCAGCGAGGCCCTTCGCCCGCCCGCGGACGCGCGAGTCGTTGCTGCGCGCCGCTCCATCGAGCACGGCCACGGCCTCGTCGGCGCGGGCGAGAGCGTCGAGGCCGCCACCCGGGGCGAGGAGGTTGCGGGCGTGGGACTCGGCGCTCTCTCCGTCGAGCAGGACGAGGAGCGCGAGGCGGGCGCGGACGCGCGCGCCGGGGGGCACTGCGCCCGGCGGGAGCGCCAGCAGCGCCCGCGCGTCATCCACGTCGGGCTGACGAGTGAGCTCGTTGTCGAGGAAGCGTGCCGTGGCCGGTCCCCCGTCCCGAAGGGCTGCATCGGCGTCGCGGGCATCGACCGCGGCGTGGATCCTCCGCTCGAGGTCCTTCTGCTCGTGGTCGTCACCGTCACGCCGCGTGGCGCGCAGCGCGTCCAGCGCCTCGTGGCCGCGATCGAGGGCCAGCAACAGGGTGCCCCGACGGACGACGAGCATGCGGCGCAACGGGCCCTGAGCCATCGCGGCGCGCTCAGCAAGAGCTGCCTGCAGACGGTCGTGATCGCCGCTGCGTTCGAGGCAGGCGAGGAGGGCATCCCAGGCCTCGACGTCCTCGGGGTCGTCAGCGACGAGAGCGTCGAGGTGGTCGGCGGCACGCAGCAGGGCCGGCGCTGTCGTCAGGCCGTGGTGCAGGACTGCGGCGAGCTGCAGCCGCAGGGCACGGCGCTCGGCGCGCGAGTCGGTGAGGACCAGCGCGTCGTCGAGCAGGAGGGCCACGGACTCCCAGCGGCCATCGTGACCGAGCGCGTCGACCGCGGCGGCGCGGAGCGTCGAGTGCCTTCGGAGCGCGGGGCGCAGGTCCTCGAGGCGGTCCGCGAGGGCCGTGGCGCCCGTGTCGCACACGATCGCAGCCGCTTCGTCGACGGTTGCGCGCACAAGGTCCGCATCGTGAGCGTGGCGCACGGCAACGGCGAGCAGGCGGTCCGCGGCGGCGATCAGTTGGCCTGACGCCTGCTCGCGCCGTGCGGCTGCCCGTGCGAACGACGGCGCCTCAGGGAACCGATCGGCCAATGACACGATCGCCTCGTCGTCGAGCGCGCCGGGGGGCAGCGTCGGCATGGCGCTCACGACCGCGTCGCGCAGGGCCGCGGAGGGGTGGGCGAGCAACGTCGCGACGACCACGTCCGGTGAGCGTCGGGTCACCGCGGTGAGCACCGCCGTGATCGCCGTGACCGCCGCCGGCGTTGCGCCGGCGGCGATCACGAATTGTGCGTCATCGAGGATGGTCTGAAAGGCGGCCGTGGAGTCGGCGGCGGCGAGCCGGAGCGACGCGCGGCGGGTGCGCTCCTCGACGGACAGCGGGTCGGCGGCGGCGACCATCTCGTCGAGCACTGTCAGCTCGGCGGTCGCGTCGTCGGCGGCGACGGCCATGACGAGAGACTCGCGGCGGATGGTCGGGCTCGCCGCCAGCGCGCGCGCCCGGTCGAGCCACGCGAGCGCCGCCGTCACGTCGCCCAGACGGTCCCGCGCGTCCCGCGCGCAGGCCAGCGCGCGCGCGGCCTGCTCGTCGGCAGCGCCGTCAGCGAGCGTGACGAGCC
Organism: Deltaproteobacteria bacterium; assembly: GCA_016874845.1. Lineage (GTDB taxonomy): Bacteria > Myxococcota > UBA727 > UBA727 > VGSZ01 > VGSZ01. The sequence continues at coordinate 3,223 of VGSZ01000113.1, forward strand.
GCTCCCGTGCGCCCTGGAGAGCCGCGGGGTCGCCAGTCGCAGCGGCGAGGCGCTCGACCGCGCGCCAGGCGAGCAAGTCGTCAGGGATGCGGCTCGCGCGCAGCTGCCACGCCGTCAGGGCTCGTTCGGGCTCGCCCCAGGCTTCGGCGGCGGCGGCGAGTCGGAGCGCGGTGTGTTCCACGTCGACGCCGCGTGTGACCAGCTGCTCGAGGGCGGCGATGGCGATGTCGGGGCGCTCCTGCCGCTCGGCCAGCGTCGCGCGCCGCTGCTCGTCTTCATCATCCAGCCGCGTCAGCGAGGCTGCCTGTCCAAGCAGCCCGAGCGCGTCCGCGGCTCGCGCCCGGTCGCCGTCGTCCAGCCAGCGCGCAGCGCGGAGCAGCAGCGTAGCCCGGGTCCCAAGCAACGGTGAGCCTTCGGGCCAGGCCTTCAGCGCGCGCAGCACGGCGTCGGCGGCTTCGACCAGGCGTCCAGCCCGGTCGAGCAGGCCGAGCAGCCGCGCCGTCCGTTGGTCGTCGCTGGCGACCAGGTTCGAGGGACCGGCCTCTTCGACGCGCAGCAGCGCATCGGCGGCCTCGCCGTAGGCGCCGTCGGTCTCGCACAGGTCGGCGAGGCGGCCGGCGACGGCTCGTTGCTCGTCAGCGGGCAGCGCCTGCCGGGAAAGCAGGGCGAGCGTCGTGCGCAGCCGGGCAGGGTCGCCGAGCCGTTCGCGCGCCGCGAGCTGCAGTCGCATGACGTCCAGCCGCGCACCGCCGCGGAGCGCGGCCTCGCAGAGGTCGTCAGTGACGGTTGCGCCGTCGTCGCCCAGGTCGCGCGCGGCGACAGCGGCGAGCGCACCGTATGCGGCAGCGCGCTCCGTGCCTTCGAGGGTCGCGTCGATGAGCGCGCGTTCGACGTCGATCGCGCCGCGCGCGTCGCCCCGCGCACGCAGCTGCCTGGCGAGGGCCCGGGCCGACTCCGCCGCGGTCGGATCGAACCAGAGCGCAGCGCGACGATCGTTGATCGCAGCGTCGTCGTCGCCGAGCAGCGCGGCCGCTACCACCGCGCGGCGTTCGAGCAGCCGCGCACGGGCGCTGCCGGCCGCACGCTCGACGAGCCCATCGAGCCGGGCGCGGGCGCCGGCTCCGTCGCCGGCGGCTTGCAGCAGATCGACCAGCGGCAGCGCGAACTGGCGATCGTCGACGCCCTGGGCGGCGGCGAACCGCTCGCCGGCCTCGAGCACGCGGATGGCCAGCCCTGAGCGCCCCAGATCACGCGCGAGGCAGGTAGCCGCCGCCGCGATGTGGGCGACCGCGTCGGCTGGGGCCGTGCTCCCCCACGCGCGGGCGACAGCGAGGTTCCCGCGCACGACGAGCCGCGCGCTGCCGGTCTGCGTTGCCAGCTCCTCAAGGCGCGCCCACGCCTCGGCCGAGAACGCCCGCCGCGTCGCGGCGAGCCAGGCGCGCCGTGCGTCGTCGAGCCGCGCCGCGCTGCGGGCGACGTCGCCCACCTCGACCAGCAACGCGCTGCGCTCGGGGCCCGGCGGCAGGCGCGCCGCTCTCCGGGCGCACTCGCGGGCCAGCGCATGATCGTCGCGCGCCGCGCGACACAGCGTGCGCAGGCGTTCGCTGAGTCCGCCGTCGTCGGGGCGAGCGGACACGGCTCGTTCGAGCGCCGCGATCGCCTCCGTCAGCTGTTGTCCCGACTCATGGATCTGCGCCGCGCGCAGCCACAGCGCCACGCGCGCGTCGTCATCGAGCTCGTCTCGCGTCGCCTGCGAGGACAGCAGCGCGCCCGCGCGCTCCGGGCGTCCCTCGCGGACGTAGACCTCGACGAGCCGATGCTCGACGCGGGCACGGACGTCGGACGCCAGCGGCAGCCCGAGAAGCAGCTCGTGGGCCCGCAGCTCGACCGCGCCGCTGCCGGCGCGCGCGGCCGCGGCGGTCTTCGACAGCAGCAGGTGCAACGCCGCCCCAGCCCCTGCGGCGCAGGCGCGATCCAGCACCGCCACGGCACCTTCGAGCTCGCCGTGATCGAGCAGGAGACCGACGAGCGGCTCGAGGGCCTCGCGGTCGGTCGGGAACGCCTGCACCCACGCCTGCAGTGACGCGCGGTACCGCGCGCGGCGGTCAGCGTCGCCGACGAGGTGCTGGTGGCTTTGGCTGCGCGTCCGCAGCACGTGGCGACGGTCTTCGGGCTCGCCGTGGGCGGCGAGAGCCTCGGCGCGGGCGTCGATCTGCGCCGGGTCATCGACAGCGACGGCGAGCTCGAACGCTGCCGCCAGCACGGCACGCTCAGCGGCGAACGCCTCGTGGGCGTCGAGGGCGTCGAGCGCGGCGTCCAACGCCTGCCGCGGCTCTCCGGCGGACTGCAGCAGCTGCAGCGCCTCGAGGAGCCACGCCGCGTTCGCACGGGCGCGTGCCGCCGTGCAGTACGCCGCTGCCGCCTCGGCGGGGGGCAACGCGCGGCAGGCGTCCAGCCAACGCTGCACGTCGTCGGGGTCCTCGTCGCGCCCGGCGAGCACGCGAAGGACGGCGCGCTGGCGCGTCACTTCGCTGACGTGGATGACCGCCTCGCGCAGTACGCTCGACGCGACCGTCGCGAGATCGAGCCCGTCCAGGCCGGTGCGAGCGATCAGCGCGCCGAGCCGAACTGGGTCGACGGCGCTGCGCGCGGCCAAGAACCACGCGGCGATGTTGACGACGTCACGCGCCGGCCCGGGCTCGAGCTGGTCCCACGCGGCCTGCCAGGCGTCGCAGGCGTCAGCGTGATCCCCGGCTGCGGCGAGCAGCGCGCCGGCCCGCGCGCGCCGGCCCGCGGCTTCGCCGGTGTCGTTGACCGCGGCGGCTTCGGCGAGCAGCACTGTAGCCAGCGGTCGACCATCGCCGAGGGCGGCGCGGGCCTCGGCGTCGAGCCGCGCGAGCGTGGCGTCGCCGGGAGCCGCAGCGACGAGCCGCGTGAGCACGCACCGGGCCCGCACGGCGTCGTCGCCGCCGCCGGCGCGCTGAGCGCGCAGCACGAGCAGCCGCGCGGCGGTCCGCGCGGCGTTGTGGGTGTCGGCGTCGTGGGTGCCGGCGAGCCAGGCGTCGACGACCGGCGCCAGCGTCGCGACCGCGGCGTCGAGGGCCCCTTCGGTCTCGAGCTGCTGGGCGACCTTGTGCGCGACCCGCGCGTCGGTGGGAGCGAGCGCGTGGGCGGCGTGCAGGAAGGACCGCGCCGCCGGGGCGTCGCCGGCCAGCTCAGCGAGGTGCGCCGACAACAGCTCTACTTCGACGCGGACGGCGGGGACCTCGGTCGCGACGGCACGCAGTCGATCGACGGCTGCCCGCGCGGCGACGGTGTCGCCCGCCGTGGCCTCGAGCAGTGCGAGAGCCTGCAGCGCATCGACGCGCTCGTGGTGGCGCAGCGCGCGATGCAGCAGCGCGCGCGCCGCGTCGACGCTCTCGACCTCGCGGGCGATGGCGGCGAGCTGCACGGCGAACCTGTCGGTCGCCTCGAAGTCGGCGGCGCTGTCGACGACGGAGCCGTGGCCGGCTCGATCGAGCGCCGCCCGACCCACCGCGAGGGCGCGTACGCCGTCGCCGCTCTTGCTGAGCAGACGCGCGTGCTCGCGGCTGGCCTCAGCGAGCGTGGGATCGGCGTCGACGGCGGCGGCGGCAGCGGCGAGGGCGGTGGGCAGGTCGCCGTCGGCTTCGGCGACGAGGGCGGCGGCGATCCCGGTGCGCGCCGCCACCCACGGGTCGTCATCGGCATCGGCGGCGGCGGCGAGCCGCTGCAGGCGTGCCGCGCGCTCGGTGGCGGTGAGTCCGGCGAGGCCGGCCGCCGCCGACAGTACGCCGAGGTGCTGGTCGTCCTCGGCGAGCGCGGCGGCCAGCAACGGCTCGAGGGTGGCGGGGGCGGCGCCGGTGCGCGCGAGGAGGTCGACCATGAAGGGCACGACGGCGGGCGCGTGCGGTGTCCCGGCGGCGTCCCGGCGCAGGTGTGCCTCGACCGTGCGCCGGCGCGCGACGTCACCGTTCGCGTCGGCGACGAGCATGGCGAAGTCCTTGAGCGCGCCGACCGCCGCGGCGACGGTGCGGCGGGGCTCCTTGGCCGGGCGCCAGCCGTCGGGCAGGGCGCCGCTCCAGGCGCGCAGCACGCACTCGCCGCGGGCCAGCGACAGGTCGCGCACCTTGACGCCGACGCAAACCGGGGCACGCCACCCATGCTGCGCCAGAAGCTCGTCGAGCACCGCCGTCACCGGCGTCGCGCGCCGCACGAGCGCGCGGACGGCGCCGGCACCGGGCAGGGGCAAGCCCGCGAGGATCGCGGCGGCGATTTCGAGGCGGTCGCGCGGCAGCGCCGGCAGGCCGATGACCTCATCGACGAGCAGCAGCATCCCGTCGTCGTCGGGCGCGACGGCGATGCGTGCCCGGGCCGGCGCCGCGGCTGTCCCGGGTGGCCCGTCCACGAGCAGAAGCAAGTCGAGCCCGCCGGCTCGTGGACGGTCGCGCAGCACTTGCAGCCCCGCCGTCCGCAGCGGCCCGGCGGCGGCGGCGGTGTCCAGCGGCAGCGCGAGCTCGATGGCCCGCAGGCGCAGGCTGCGTTCGCGGTAGGCGAGCGCGCCGCCGGCGACGTCCACCACGGCCTGACCCTCGACGACCTCGAAGAGGGCGCGGCGGAGCTCGCCGCCCGCGACGAGGCGGTGCCCCTCGAGCGCGAGCATCGGCCGACCGGCATCGAGACGAAGCTGCATGCCCAGCTCGGCGGGGGTGCGTGGCGGCTTCGCGCCGGTCGCAGCGGCGGTCGCGGAAGATGAGGGGGAACCATCGTTCATCGCGTCAGCGACGCTAACACCACAGCCTCGGCCGGGCCCAACGCGGGGCAGCCGTTGACGACGACGTTGCGCGCCATGGAGGCGGCGGCGCCGGGCAGGAAATTGGCGTCGCTTCGAGACCCATGGAAATGTGCCAAGCATGGGAAAGTTGATCGCGAGGAGGGACAGAAAACCCCGCGCCGACGAGCTCGGCGTGCCCGACCGGCCCCGGCCGCGGCTGAAGGCGCGCAAGCGCCCGCCCGGCAGCGACCGCCAGGTGCCGCGCGAGATCGCGGTGTTCGACCCCGAGAATGTCGAGAAGGTGCTGGATGCCCTGCCACCGCGCGAGGACGTCTCGCGCGCCGCCGACCGCCTCGCCGGCCTTGGCAACGCGAGTCGGCTCGAGGCGCTGATCGCGCTGTCGACGACCGAGCTGTGCGTCGGCGACATGTCGGCGGTGCTCTCGCTGTCGATGTCCGCGACGTCGACGATGCTGAAACAGCTGCGCTCGCTGGGGCTCATCGCCTCGCGGCACGCCGGCAAGCAGATCTACTACCGGCTCGCCAACGAGCGCGCCGCCGAGCTCGTCGAGCTCGCCTTCGCTCTGGACGAGCCCGGGCCTTCGCGTCCGTGAGCCGTCCACGTTCGACGACGCCGCGCGGCGTCGGCTACGTTCCGCCCCCGTGAGGTCCGCGATGCAGAAGAGCCCCCTGTTGTTCGTGTCGATGGGCGTGATCCTTGGCTGTCTGGCCACCGCCGGCACGCTGTTCGCCGAGAGCCGGCCGCCCGTGCCGTCGATTCCAGCCGCCGACGCCGGCGGGCAGCCCTTCGAGATCGTCGACACGCCGGGGTCGACCTACGTGTTGAACAAGGCCACCGGGCAGGTCTGGCGGCTGTCGTTCACCGACGTGAGTGGCAACAAGTATTGGTACGGGATGTACGCCCCGATGGAGCCGGCGACTTCGTTCGAGGAGTTTCGCGCCCGCATCCGCCGCGAGAAGGGCGAGGCCCGCTGAAGCGGGGCGCTGCAGCGTGACGACCACCGTGATCCCCGCGACGTTGACGGCCGCTCTCGAGCCCGTGATGCTGTCGAAGCTCGAGGCTGCCCTCGCGCCTCCCCCCGCCCAGCGCGCAACGGCCACCGTCGAGCTTGAGGTCGAGGGAGCCGGCGAGGGCACCTTCACGCTGACCTACAAGGACGGCGCGGTGAGCGCGAAGAAAGGCTTCGCGAAGAAGCCGCTGTTGTCGGCGCGCCTCGACCGCGGGGCTTGGCCGCTGTTGCGAGAGCAGCTGCAGGCGGCGGTGGACGGGTTTCCGCAGGCGCCCGAGCTGCAGAGCCGACTTCTGGCGTGGCGCGGCCTCCGCGCCGTTGATCTCGACGGCGTCGTGGCGGCGTTGACGCGGGTCGCCGAGGGGATGTCGTTGCGCTTCGACATCGTCGGCGCCGGCGCCGTCACGGTGGCCCGGGGCCCCATCGACGAAGCGACGCGCGAGCTGGTGGTCGGCCTCGATGCCGCGAGGCTGCGCGGGCTGCTCGCCGGAGCCCCGCCGACGTCGCTGGTGCCGTCGATGAGGGGCGACCGCGCCGTCGCCACGGCGGCGCTGGCGGCGCTCGGGCCCGTGCTCACGAAGCTGCGCCTCTGACCCCGCGGCGCGCGGCGGGTGCCGGCGCCGTCGTTGACGCCGGCGGCACACGTCGTACGCCCGATCAACGTTCGAACAGCGGCGCGCAGCTGGCGACGTCGTCGACGATCAGGCCGTCTACGCCGAACGCCAGCAGGCGCGCGGCCTCGTGCTCGTCGCGCACGGCCCACACGTTCAGGCGGATGCCGGCGCGCCGGCAGGCGTGCACCAGCGAAGGCGTCACCGCCGAGGCCGGCGGGTGCAGCGCATCGGGCACGAGCAGCGGGGCGGTCCACGCCGTCCGCAGCGGCAGCAGGGCGTCATCGGCGAACAACAGTCCGATGGGCAGCTCGGGAGCGAGCCTACGCACCTCGAGCAGCTGCGCCGGGTGGAACGAGCTGACGATCACCTGCACGCGCGGCCAGTGGGCGCGGATGACGTCGACGACGCGGCGCTCAAGGCTGACGAAGGCCGGCGACGGCCCCTTGATCTCGACGTTGACTACGGCGCCGTCGGGCATGGCACGAAACATCTCGTCGAGGCGCGGCACCGGCTCCTTGCCCCAGCCGGGGAACCACGAGCCGGCGTCGAGCGCGGCGAGGTCGTCGGCGTCGTGATCGGTGGGCTTGCCCCGGCCGTTGGTAGTGCGGTCGAGCGTGTCGTCGTGCAGCACAATGGGCACGCTGTCGCCCGAAAGCGTCGTGTCGAGCTCGACACCGTGAGCGCCGTCGTCGAGCGCCGCTCGGAAGGCGCCCAGCGTGTTCTCGGGCGCGCGGGCCTTGGCGCCCCGGTGACCGAGCAGCAGCGGGCCGCGGGCGTACAGCGCGTCCAATGCCGCGCGCGACGAGGCGCCCCGCGCGGAAGAGCCCATCGCCTTGGCTCGCGCGGCGGTGGCAGCGACGGCGGCCCGGCGCAGCAGCGGGTCGAGGGAAGTCGACCACCGCGTGTCGAGGGCGGCGTGCAGTAGGGTGCGGGCGAGCGACATCGTTTCCCTCGTCGTCGTGGCCGGAAGGCGCGCGGCGGGTCAGCGCCGCGCGCGGTGCCCGCCGATCTGCACTGGATAGTCCCCGGAGAAGCAGGCGTCGCACGAGCCGCTTGCGCGGTCGAGCAGCCGCGCCCTCGCGTCGTCGGCGGTGAGTCCGTGCACGGCGGCGTGCAGCCCCTCGCGCGACAGGTAGCCGACGCTGTCGGCGTTCACGTAGCGCGCGATCTCGTCCAGCGTCATGCGGCTGGCGATCAGCTCTTCACGCGTTGGCGTGTCGATGCCGTAGAAGCACGGGTGCGTGGTCGGCGGCGCTGAGATGCGCAGGTGCACGCTCGCCGCACCTGCCGAGCGCAGCATGTCGACGATCTTCATGCTCGTCGTGCCGCGCACGATGCTGTCGTCAACGACGATGACGCGCCTGCCTTCGAGGATTGACCGCACCGGGTTTAGCTTCAGCTTCACGCCGAAGTGGCGGATGCGCTGCTCGGGCTCGATGAACGTGCGGCCGATGTAGTGGTTGCGCACCAGGCCGAGCGCAAACGGCACGCCGCTCTGCTCGGCGTAGCCCATGGCGGCATAGACGCCCGAGTCGGGGACCGGGATGACGACGTCGGCGTCGACGTGGGTCTCCTTCGCGAGCTGCTGGCCGAGCGCGCGCCGTGCCTCGTGCACGTGCCGGCCGAAGACCAGGCTGTCGGGGCGGGCGAAATAGACGTGCTCGAAGATGCACGCGGCTACCGGCGCGCCGTCGACGTTTTCGAAGCCGTGGCTGCTGACGCCGGCGTCGTCGAGGGACACGATCTCGCCGGGCTGGACGTCGCGCACCCACGTGGCGCCGATCAGGTCGAAGGCGCACGTCTCGCTGGCCAGCACCCACGCGTCGGGGGCGCCGTCGCGCGGCAGCCGGCCGATGGCCAGCGGCCGCAGCCCGGACGGATCGCGCGCGCCGTACAGGCGGCCGTCGCCGGCGATGGTCAGCGAGAACGCTCCGCGGAGCTGCTTCAAGCACTTCTGTAGGCGCTGCAGCAGCGTACCGTGCGTCGAAGCAATCAGGTGCAGCACCACCTCGGTGTCCACCGTCGTCGAGAAGATCGAGCCGCGTTCTTCGAGCTGCGCGCGCAGCGCGTCGGCGTTCACGAGGTTGCCGTTGTGGGCGACGGCGACGGGGCCGGCCTGGCAGCGGCCGAACACCGGGCCGGCGTCGCGCAGGCGCGCGTCGGTGTCGCCGGCGGTGGCGTAGCGGCAGTGACCGATGGCGACGGCGCCGGGCAGGGCGTCGACGTCGGCCTCGGCGAACACATCGGCGACGAGCCCCGGGCCCACCTTGCGCTTCAGCGTCTCGCCATCGCCGGCGACGATCCCGGCGCTCTCCTGCCCGCGGTGCTGCTGCGCGTACAGCATCAGGTAGGCGAGCTTCGCCGCCTCGGGCAGCGCCTTCGAGGACGGGTCCCAGACGCCGGCAACGGCGCACTCGTCGTGGAAGCGGTCGTCGGCGTCGTGGACGTCGACGCGGCTCGCAAGCCGCGCGCTCACGACGCGCTCCGCGCGCGCGGGCCTGAGACCAGCGCGGGTACGATGGCCTCGGCGGCGTCGACGAGCGCCTTGAAGTCGGCGTCGAACACCCGTTCGCCCTGCGCGTCGGCGAGCCGGAACGACGGCGCCACGCCGAGCGAGCCGAGCACGGCGCACTCGATGCCCGCCGCCGCGCACCGCGCGCGCACCGCGTCGATCCCCTGGTTGTCGACGACGACGAGGAAGGTCAGCCGGTCCTCGCCGAGGAAGCCGGTGAGGAAGTCCTCGCCTTCGGGCAGCGTCGCGCGTGCCACCAGATCGCACTGGCGCGCCACCTCGAAGATCGTGGTCGCCAGGCCGCCGGCCAGCACCGGCCGCGCGTCGAGGACGTTGCCGCCAGTGCGCAGCGCGCGCACCAGGGCACACAGCGCGGTGGTCGATGACAGATCGAGCTTCGCCAGCCCGCCCTTGCGCCCAGCATGCTGCCAGACGGCGAAGCTGCCATCGACGCTGGTGGGCGGCTCGCCCAAGCGCAGCAGCACGTCGCCGGCCTTCAGCCCCTGCGCCGGGGCCACCTTGTGCACATCGTCGACGACGCCGACGACCCCCACCGTGGGCGTGGGCAGCACCGCCTTGTCGTCGGTCTGGTTGTAAAGGCTGACGTTGCCCGACACGACCGGGACGTCCAGCGTCCGGCACGCCTCGGCGATGCCGTCGACTCCGGCGACGATCTGCCCCATCTGCTCGGGCACCTGCGGCGAGCCGTAGTTCAGACAGTCGGTGACGCCGATGGCGATGGCGCCGACGGCGGCGACGCGCGCGTAGCCCTCGACGACGGCGCGCTTGGCGCCCTCGTGGGGGTCGAGGCTGCAGTGCCGGCTGTTGCAGCACAGCGCCATCGCCACTGCCTTGTCGGTGCCCGGCACCCGCACGAGGGCTGCGCTGGCCTGGGTGCCGTCCATCAGCGTGCCGGCGCCCACCTCGCGGTCGTACTGCCGGTACACCCAGGTCTTCGGCGCCAGCGTCGGCGACAGCAGCACGTCGCGGATGGCGTCGGCGGGCCGCGCCAGCAGGGCCCGGGTGTCGTCGCGGGACAGGGGCGGCGGTGGCGGCGGCGGCACGTGCGGGCGCTCGTAGCGAGGCGCCTCGTCGGCGAGCGGCGCCGCCGGCAGGCGGCAAACCTCGACGCCGCCGCGGGTAAGCCGCACGAGTCCGTCGTCGGTGACGGCGCCAACCACGGTGCAGTCGAGATCCCACTTCGCGAAGATCGCGCGAACCGCGGCTTCTTTTCCGCGCTGGGCGACGAGGAGCATCCGTTCCTGACTCTCGGACAGCATGATCTCGTACGCCGTCATGCCCGTCTCGCGCATTGGCACCTGATCGAGATCGAGCGCGACACCCGAGCCGGCGCGGCTCGCCATCTCGAACGCCGACGACGTCAAGCCCGCCGCGCCCATGTCCTGAATACCCACCAGCAGCTCGCTGCCGCGCGCAAACAGCTCGAGACACGCCTCGACGAGCAGCTTCTCCTTGAACGGGTCGCCCACCTGCACCGTTGGCCGCTCCTGCTCCTGCCCTTCGGAGAAGCTGTCCGACGCCATCGTCGCGCCGTGGATGCCATCGCGACCGGTCTTTGCGCCCACGTACATGACGGGGTTGCCGACGCCCGAGGCGTTGCCCTTCCAGATCGCGTCCTTCTGGAGCACGCCGAGCGCGAACGCGTTGACGAGTACGTTGCCGTCATAGGCGCGGTCGAATTCGGCCGTCGACCACACCGTCGGCACGCCGAAGCAGTTGCCGTAGCCGCCGATGCCGCGCACCACGCCGTCGACGAGCGCCGGGGTCTTTTCGTGGTCGACGCGCCCGAAGCGCAGCAGGTTCATCGCCGCGATGGGGCGCGCGCCCATCGTGAACACGTCGCGCAGGATGCCGCCAACGCCGGTGGCCGCGCCCTGGTAGGGCTCGATGTAGCTCGGGTGGTTGTGGCTCTCGACCTTGAAGGCGACCGCCCAGCCGTTGGCCTTCTCGGGCTCGACGTCGACGACGCCGGCGTTCTCGCCGGGGCCCACCAGCACGCGTGGCCCGGTGGTGGGGAGTCGTCGCAGGTGCACCCGCGACGACTTGTACGAGCAGTGCTCGCTCCACATCGCCGAGATGCAGCCGAGCTCGACCTTGTTCGGCACCCGCCCGATGAGCGCGGTGGCGCGATCGAATTCGTCGGGCGACAGGCCCATCTCCTTCGCATGCTCGACGGTGGTGGCGTCGACGTCAGCGAGCAGGGCGACCAGCTTCTTCTGCTTGCTGCTCACGCGGCACCTCGGGTGGACAGCGCGAACGTCGACGTCACCAGCGCGCGAAGGAGCGGCTGGCCGTCGTCGCCGCCGAGCAGTGCGCGGCAGCGGCGCTCGGGGTGGGGCATCAGGCCGATCACGTTGCGCTTCGGTCCGCCGATCACGCCGGCTATGCCCTGACGGGCGCCATTGACGACGCCGTTGCCGTCGGAGTCGAGCGCCTTGTAGCGAAACGCGATCCGCTGCTCGCGCTCGAGCTGCGCGAGGGTGTCGTCGTCGGCGAAGTAGTTACCTTCGCCGTGGGCGATGGGGAGCACGATGGTCTCGCCGGGCGCGTAGGTCAGAAGCGGCGACCGGCCGACGACGTCGAGCTCGACCTCCTCGCAGTGGAAGCGGCCGTCCTTGTTGCGCAGCAGCGCGCCGGGCAGCAGCTGCGCCTCGCACAGGATCTGGAAGCCGTTGCAGATGCCGAGCACGGGGCCGCCGGAGTCGGCGAAGCGCTGCACCGCCGGCATGATGTCGCTGCGCGCCGCCATCGCGCCGCAGCGCAGGTAGTCGCCGAACGAAAAGCCGCCGGGCAGGATCACCGCCGTCGTCGACGACGGCAGCGCGGTCTCCTTGTGGAACACGCGGGTGGCCGCGCCGCCGCACGCCTCGGTGACAGCGGTGACACAGTCGCGGTCGCAGTTGCTGCCCGGGAAGGTGATGACGGCGACGGTCACGGCAGCACCTCGACGACGTAGTCCTCGATGACGGGGTTGCGCAGCAGCTTGTCGGCCATCGCGGTCAGCTTCGCCTTCGCGTCATCGACAGAGCCGGCCTCGACGTCGAGCTCGATCAGCTTCTGTACCCGCACGTTCTTCGCCGCGGCAAAGCCAAGACCGTGCAACGACTGCTCGATGGCGGATCCCTGGGGATCGAGGACACCGGGCTTCAGGCGGACGATGACGCGGGCGCGCATGGGGGCCT
>VGSZ01000114.1 GCA_016874845.1 Deltaproteobacteria bacterium
CATCGAGGCGCTCTATCAGGACCGCGGCTACATCAACGTGAAGGTGGGCAAGCCGCACGTCGAGCTGAGCCACGACAAGACGCGCATCTCGCTGGCGTTCCCGATCACCGAGGGCAAGCAGTTCCGACTGCGCTCCCTCGGCGTCGCCGGCGACCTCGTCGTCGATGAGCTGCCGAAGGACCGGCCGGCTGACGCCAGCCCGCTGTTCGCCCGCAAGGCGCTGCTCGAGCGCACGAAGCTGAAGGTCGGCGAGCTGTTCTCGCGCTCGCAGGTCGCGATGGACATCCAGGCCATCGCCGACCGCTACCGCGACGCCGGCTACGCCTTCGTCAACATCGAGCCCGGGATGGTGCCCCACGACGACGACACGCTCGAGCTGGTCGTTCGCATCGACAGCGGCCCGCGCGTCAAGATCGAACGCATCGACGTCACCGGCAACACCAAGACGCAGGACGGCGTCATCCGCCGCGAGCTGCGCGTCTACGAGGGCGAGTGGTACTCGGCGTCGCTGCTGCGGCTCAGCGAGCAGCGCGCCAACGCGCTCGGCTTCTTCGAGAAGGTGAACATCACGACGAAGCAGGGCAGCCGTCCCGACCGGATGACGCTGAACATCGACGTGAAGGAGAAGTCGACCGGCACGTTCCAGATCGGCGCTGGCTTCAGCAATGCCGAGAACATCATCTTCAACGGCCAGATCTCGTACAACAACTTCCTCGGCCTCGGCACGACGGTGTCGGGCTCAGCGCAGCTGTCGAGCTTCCGCCGCATCTTCGACTTCCGCTACCTCGACCCCTACTTCGTCGAGGACATCGCCGGGCAGCCGCTGACGCTGTCGCTGTCGGCGTTCAACACGAGCCGCTTCTTCCTCGACTTCACCCGCAACTCGTCGGGCGGCGACCTGACGCTCGGCTACCCGGTGGGCACCTTTGTCGGCGCCGCCACCGGCTGGAAGGACGCGCTGAAGGCCGCGCGCTCCGACGCGCCGCCGACGCTGTTTCCCTACATTCCCGACTTCGACAACCTGCAGCTGTTCCTGGCCGCCAGCCTCGAGCGGGTCGAGATCGACGAGAGCAACTTCACCGTCCGCCTGCTCGGCCTGCAGACCAACCTGCCACGCTGGACGACGTCGCTGCGCCTGTCGTCGGTGTTCGACATGCGCAACAACCGGCTGTTCCCGTCGGCGGGCTGGTTCCTGCAGGGCTCGGTGGAGCTCGCCTCGCCGCTCTTTGGCTCGGCGCTCTTGCCCGGCGCCGAGGCGGCCACGAAGGCAGCGGCCCGCGGCGCGGGTCTGCACGACCTGCCGCTGTGCCCGGGGCTCGGCTGCCTGAAGAGCACCGGCCTCGCCAACAACTTCATCCGCTACAGCGCCACCGCCCGCGGCTACCTGAACGGCGGCTTCCTGCTGCCCGAGCTGTCGGGGGTGGTCCTGAAGGCCAACGTCGAGTTCGGCGTGCTGCAGACCGAGAGCCAGCTGATCTTCGAGAACTACTACCTCGGCGGGTTCAACACGATCCGCGGCTACTTCCTGCGCAGCATCTCGCCCGTCGCGCGCACCGGCTCGTCCGACGATCCGTCGGCGCCGCTCGTCGAGTTCCGCACCGGCGGCAACAAGCAGTTCATCGCCAACGTCGAGCTCGAGTTCCCGGTCTTCGAGCAGGTGGGCATCCGCGGCGTCTTCTTCTTCGACGCCGGCAACGCCTACGGCGCCGACGAGAACCTGTTCTACCTCGGCAACGGGCCTAGCCAGTTCCTGCAGACGCTGCGCTGCGGCAGCGCCCGCTGTTGGGACCCGCGCACCGAGCTGCCGTTCGGCTTGTTCTCGTCGGTGGGCGCCGGCGTGCGTTGGCTGAGCCCGCTCGGACCCTTGCGCTTTGAGTGGGGCGTGCCGCTGACGAGGCGCCCGAAGGACACCTTCGGCTTCGCTGCCGGCGACCAGCCGTTCCAGTTCGAGTTCAACGTCGGCAACTCGTTCTGAGCGCTCGTGGCGTTGTTCAGACCCTTCTCAGGGCGTCGATGGCGGCATGCGGTGGCACTTGATGCACTCGGTCTTGGGCGGATGGTGCGGCGGCAGGCAACGACCGATCTGGCGACAGGCGTGCGCCGACAGGTCTTCGCCGGGGGCGCCGTGGCAGGCGAGGCACGTCGTGTTGACCCGCGCCTCGACGGCCTTCTTCTCGAGCACGAACCCGGGCTGCAGCGCTTGATCGAGCCCCGGCTCGCCTTCGACGCCGACGAGCTCGCCCTTCAGGTTCAGGCGCAGCTTGTGCGGCGCCGACGCCGGCATCGACGGCGGCGCCGACTGCCGCCCGAGCACGATGAACGTCGCAAGCACCCCGCTGACGAGGACGACGAACAGCGCCGTGCGGCGAGCGCGCTGCGCGGGCGGGAGCGGGGCAGGGGAGTCGGTCATGGCGCTTGGTCTGCCGTCGTCGCCGGCTCGTCGCAAGGCATCGGCGCGAACGACGCAGACGCCCATGACGCAGACGCCCCTGACGCCGACGCGAATGACGTGAATGCCCCTGACGCAGACGCGAACGACGCCGGCGTGCAGGGACGCGCGTGCGCGGTCACCACGGCGCGCCGAAGGTCGTCTGGTCCAGCGACGACGCGCTCGCCACGACGCCGCCCGACAGCACGACGCGCCCCGCGATCCAGCTCTGCCCCTCGTCGGGCAGGAACGTAAAGGGCCCGAAGAAGCCGACGTGGCGCCCGGCGTGGGTCACGCGCACGAGCCCCTGCACCGGCCCGACGGCGATCCGGGGCAGCACGCCGACGTCGACGACGCCGTCGTCGAGCCGCAGCGACAGCTGCTCGGTGACGAGGCGCCCCGGCGCCGATGGGCGGCCGACGCTGCAGCGATCATCGGCGCTGGCGTCGTTGCAGACGGCCTCGGTGCCCCCCACCGACGCGCGCAGCGTCAGACCGACCCACGCTGGCTCCGGCGCCGTCGCCACCATGACGAGGTCCAGCGCGCCGCCGTCATCGCCGGCGGGCAGGCCCTGCACCGCGCGTCCGCAGCGCCGCACGCCGCGCGAGCTCTCGGTCTCGACCCAGACGACCTGCGGCCCGCGCATCAGCGGCAGCGGCGCGGCGACCGGCCCCGCGCCGTCGGCGATCACCCGCCTTGGCGACGGCGCCGCGCTGGCCGGCGCGACGAAGGCCACCGCGCGGCCCTCGACCGAGCCCGTCAGCGTGACCAGCGGCGTCACGTCGACGTCGACGTCGTCGCCGGGCGTCAGGATCACGGCCCCGCCGACCTCGTCGCCCGGCGCCGCGCCGGTGAACGCGTACGTGCGCTCGACGGGCACGGCGCCCGCGCTCTCCAGCGTGACCTGCAGCGCGAACGCGGCGCCGAGCGACGGCAGCCCGCCGAACGTCACCCGCGTCGTCGTGTGGTCCCCCGTGCCCTCGACGACGACGACGCGCTCGAGCAGGGGGATGCACGGCTCGCCGGGCTGGCCGTTGTCGCGCCGCAACCGCAGCGTCGCCCGCGGACCGCCGAAGCTGGCGTCGACGACAAGATCGAACGTCGCCCCCACCGGGTCCGCGGGCGCGACCCGCTCGAGGTCGGCCACCGGCGCCGGAACGCAGGCGCCGCCGCCGCAAACCTGCACCAGCGGGCAATCGGTGTCGACGACGCACTCTGCGCACGCGGTCGTCAGGCGGGCCGCCACGGCGGCGCCGGCCAGCGCCTGGAGTCGGTGGCTCACGAGCATTCCGGCACATAGCGGACGACGACCTCGGCGCCGGGGTGCGGCGCGTCGCCGAGGACGACGGCGTGGCGCGCGTCATCGTAGGCGAAGTCCATCGAGGAGCGGCCGTCGACGGTCACGCTGACGCTGCCGGGGACGGCGTCCGCGGTCAGCACGAAGGCCCGGGCGAGGGAGAAGGTGTCGACGCCGATGGCACTGAGCTGCTGCCCCCACGTCGGGCTCGTGATGTCGAGGGCGGTGCCGCCGAATTCGTCGACGAGCGCCTCGTAGCGGGTCGCGAACCCCGGAGTGATCACCGCGGAGACCAGCACCGGCGTGTTGGCGAGGGCGCCATCCTTCTTGGCCTGCAGCAAGGCGACGTACTCGGCGGGCTCGCGCGCCAGCGCCGGGTCGGGGAGGAATTCGGGGAACGCGCCGGTGTCCTCCTCGTCGGTGACGAAGACGACCGACAGCGCCGCCTCCGGGCGGATCAGGCGTTGATCGGCCGGGTCTTCGAGCGCAAGGCGCAGCGCCTCGAGGCCGAGCTCGAGCCCCGACCCGTCGGCGCCGACCTGCACCTGCGCGGCGAACGCGCTCTCGAGCTCCGGAGTGAACCGGTCGAGCACGGAGCCGACGAGGCGGCCGCCCGCGGCGCCCGGCGACAGCACGTCGGTGGTCGTGACACCGAGGCGGAAGTCGATGGATCGGTCGGTCAGGGCGAGGGCGAAGAACGACGAGAAGTTGCTCGCCAGCAAGGCCTGATCGTCGAGCATCGAGCCGGAGTTGTCGACGATGAACAAGACGTCGACGGCGTCGATGTCGGCGGCGACGAAGCGCTCTTCGATGGGCGTGTTGGCCGGAGCCACCGTCAGCGTCACGCGCACCGCCGCGTCGCCGCCGTCGCTGCCGGCCCGCACCATCGCCTCGTGCACACCGACAGCGGCGTCGGCGTCTCCCGTCATGACGACACGAACGGTCTCGCCAGGCAGGAGCCCCACCGGCAACGACAACGGCAGCAGCGCGAGGGGGCCAAGCACGGGCTCGATGCCCACCGTGTCGACGGTGATTGCCGCCCCGCCATCGGCAAAGAGCAGCGCTGCTCCCTCTACGTCACGGCAGCCCTGCGCCACCGGCCCCAACTCCACGGTCGTGGGGATGGCGACCAGGCCACCGCGCGCGCCGCGGCCCGACGCCGACACGAGGACCGGCGCGGCTCCCTCGGCGAACGTGACGACCGCCGTCGCGCTCGCCGGCGCCTCGCTGCGGGGCGAGAAGGCGAAGCGCACGACGCCGGACGCCCCGGGGGCGAGCGAGCGCAGGCCGCGGGCGTCGAACTCCATCGACGGCGACGCGGGCAGGCCGGCGTTCTCGCCGGGGCGGACGTCGACGAGGGTGCAGGGGGCGTCGCCGGCGTTGGTGACCACTGCGTCGCCGGCGGCCTGTTCGCCGATCCGCACCGCGCCGAGCGCCACGTGGGCCAGCACCGGCCGCGGCACGCAGCCCGCGGTGCCGGCCAGGAAGGCGACGTCGACGCCCTGATCGGGGAGCTCGGCGGTGTCGACGACGATGCGGGCGGTGGCGCCGCCCGCCTGCACCGCCGCCGGGAGCGCGCGGCCGCGGACGAGGAACTGCGCCGACTCGCCGGGGGCGAGCACGACGCCGTCGGGCGGACCGACGAGCACGAACGCCCCGCCGCCGCCGACGACGCGGAGGTCGTCGATGCGCACTGGCGCGTCGCCAGCGGCGCGCGCCACCACCGCGAGCTCGCGCTCCTCGTCGGGGTCGAGGAAGCCCAGGTGTCCCTGCGCCGGCAGCACCACAAGGCCGGCGCCGGGCGACGACGCCGACACCGGCACGAACGCCGCTGGCGCCAGCGGGTCGCTCGAGCGGAACACCACCACCGCGGTGGCCGCGGCTACACCTTGCGTCGGCGCCCAGCGGACGACCACGACGACAGCCTCGCCAGGAGCGAGGGTCAGGGGCAGCGGCGGCGCGTCGACCGCGAACGCCGCGTCGCCGTCGACGTCGACCGCCTGCAGGCTCAGCGGTGCGTCGCCGCGGTTGGCGACCGTCAAGGGACCCTCGCCGACGCTGCCGGCGGCGACGGCGCCGAGGTCGAGCGTGCGTGGCGCGACGTCGAGGCGCGGCGCCGCCGATGACCCGCGCAGGGTCGCCGACGGCCCGCAGGCGGGGCCACAGGTGGTGGCGCGCAGC
Organism: Deltaproteobacteria bacterium; assembly: GCA_016874845.1. Taxonomy (GTDB): domain Bacteria; phylum Myxococcota; class UBA727; order UBA727; family VGSZ01; genus VGSZ01. The sequence goes on from VGSZ01000114.1 coordinate 5,907, forward strand.
ACGCCGCTCGCCGGCCCGCCCGTGGTGGGCGCGAAGACGATCGGGACGTCCACCCGCGCGCCCGCGGCGACCACCACGCTGCGCCCGCCAGGCGTCCCATCGACGAAGAAGGGCGCGGCCGTGAGCAGGGGCACGGTGACGCCTTCGCGTCCGCGGTTCTCGAGCGTCGCCGTGAGCGTCGCGCTGCGGCCCACGAGCACGTCCCCGAACTCGAGCGCCGACGGCAGGAGCACGATGTTCGCTGGCGCGCCGCCGCCGACCAGCGTGACGACGATGTCGTCGAGCTCGTCGTCGGCACCGGCGAAGGTGAGCGTCCCCTCGTGGGGGCGCTCGGCGTCGGGGGCGAACCGGACCCGCGCGGTGCAGGTCGCGCCGGGCGCCAGCGGAGCATCGCAGCCGCCGACCCACGCGAACCCGGCCCCCTCGATCCGCGGCGGGACGGTCGTGTTCCACGCGGCGTTGCCGGCGTTGGCGAGGACGACGTTGTCTTCGGCCTGCGACAGCAGCGGGATCAGCCCGAGGTCGAGCTGCGCCGGCACCGCACGCAGGACGACGGTCTGGGCGACGATGGGCTCGACTTCGTCGCAGCTGAGGCATGCCGTGGTGACCAGCAGGGCGGTGGGGAGCCCGAATGTGGCAGGCGCGCGCATCCCGTGAATGTAACGCGGCGGCTCCCTCGCCGCGCGGCGCGGCGACCGGTCGGGCGGGGTTGCGCAGTGTGCGCGGTTCGTGTCAGGTCCCGACCGTCGACGCGACGACAGGGAGCCGCCGGTCATGCAAGAGGTCGAGATCATCGGGACGTTCGAGAGCGAGGAGACGGCGCGCACCGTCGCCAAGGCGCTGAATGCGTTCTTCCAGTGGCTGATGGAAGGCGATCGGGACGAGGACGTGCCCGAGTTCTTCGAGGACTTCGGCGTCACCACGGAGGACTTCGTCGTCGACGAGGACGACATCGACTGGCCCGAGGCGCCCCGCGCGCGCGTCCGCGGCCCCCGCATCGCAGTGACCGCCGAGACCAACCAGACCACCGACACGCTGCAGGAGCTGCTCGAGGCGCTCGGCGCCTTCGACGTCTCGCAGGCCGACGAAGCCGACGAAGCCGACGACTGACCCCGAAGAATCCCCCCGAAGCGCCTCAGGGGAGCACGTCGCCGGACACTTTGACCGCCCCCGCCCTGCGCTCAATCCGCGCCCCCGCTCAAGGAGACCCAATGCGCCTCGCCCAGCAGATCACCTTCGCCTTCGCCACCGTCGGACTCGCGGCTGCCGCCGGGTGCCCCGCCGAGAAGCCTGCCGACACGCCGCCGCCGGCACCGAAGGCCGAGGCTGCGCCGCCGCCGCCGCCGAAGTTCGAGTCGCGCCCCGAGTGCGTCGGCCGCCCGGCGACGACCCCCGAGGAGTCCTTCGAGATCGCCGGCAAGAAGTACATCCGCAAGGGCAGCACGATCTCGCTGGAAGGCGCCGACGCCGACGACGAGTTCGTCGTCGGTCACCTCACCGATGTGAAGGACCACACGCCCGAGAACGCCGCCAACCTGAAGGCGCTGTCCGAGTGGATGAAGGGCGAGAAGATCGACGCCGTCGTCGTCAGCGGTGATCTCGGCGAGTCGGCCGAGTCGGTGCAGGCCGTCGCCGAGGATGTCGCCAGCGTCGGCGTCCCGGTGCTCGTCGTGATCGGCAACCGCGAGTGCGCCAAGGACTTCAACGCTGGCATCAAGGCCGCGCAGGCGAAGTTCAAGAACCTGATCAACATGGACGAGGTCCGCGTCTTCAACACCGACGACGTCTCGTTCGTCTCGATGCCCGGCTACTACAACAAGAGCTACATCCACTGCGCCGACGGCTGCGAGTACTCGCCCGACGACGTGCGCGCGCTGCCTGAGCTCGCCAAGGCGGCGACGGCGGCGAATAAGGTGATCGTGTCCCACGGTCCGCCGCTGATGACCGGGGCGACGGCCATCGACCGCGTCCACGAGGGCGCCAACGTCGGCGATCCGGTCATGGCCGAGGTCCTCAAGGGAGGCGCGTTCCCCTTCGGACTGTTCGGCAACATCGCCGAAGCCGGCGGCCGCGCGACGAACCTCGCGGGCGACAAGGTCGTCGCTCCCGAGGCCTGGGCCGACTCCCTGTACCTGAACCCCGGTCCGGCCGACTCCGTCCGCTGGGTGATGCTCGACGGCACCCAGTCGGTGGGCATGGCGGCGGCGGTGCACTTCAAGGGCAAACAGGCCTCGTACAAGATCAAGCGTCTCGGCGGCGCGGTTGCGAAGCCCGCCGACGCCAACGTCGACGCGAACGCCTACCCGAAGCCCGCCGGCAAGTGACCGATCCGGGGGGGGCGCGCGCGCGACTGCCGTCACGGCGTCGGGCGCGGCGCCCCCCGTAGGTGACCCGCGCGCGCGGCGGCGAACGAAGAGGAGCCCGGAGATGCACAACGTCGTTGTCATCGCCGCGGCTCTTTTTGTGGTCGCCCAGAGCCCCGAGGATCTTGGTGTGGGCGCGCCCTTGTCTGGGCCCTCTGCCGCCGATCTGGGGGTCGACACCGGGGTAGATCCCTCGGTCGACCCCGCCGCCGCCAGCGTGGCCGGCGGCGAGACCGCCGCCCCGGCCGACGGCGGCGACGGCGGCCGGGGGCGCAGCGTGCCGGGGGCGACGGCGAACGAGCGCGCCGCGCGGCTCCGCGCCGAACTCGAGGGTGCGCTCGCCGACCTGAGCGCCGACCGCCGCGCGCTGCAGCAACGGCTCGACGGCGTCGCCGCGCTGCGGGTGACGGAGGCTGTCTATGCCCTCGACCCGCCGCTCAAGGTGCTGCAGCGGGTCGTGCGCGTCCGCTCCTTCGCCATCGCGGGGCGGGCCGACGAGGCGGCGGCGGCGGCCCGCGACGCTGGACGGACGCTCGACGACGTGTCGGGCGGCCTTGACGCCAGCGTCACGCGGCAACTCCGGGCGGCGGTGCGCTTCGCCGATGCGCTCGCCGAGGAGACCCGCGCACGCGCCGAGCTCGCGCGACCGGTCTGCGGGCCGGCCCTGGGTTTGCGGCGGCTGGCGCAGGACGAGGCGCGGACGCGCCGGCGCCTGCTCGACGGCGTCGCGGCGGCGTACGCGCCGGTCGCGCGCGGCGCCGACCGGGTCTGGGCCCGGCGCGCGGCGTTCCAGGTCGCGGCGCTCTACGAGGAGATCGCGCGGCGCGCCGATCAGCCAGCCGACCTGCGGACGGCGACGCTGCCGCCGCCCTATGCGCTCGATGTCGTCGACACCGGCGCGCTCCTGCAACCCGCCCTCGACGCCTGGGTGGGCGAGCTGCGACGCACCTACGCCGAGATCGGCGGCGCCGTCGACGCGCGCGACCCCGACGAGCAGCTCGCCGCGCGGACTCGTGAGCGGGTCGACGCCCTCGCCCGCTACACGCCCGACGACACAGCGCTGCTGCGCGGGGAGCGGGTCGAGAACCCGTGGCTCGCGGTGCTGCACGAGGGGCTCGTGCGGGTCGCGGGTCGCCCCGAGCGGCGCAACGCCCAGGGGCGCTTCGTGCCGGCGGCGACCCGCGCCGCGGTGGCGACGATGAGCGACGCGCTGTCTTCCCCCGGCAGCGTCGACAACGCCTACGCGCTGACCGGCCTCGCGCGCCTCGCGCCCACGAAGCTGTCCGCCGACGCCGTGCTCGCGGCGCTGGACCACGTCGACGAGCGCGTTGTCGTCGCGGGGTTGATCGCTGCGGCGGACGTGGTGACCCACGACGCGGTCGACGGTGCGCGCAAGGCGGCGGTGCTGCGCGAGGCGGTCGTGGCGGCGTACGCCGCGGCGACCGACGACGACAAGCGCGCGCCCTTCGCCACGGCGCAGCGCGCGCTCTATGGTCGCGTCGAACGGGCGCTGCTTGCGCTGCAAGCCATCGCCCGCGTCGACCGCGACGGCGCCGAATTGCTCGTGCGCGACGAGCGGCTGCCTGTCGTCGAACGGGCGTGGCTCGCTGCCGACCTCGCTGACGCGCGCTTCGCCGGCGCCTTCGACCAGTGGGCCTGGGACAAGGACGAGCGCGTCGCCGCGCTGGCGACGTGGGGTGGCCACTTCGCCCGCCGTCAGCACACGGGCTACCTGCTGCGGCCCCAGGCCGAGGGGCTCGTGGGCTGCGTCAGTCGCGCCGCGGCCCAGGTGGCGAGCGCGCTGCCCGCGAGCCCGCCGCTCGCGCCGTGAACGACGCTTCGACCGGTCTCCGGGAGCGCGACACGTCCAAGCAATGCGTGCCCCTCGATCGCTGGCGCCTTCGTCGGCGGACGCTGCGCCCACGCGACGACGTCAGCGCAACGACGTCAGCGCGAGGACGTCAAGAACACGTCGCGATCGAGCCAGAAGGCCACGGCGAGGTTCAGCACCGACAGCCCCGCGAGGCCCCAGGCGGCCACGAGCACGGCCCCCCCCGGCAGCAGGTCGAACCAGGCGCAGACGCCGACGACGACGGCGCCGAGCATCGTTGGCACCACCGAGCCGCGGGCAAAGCGGCCCCGCTCGGCGGCCACGAGGTTCTCGACGCCGCCCAGGGACAGCTCGGCCGACAGCGAGACGGTCACCGGCAGCGCCAGCTGCAGCGCGAACGTGCGATCGGCCTCGAGGGCGAGCAGCGGCACCAGCGCAAAGCCGTGGGCGAAGCTCCACAGCACCCGCAGGACGTCGCCGCGCCCGACGCCGCCCGTCGAGCGAAACGCGCGGGCCGAGCCCCACAGGTAGTCAGCGCCGGACACCCAGGTGAAGAGCACCATCAGCAGGAAGACGACGGCGCCGGCGTGATCGCTCGCCCGCTCGGGCGGGCTCAGCCAGGCGACGAGGAACACCGCAAACAACAGCACTGGCGCTGACGCCAACCACAGCGGCAGCCGCCGCTTCGCGATCCACCACGCCGCCGCGCTCACGGCGAAGGCGACGCCGAGGCCGAAGATCGTCGCCGCCATCGTCGCGGCCGGCGTCACGAACACCGTCAGGAAGAACACACCGATCCCGCCCATCTGCACGACGGTCTTCAGCTTGCCGAGCTGCGATGTCTTCAGGCTCTGCTTTCGCACCGACATCGACGAGCGCAGCGACGTGATCAGCAGCTCGCGGACGAAGAGCGCGCCAGCCGCCCAGCCGGGGCAGCGCGCGTGGGCGACGACCGGCAGCAGCAACATCGCGATGAACAGCTTGTCGGCCACCGGGTCGAGCAGCGCGCCCAAGGTCGTCGGTCCGTCGCGGCGCGCCATCCACCCGTCGACGAAGTCGGTGGCGCCGACGGCGATGCCGAAGAAGAACGCCGCCCACATCACCGGGTCGGCGGTGTTCGCCGCGTCCATGCGCGCCAGCAGCGCCCAGCACGGAAAAGGCAAGGCCAGGATGCGCAGCGCCGTCACCTGGTTGGCGGTGATCCAGCGATGAGGCGCTTCGCCGGCTTCATTCGTCGTCATCGCGGACCTTTCGGCGGCGTTGTCTCGTTCGCGGGCGCCGCAGCGGGCGCGGGCGACGCCGCGGGCGCCGACGCCGCAGCGGGCGCGGGTGTCGTCGCGCTCGATGGCTCGGGGACGGGCAGGAGGAGCGCTTCGATGGCGGCGTGGCGCGCGGGCTGGGACACGCGCAGGCGCTCGAGCCAGCGCGAGGCGATCTGGCCCACCGGCGTGTCGCCGCCGAAGTCCCGCGCGGCGGTGACGAACGCGGAGTCGACGACGTCGGCCAACCCCACGCGCTCCTGCAGTCGGGCGCGCGCGCGCGCGACGACCTGGGCCGCCGGCAGCCCCGCGACGTCGGCGACGAGGGGCGTGGTGGTGCAGTCCCACGGCGCCGCCGACAGCCGCGGGTCCCCGTCCAGCGTGCTCATCGCCTCGAACAGCGGCCCCGCCACCGCAGCCCGCAGCGATGGCGCGCCCTCGGCCAGCGTCCCAGCGGCGTTCACCGCCTCGACCAGCCGCCGCTCGCCGAGCAGCGCTCGCACCCGCTGCAGACACAGCTGGGTCACGAGAGTGCCCGGCTTCGTGCCCAGCACCCGGGCGCAGGCGCGCGACGCGGCGTCGCGGTCGCCGGCGGCGTCGATGGCGGTGATGTAGTCGACGACCGCCGCGTCGCCCCCGGGCGCACCAGCGACGGCGAGCGCGTCGACGCGGGCAAGGCCGGCGCTGCCGTCGCCCTGGGTGCCCCACACCTCGGCGCGGGTCGCGAGACCGCACAGCGCCCCGCCATCGAAGCGCAGCTCCAGCCGACTGACGGCGACCTCGCGTTCGTCGTCGCCGTCTCCCTCGACGACGGCGCCATCGCCGCGCAGGGCCACTCCGGCGGTGCGCTGCGCAAGGAGGACGGCGCCCCGTCGGCGCAGCGCAGCCCCGTCGGCCTGCAGCACGGCCAGCAGCCGCGTGCCGTCGGCGGTCTCCTCCTCGACGAGCAGCTCGGCGCCGGGGGCAGGGTGGACGTCACCGGCGCCCACGACCCGACGGGACACGACCGGGCTCTGCTGCTCGGCGACGACGCAGCTTGCGCATCCCGGCGCCGGCGAGGGGTCGACCGCGAGGAGCATGCCGTCGGCGTCGACGACGACGACGCGGGTGGCGGTGGCGTTGGCCGCGCCCGGCGCCGGGCCGGTCGTGGCGACGAGCGGCCGCTCCGCCGTGCCGAGAAACCACACGTCGAAGTTGCCCTCGACGTCGGGCCGGGGGGCCGGCGGCGGTAAAGGTAGGCCGGCGACGACCGGGATCGGCTCGGAGGCGAGCGCCGGCGTCACGGCTGGCTCGGTCGGCAACGGTCCGGGCGCCGCCGTTCGGGCGAGCAGCGCGCGCGCGGCGGTGACCGTGGTGCGCCGCGGGTCGGCGAAGCCGCGCTCGTGGACGAGGAACCGCGCCTCCCGTGGCGACGGCGGGTCGAGGAAGGGTTCGAGGGAGCCACCCGCGGCGGTCCAGCGCGTGGCGCGGGCCACGATGCGCGCGACGCTCTCTTCGTCGCCGACGCACAGCCGGAACCACGTCCCGCGCGGGCCCAGGTCGGCGACGAGGATCTCGACCGGCAGGCCCGTGGTCGAGCGGATCTTGTCGGCCATGGCGTCGGCGGCCGCGCGGTCGGGCAGGGCGCGCACCTGCGCGCAGGCACTCGATCGTGGGGCGACGCGCGCCTGCACTGCGCGCACCGGGTCGGCCTCTTCAAACGGCGCCCACGACCGCAGCGCCTCGGCCGCCGGCGGAGACGACGCGGTCCCGGCATCGACGGGGGGGGCGGATGACGGCGTACATGCGGCCGCGAGGGCAAGGACGGCTGCCGACGAACCGACGACGAGCCGACGGGCGTGTCGTCGGCCCGGGGAGGGGCCGCGCGGTGCGGCGGCTCGGCAGGGATCGTTGTTGTACACGGCAGGGGGGGGCGCGCGGCGACGGCTCCGGTTGTCGCGTCGCCGGCGATGGCGGCCCGGTCAGCGCTCCAGCTTGGCCTCGATGTCGTCGAGGAGGGACAGCGCCTTCTTCAGCTCGCGCTTGACGCGGCCGGCCTCGCGCGAGAGCTCCTTGACGTCGGCGGCGGCCGCGAGCTGGCCGAGGTTCAGCAGGCGGTGGGTCGTCTCGTCGACGGCTTCCTTGCCCTTCTGCACCTGCTCGACAGCCTTCATGAGCTTCGAGGCCCGCTCCGGGTCCTCCATCAGCTTGCCGACGGCCTTCATGCCGAGCTTCAAGCCCTCGGACTTCAGGTTCTTGCCGATGCCCATCTGCGCCTCCTGCGAGTGACGACGTCGCCGACGATCACTTGTCGGCGTTGGCCGCCGCCTTCTTCGCCGCCTCGTCCTCTTCCTCGGGCAGGGTGACGCCCTGCTCCTTCAGATCGTCATCGGACAGCGGCACGAGGTTCGGGTCGTCGGACTTGCCGCCGGGTGTTCCCTTCCAGGACGACTCGATGACCTGACGCTTCCAGCTCATCTTCATCGGGATCAGGTTGCCACCCAGCGTACGCAGCGTGCCGTCGAGGGACAGGTCTGCCCACGTCGAGCGGGAGTCCCACTGGGGGAGACCGACGTAGTAGCCGACCATCACGCCCGTCGGCCACTCGGGGAACCACTCCCACGGCTTGTCGACGAGGACGTAGGGGAGGAACGGGCTGTAGTCGGCTTTGTAGGCGGCACGCTTGGGCTGGCCCTTGCGCTTGCCGCTGGTCTCCTTGTCGGCGAACTCTACCCAGGTCTCGACGTGGAAGTTGCTCAGCTGCAGCTGGTCCTTGGGCGGCGCGCCGTAGATGAACACGTCCCAGCGCAGGCCGTCGGCGCCGCCTTCGTTGCTCTTCTTGACGCTGACGACCTCGAAGCGGACGCCGCTTGCGGTGCCCGAGAACAGCGGCTTGAAGTTGCCGCTCTTCAGGTAGCCGTCCCACATCTCCTTCAGGTAGTCGTAGCGGGCGCGGTACTCGGCGGTTTTCGCCTTGTCCTTCGAGCCCTCCTTCGCCTTCGCCTCCATGTCCTTGATGAAGGAGTCGGGCTGGAGCTTCTCGGGATACTTCTTGCGCAGGGCCTCGATGGCCTCGACGTGCTTGCGTACGAGCTGCTGCCGGTCGTAGTTGAACTTGTCGTCGGGCGAGTGCGCGACGAGCGACGTCTGGCGCGCGGTCTCGCGGTGGATGTTCGCGAGCAGGTGCTGGAAGTCGAATTCTTCGGCAAGGGTCTTTTGCTGGAAGACCATGGCGCCAGCGCCGGCGGCGATGATCAGCAGACCGAAGACGAAGGCGATCAGGTTCTTCACGTCGGGGACCTCATGCTCGGCGCGCATTAGCGGCAACGCCGCGGCCTGTCATCCGCGATCCCTGCGCGGCTGGCCGGCGCGGTGGCCCGGGGGTCCCAGATCGGCTCGGTGCTTGTCGACGACAACGTCGGGTCCGTAGCGTGTGCAGGACCGCCGGGCTCCGGCGGAGAGAGGTAGCCGCCGTGATGACCCCGCGCGCCACGACCGCGAGCCCGACCAACGCCGCCGAGCCCCGGGCGTTGTTGTCACGGCGCGGGCTCTTGAAGCTTGGCCTTGGGGTGGGCGTGGTCGTCGCCGGCGCCGCGGGGGCCGCGGCGTGGGGCCTGCTTCGCCACCGCCCGGCGGCGCCGGGGCGAACCGTCCTGTCCGGGGACGAGGTCGCCGTGGTCGCGGCGCTCGCCGAGGCCTACTTCCCGCGCGGCAACCCCT
>VGSZ01000115.1 GCA_016874845.1 Deltaproteobacteria bacterium
GGGACGTCGTCGGCGCGGCATGCGCCACCGCGAGACGCCGGGGGGGGGCGCCGAGCCGTCGGGCAACGCCTGCTCCCACCGAGGGACGCGACGACCCGTCGGCTTGTCGGCCTCCCCGTCCTCGACGACGATGCCGCATGCGTCTTCGATCGGTCCTCTTCGCACTGTGTTTCTCGTCTTCCCTCGTCCTGCCCGTCGCGTGCGGGCGGCCTGCCGCCGGGCCGGCCGTCGCCGCCGCCGATCCGTCGTCGTTATCGTCGTCGTCGTCATCGTCGGCGCCTGCCGCCGTTGACGGTGACGCCGCGGGGTTCGCGCGCCTCGCCGCCGGCTGCAACCGTGTCGCCACGAGCCTGCAGGCCGAGCAGGCGCTCTTCGATCGCCCGGCGGAGCAGGCGCTCGGCGCCGAGGAGCGCGCGCGCGCGCTGGCGCTCTTCGTCGACGTGCTCGATCACACGCTGGCGCTGGACGCGCTGTCGCGACGCCACTTCGCGCAGTGGTTGAAGAGCCCGCTGCCCACGCAGGCGGCGTCGGTGCGCCACCTCGACGTCGGCTTCGCCGCCTACGTCGAGAAGCTGGCCCTCGGCCTCGCGTTCGTCGACCGCACGATCAACAAGCCGCAGTTCGAGAAGCTGCTCGACGAGAGCGCGCCGACCCTGGGCCTGCCGGCGGGGGCCTACGCGCGGCTGAAGTGGGCGGTGGTCCACGTCGAGAGTTTGGGCAAGGCGCTGGCGGCGCACCAGCTCGTCAAGGTCGCCGCGCCGGTGAACGAGCAGCTGAGGGGGGACCGCGTCTGGGCGTTCGTCGTCGAGCGCCTCGAGGAGCGCTACGCGACGGTGAAGGACGTGTTGAAGACGAGGGCCGCGCACCTCTTCGGCGGCAATGGCGTCGACATCGGCCTCGACCTCGCCCACGCGGCGTGGTTCCCGGTGCAGGCCGAGGCCGCCCTGTGGATGGGCGACACGCGAGTGCACCGCCACACCATGTTGATCTCCGCCGAGCAGGTGAAGGAGGCCATCGCCCGCTCCGAGCCCGGCGACGTGATCGTCGAGCGCCGCAACTGGTACCTGTCGAACATCGGCCTGCCCGGCTTCTGGCCTCACGCGGCGCTGTGGGTGGGCTCGCCCGACGAGCTCGCGCGCTGGGCTGCCGAGCCCCCTGCCGAGCCCCCCGCCGAGCCCCCCGTCGATGCCGCCTTCGGCGGGTCGTTCGTCAAGTATCTTGAAAAGACGTACCCCGACGCGTGGAAGAGCTACACGGCAGCCGACCACGAGGGTAACCCGCGGCGCATCCTCGAGGCGATCAGCGAGGGCGTCGTCTTCAGCCCTGCCGAAGAGAGCATCCGCGCCGACTACGTCGCGGCGATGCGGCCGGCGCGCAGCAAGCTCGATCGCGCGAAGGCCATCGAGCGCGCGTTTGGCTATGCAGGACGTCCCTACGACTTCGACTTCGATTTCTATACAGATGCCAAGCTCGTGTGCTCCGAGCTGGTGTTCAAGGCCTACGAGCCGCGGGCGGACATGCAGGGGCTCACGCTTGGCCTGCAGAAGATGGTCGGGCGCATGGCGATGGGGCCGAACTCCCTCGTGCGCACCTACGACGAGCAGCGCGGCACGAAAGACGAGCAGCTCGTCTTTGCGTGGTTCCTCGACGGGCGCGAGCGCGAAAAGACGGCGGCGTTCGCTGACGAGGCCGCCTTCCGCGCGTCGTGGAAGCGCCCCAAGTGGGACATCGCCCAGCGGTAGCCCCCGCGCGCTGCTGCGGGTCGGCCGCGGGCCATGAGGACGTCGGGGCCGACGTCGGGGCCGACGTCGGCGGTGACGACGGAGCGGCGTTGCGTCTCGTCGACGAGTTCGTATGCCCCCGGCCATGAGCGAGCTGCAGCACATCCGCGTCAAGGGCGCCCGGGTCCACAACCTGAAGAACATCGACGTGACGCTGCCGCGCAACCGGCTCGTCGTGCTGACGGGCTTGTCGGGGTCGGGCAAGTCGAGCCTGGCGTTCGACACGATCTACGCCGAGGGGCAGCGCCGCTACGTCGAGTCGCTGTCGAGCTACGCGCGGCAGTTCCTGCAGATGCAGGACAAGCCCGACGTCGAGCTGATCGAGGGCCTGTCGCCGGCCATCTCCATCGAGCAGAAGACCACGTCGAAGAACCCGCGCTCGACGGTGGCGACGGTCACCGAGATCTACGACTACCTGCGGCTGCTGTACGCCCGCGTCGGCAAGGTCTTCTGCTGGCAGTGCGGCAAGCCCATCGTCAGCCGCTCGGCGACGCAGATCGTCGACGAGATCATGGCCCTGCCCGAGGGCACGAAGCTGAGCGTGCTGTCTCCCATCGTCCGGGCGCGCAAGGGCGAATACAAGAAAGAGCTGAAGGACCTGATGAAGGAGGGCTTCAGCCGTGTCCGCATCGACGGCGACGTGCAGCTGCTCGACGAGCTGAGCGGCAAGGACTGGGGCAACCTCGACAAGCAGAAGAAGCACTCCATCGACGTCGTCGTCGACCGCGTCGTGGTCAAGCCCGACGCGCGGCCGCGCATCGCCGACGCCGTCGAGCTGTCGGTGAAGAAGGCGGCGGGTCTGGTCACGCTCGTGCACCACGGCGCGGGCGACGGCGGGGCCGACCGCGAAGAGCTGCACTCGACGAACTTCGCCTGCGTCGATTGCGGGATCAGCTACCCCGAGCTCGAGCCGCGGATGTTCTCGTTCAACGCGCCGCAGGGCGCGTGTCCGTCGTGCACGGGGCTTGGCGAGATCCAGAAGTTCGACGAGTCGCTCGTGATCGCCGACCCGTCCTTGTCCCTCGAAGACGGCGTGATCAAGCCGTGGGCCGGGGCGTGGATGGGCTTCTACCTGCAGATGCTGCAGTCGGTGGCCAAGGACCTGAAATTCAAGCTGTCGACGCCGTGGAAGCAGCTGCCGAAGGACGTCCGCACCATCATCCTGTACGGCACCGACAAGGAGTACGACTTCAAGTACGCCGCCGAGCGGTCGGGCAACGAGTACGAGTTCCGAAAGTCGTTCGAGGGCGTCATCCCGAACCTCGAGCGGCGCTTCAAGGAGACGACGTCCGAGGGCGTGCGGGTCGACCTGGAGCGCTTCACGGCCAAGACCCCGTGCGGCGACTGCAAGGGCGCGCGGCTGCGCAAGGAGGCGCGCTTCGTCCGCGTCGGCGGCGTCTCCCTCGACCAGCTCGTGGGCAAGTCCATCGCCGACGCCAAGGCGTTCTTCCAGACGCTGGCGCTCGATGCGCGCGACGGCAAGATCGCGGCGGCGGTGCTCAAGGAGATCCTCGCGCGCCTCGACTTCCTCGTCGCCGTGGGCCTGCAGTACCTGACCCTCGACCGCTCCGCGGGCACGCTGTCGGGAGGCGAGGCGCAGCGCATCCGGCTGGCGAGCCAGATCGGGTCGGCGCTGGTGGGCGTGCTCTACGTCCTCGACGAGCCGTCCATCGGCCTGCACCAGCGCGACAACGAGAAGCTGCTGCGCACGCTTGAGCACCTGCGCGACCTGGGCAACACCGTGCTCGTCGTCGAGCACGACGAGGACACCATCCTCGCCGCCGACTGGGTCGTCGACATGGGGCCCGGCGCCGGCCACAAGGGCGGTACCGTCGTCGCCGAGGGGCCGCCGCAGACGATCGCGACGTCGTCGTCGTCGTTGACCGGGCAGTACCTGGCGCGCACGAAGAAGGTCGACATCCCGCCCGAGCGGCGCGCGGGGCAGGGCCGCGACCTGGTGCTGCAGGGGGCGCGCGGCAACAACCTCGTCGACGTCGACCTGCGCATCCCGCTCGGCAAGCTGGTATGCGTCACCGGCGTGTCGGGGTCGGGCAAGTCGACGCTGGTGAACGACACGCTGATGCGCGCGCTCAGCCAGGCGCTGTACGACACGCGCGAGCGGCCGCTGGCCTACGACACGATCCACGGGCTCGAGCACGTCGACAAGGTCGTCGACATCGACCAGACGCCCATCGGGCGCACGCCGCGCAGCAACCCGGTCACCTACACCGGCGTGTTCGACGACATCCGCAAGCTGTTCGCGGCGACGCAGGACGCGCAGGTGCGCGGCTACGGGCCGGGCCGCTTCAGCTTCAACGTCCCCGGCGGTCGCTGCGAGAACTGCGAGGGCGACGGCGTCATCAAGATCGAAATGAACTTCCTGCCCGACGTCTACGTCACCTGCGAGGTGTGTCGCGGCGCGCGCTACAATCCCGAGACGCTGGGCGTGCTCTACAAGGGCAAGACGATTGCCGACGTGTTGAACATGTCCGTCGACGACGCGCTGGACTTCTTCAAGCCGGTGCCGGGCATCGCCCGCAAGCTGCAGACGCTGCACGACGTGGGGCTCGGCTACATCATGCTCGGGCAGTCGGCGACGACATTGTCGGGCGGCGAGGCCCAGCGCATCAAGCTGAGCAAGGAGCTGGCGCGGCGGGCGACGGGGCAGACGCTGTACGTGCTCGACGAGCCGACGACAGGGCTGCACTTCCACGACGTGCACCAGCTGCTCGCCGTGCTCCATCGCTTCGCCGACCAGGGGAACACCGTCTTGATCATCGAGCACAACCTCGACGTCATCAAGACTGCCGACTGGATCGTCGACATGGGGCCCGAGGGCGGCAGCGGCGGCGGTCGCGTCGTCGTGCAGGGGACGCCCGAGGAGGTCGCCGCCCACGAGGGCAGCCACACCGGCCGGTTCCTGCGTCAGGTGTTCGAGCGTGACGGCCACCCGTGGCAGAAGGCGGCGCGGCCGGCGACGAAGGCGGCCCGCCCCGATGAGCTGAACCGGGTCAAGGGCCGGCGCGCGCGCGCCGAGCGCATCCAGGCCCGCTGACGAGGCCTGGGCCTCGTCAGCGCGCCCGGATCACGGGGGCCACGCGCCGCGCCCGAGCGTCCCACGTCGCGTCTGGTTCGACCGGGGCACGACGTCGCGCTATCACCCCCGCATGTCGACGCTGCCGTCGAAATCGGAGATAAAGAAGAACCTCAAGCTGCTGAAGGGGCTGCTCGAGTCGCGCCCGATGGATCTCGACGCGCGCATGCGCATCGCGCGCACGTACCGACTGCTCGACGACGTCGACGAGGCCGTCGCCCACTACAGCGCCGTCGCCCGCTACCTGTCCCTGGCGGGCAACCCGCTGCAGGCCATCGCGGTGCTCAAGGAGCTGCTGCAGCTCAACCCGCGCCACGAAGAGACCATGCTCTTCCTCGCCAAGCTCTACGCGCGCACGCGGGCCGCCGACGCCACGAACCGCGGACGCGTAGCGGTGCCCATCCTCGACGTCGCCGCCGCCGCCGACGACGGCGGCATCGCCCCGCTCGACGAGGGGATGCCGGCGACGGCGACGGGCATCTGGCGCGCGATCCGCCCGACCTCCATCGCCGACCTCACCGTCATCCGCGACATCGACGAGGTGGGCGCCACGGTCGACAGCGACGTCGAGGCGCCCGAGTCGCCGCCGGTGCCCCTCGTGACCCGGCGCTCGTTGTCGTCGTCGTCGCTGCCTGGCGTCGCCCGTCTGACCCCGCGCGAAGAGGACGCGCTGCACCGCGTGCCGCTGTTCGCCACCCTCGATGCCGCCGCGCTGGAAACCCTCGGTCACGCGATGGTGCAGCTGCGCGCCGCCGCTGGCGACGTGCTCTTCCAGGAGGGCGACCCGGGCGAGTCGTGCATCGTACTGACCAGTGGCGCGGCGACCAGCAGCCGCAGCGTCCGCGACGAACGGGGTTGCCGCGACGTCATGCTGCGCAAGCTCGGTCCCGGCGACGTCGCCGGCGTCTACTCCCTGCTGTCGGCCGAGACGCGGCAGGCGACGCTCACCGCCGACACCGTCGTTGAGTACTTCGAGATCGACAGCGTCGCCGTCGCCGCCGTCGTGATGAAGGAGCCGTCGGCGCGGCAGGCGCTGGTGTCGGTGATGCGCGAGCGGCTGCTCGGTACGCTGTTCCTCGACGTGCCGCTGTTCCGTGGCCTCGAGCCCGAGGCCCGCGACGCGCTGGCTCAGGCGTTCGTCGACAAGGAATTCCCCACCGGCGACGACTTGTTTTCGGACTTCGACGACACCGACGGCTTGTGGATCGTGGTCGCCGGCGAGGTCGATGTCACCGATCTCGTCGCCGACGCCGCCGCGCCGCGGCGGCGGCTGCGGGTGGGTGACTGGGTCGCGAGCCTCGCCGGCAGCGAGGGGAGGACGGCGGGCATGTCGGCGTCGGCGCGCGTCGATGCGGTGGCGCTGTGCCTCTCGCACAAGCGCGTGCAGTTGCTCGTGGGCGGTCGCGGTCAGGCCGGACGGCTCGCGCCGGGCGAGCCGTTGTCGCCCACCGTCGTCGTTGGCTCGCTGCGTCGCTGACGCCGCTCGATCGTCGGTCTCGCTCCTCGCGTGTTGGCCGTGCGCGCGCTGGCCGTGCGCGTGCTGGCCGTGCGCGTGCAGGCCGTGTGCGTGCTGGTCGTGTGCGCGGCCGTGCGCGATCAGCCCGGCCGCACGGCGCCGTCCGTCGCGTCGAACAGCTCGTAGGGCAGGGGCAGGCCGGTGGCCTTGTCCGCGGCGCTCGTCGTGGCGTGCAGCGCGCCGTCGATGAAGACGACGACGGCGGCGTCGTCGGGGAGCGCGGCCCGGTGCGGTGGCGGCCCGTGGTCGTAGGTGACGCGGCCGCCGTGGGCGACGAGGTGGCGTACGACGCCGTAGCGGTGGGCACCGGGCACCACCCATGGGCCCAGCGTCTCGACGCAGCGCTTGTCGCCGACGTGGCCGGTGACCTGCCACAGGCCGCGCGGCAGGCTGCGCGGGTCGTAGCGACGCGGGGGCAGCGAGGCGTCGTCGTCGCGGTGGATGGGGCGGTGGTAGAGCACGCCGTCGCCCTCGCCGACGCCGTCGCCGGGGCGGTGCAGGCCGGGGATCACAAGGGGACGTGGCGTCGGGCCGCCGAGGCACTCGTCGACGGCGACGTCGAGCGCGGCGTTCAGCGCGCGGGCGATCGCGAGGGCGTCGGCGTCGTCGGGCAGGCCGAGCTGGTGGAGCGTCGCCCGGGTGACGCCAGCGTGGGTGAACAAGAATCCGTGCGCGGCGTGGGCCAGCCGCAGCCGCCGCGCCCGCAGCAGGTCGGTGACGAGGCGGCGCTGCGAGACGCGAAACGACGACAGGTCGCGGGCGACGATCTCGGTGCCGGGCAGCCAGGGACAAGCGCGAAGGAAGGCGGCCTCGGCGAAAAGGGCGCCCTCGGCGGGCGCGGCGCCTGCCACGGCGTAGTAGTGCGCGTCGGCGAGGCGCTGGACGGCGGCGAAGTGATCGTCGTCGACGAAGCCCGCCAGCTCGCCGACGCGGGCGAGGTCGTGGTTGCCGGCGAGCACGACGACTTGGTCTTCGTCATGGTCGGCGAGCCACGCGAGCGTGCGTTCGCCGCTGGCGGCGACCCGGGTGCGGTCTTCGGGCGGCCCCCAGTCGAAGTGGTCGCCGATGGACAAGAGCCGCACATCGTCGGCGACCCGTGGCGTCGTCGACGAATGACGAGGGTCGGCGAGGACGCCGGCCCGTGTCAGGACACCGTGCAGGGCGTCGAACGACGCCTGTGGGTCACCGCAGGCGACGAGGCGCCGCGCCCTCACTTCGCCGGCGCGGGGCCTGGCGGGGCGGGGGCCGGCGGGGTCGCGCCGTCGACGGCGGCGCCTTCGGGCGCCGGGTTCACCGTCACCGTCATCTCGGCCTTCAGCTCCTTGGTGGCGACGGTGAGCGTGGTGGACCCGGGCGTCAGGCCGGTGACGACGCCCTCGTCAGAGACGGTGGCGACGGCGGGGTTCTCGGTCTTCCAGGTGACCTTGCCCACCGAGGCGTCGGGGGTGATGGGTTCGCCCTTCTCGTTGGTGAAGGCGACGGCGTAGGCCTCGCTGGGCTTGCCGACCAAGACGACGGCGGCGAGGGACGGCAGGCGGATGGCCTTGGTCAGCAGCACGTCGACCGTGGCGGTGGCGGTGCGCTCCTCGATGGTCGCGGTGATGGTCGTCTTGCCCGAGCCGATGGGCTTCACCAAGCCCTGCGCGTCGACGGCGGCCACCGCCGGGTCGGCGGACGCCCATGTCACCGGGCGCTCGCCCTCGATGGCGGCGCCGTCTTCCTCCTTCGGCGTCGCGGTCAACCGTTGCGACTGCGACTCGCTGCGGAACGAGAAATTGGCGGGCGTGATCTCGACGGTGGCGACCTTCGCCTGACAACCGGCGAGGGCGACGACGAGGACACTGGACGAAAGGAGGGTCGGAAGGGCGCGCATGGTCCCGATTTCGTGACAGGGAACCCTGCGCCTGTCAACGCGCCATGCGCGCCGCCCCGACGTCGACCACCGCCGCCGGAGTCCGACCGCTGGGACCGCCGGGGGGCTGACGCGGGCGGCGCCGCCGCTATGGTGATCCGATGGTGCGCCGTGCCCTGCTCCCCCTCTCCGCCCCGCCCGCGTGGGTGCTGCTCCTCGCCGTCGTCGCGGCCGGCGCGCCGGCGCGGGCGGACTACATCGACCACTTCGCGACCCGCGACGACGTCGGGCCGCTGAAGGCGCCGTCGCGCGGCGACACCCGGGTGCTCGTGATCCCGGTGATCATCGACGACCTGCCCTTCGAGCAGGGCGACGAGGCGGCCTTCCTCGCCGACGTCGATGGGTTCTTCGCCGCCGACGACGGCGACCTGTTCACCGGCGGCTTCTCGTTCGCGCGCTACTGGCGTCAGGCCTCCCTCGGCCGCTTCCGCCCCGTCGCCACGGTGGCGCCGCCGGTGCGCTTCGCGCGCTGCCCGCCGCTCGGGGCCTACGCCGACTGCGCCATCCCCCGTGGCGCCGGCGTCGCCAGCGGCGACTTCGCCGGCGCCGTCGCCGTGCTGAACGACAGCCTGGCGTTCCTGCACGAGGTCCTCCTGTGCGCCACCGCCGGCCCGTCGCGCGAGCGCAGCTGCACCGACGGCGGCGGCGTCGACCTCGCCGCCTTCGACATCGCCGGCCTGACCCCGGGCCCCGACGGCTACGCCGACGGCGTCATCGTCGTCTCCAACGCTGCCTTCCCCGGCATCGCGTTGCCGGTGCAGGATCTGGCGCAAAACACCCTCGTGTTCACGGGGCCCCACCCCGACTTCGTCTACGACGGCGTCGCGGTGCCCGCCGTGGCCATCGCCGGCCGGGCCCGCCGCCCGCAGCGGCAGACCTGGGTCGCCGTCCACGAGTTCGGCCACCTGCTCGGCTTCGCGGACCTGTACAACGAGAGCGGCGCGGCCACCGATCTTCCCTATAGCGTGATGGGCGGCTGGTACTACGACACGGCGGCGCCGCTGCTCGACCCGTTCTCGCGGGTGGCCGTCGGCTGGGCCAACGTCATCCAGGCGTCCGGTCCGGGGCGCTTCGCGCTGGCGTCGTCGGCGCGAAGCGGCATGGTGTTGAAGGTCGGCCTGGGCGACGAGTTCTTCCTGGTCGAGCATCGCCGCCGCTACCCCGACGTCCTCGACGACGATCTCACGGTCGACGCCGGCGTGCACGTGCAGCGCGTGCGGCTGCAGCGGCGTCCGTCGCCCGCGACCGGGTTCTATCTTTCGACGTTGCAGTCGTGCGTCAATTGTATCCCGTTCGACTCGCTGACGATGGTGGAAGAGGCCGACGGTCGCTACGACCTGCAACAGAGCCGGCCTCGCGACGACGCTGCCGACCTGTTCGTCGCCGGGCAGGCGCTCGTCCCTTCCGATGACACCGCGCCGCGCTCGACGAGCCACCCGGTGTTCTCGAGCAACCGGCTCGACGGCACGCCCACCGGTCTGTCGATCCGCGTCGAACCGGACGACGTCGACGGCGCCATCGTCGTGGTCGACGCCCCGGCCGTCGCCGACCCCTGCGCCGCGCTGGCCGGGCTGTGCGACCACGACTGCGTGGTGGACGATGACGGCCACGGTCGCTGCGGCGACTTCGGCACCTGGCCGCCGCCGAAGGCGTCGCCGCGTCCCGCCGAGGCGGCGGGCTGCGCGGCGTTGGCGTCGGGTCCGGGCACGGCGACCGTCGGGGTGCTGCTCGTCGGGCTGCTGCCCGCGAGGCGTCGTCGTAGTCGAGCATCTTTCGCGAAGGCCTGCAGTCTGGAACAGCCGGTTCCAGCGAGGAACCGATGACCGAACCCGTGTCGCCGCCGCCTGCCCCCACCCCATCGCCGTCGTCGCCGGCCCCGAGCGGATTGCTGCAGCGTCTGTCGACGGTGGGGCTGGTTGTGGTGGTGGCGTTCCTGCTCGTCATGCTCGCCCAGCGCGCGGGGTTGATCGGTGGCACGCCGGTGGACGCTCGCGTCGCCGCGGCGGTGGCCGGCAGCACGCCGACGAAGAAGCCGAACCCGAAGAACGGCAAGGCCTACCTCGAACAGGACGATCCCACAGTGAAGGTCGGCGATATCGGCCCGAACAAGTGGAAGATCGTCAACGTCCATGAGCACGCCCAGACCGAGGCCGAGGCCGCCCGCCTGCTGAAGGTCATGGACCGCTACGGCGTGCAGCGCACGTGTCTGCTGGCGGCGACGATCTATACGTTCACGCTGAACAATAAGTACGGCTTCGAGCAATACAAAGAGAACAACGAAGAGATCATCAAGATCAAGAAAAAGTGGCCCGATCGCTTCTGCGCGTTCGTCACCTTCGACCCCGCGGTAGACGATGGCTTGGCGCTGGTGAAGGACGCGATGGCCCGCGGCGCCGACGGGGTGAAGCTGTTCCTCGGGCACGGCGCGGCGACGGGCAAGGGCCCGTTCCACGTGATGCCGCTCGACGACCCGCGGCTGGAGCCGTTCTGGGCGTGGGTCGAGGAGAACCAGGTCCCGGTGCTGATGCACGTCAACTTGATCAAGTACTGGGACGAGACGATCTCACTGCTCGAAAAGCACCCCTACCTGCGGCTCTGCCTGCCCCACTTCGGTCTGCACAAGAACACTGATCAACGCCTCGCGCGTCTGGGCTGGGTCTTCGACCGCTACCCGAACGTCTTCACCGACATGAGCTACGGCTACTACACGTTCCAGATCGAGGGCTTCGAAGCGCTGGCCAAGTGGCGCACCCGCAGTCGCCAGTACCTGCAGCGCTACGCCGATCGCATCCTGTTCGCGTCGGACATGGTGCTCGAGGCGACGAAGGACGAGGCGTACATCGACGACACGCTGCGGTCGTACCGCCAGTTCAACGAGGCGAAGAAGCTCCGCCTGTTCCTCGTGCCGTCGGCCACGATGCACGGCATGGACCTCGACGACGCGACGCTGACGAAGATCTACGAGACCGCGCCAGCGCGGTTCCTGTCGCTTGACGCCGAGGGGCGCTTGCCTGACCGCACCCGCGATCCCCGTGTGGCGTTCGAGCGCCAACCCCTCACGCCCCTCGACCTCGACAGCATTCCCGACGACCCGCAATACCGACCGCGCACCGACGGCAAGGCATACGCGTCGGCGAAGACGCTGGCGCGGGCGGCGGCGACCCGCGGCGCTCCGCCCGATCGCGACGACGCAGCGCCCGGCGCCGCCAACGGCGAGAACGACGATGGCCACGCCGACGGCGACGACGAGATGCACCACGAGTGCCCGTGACGCCGTCGTCCGCCAGCGCCCCGCGCTGTCGGGGGCCTGACGACGCTCGTGGCAACTGACGACCGGGAAACAAAACGCCCCGCCGACCGGCGGGGCGCCTTGCCGCGCGGGCCCGCGCCTCGTGGGCGTCAGCCGCGCCCGGCGGCGGTCAGGATGGCCGGCGTGAACCGCTGCGGGGGGCCGACCTGCAGCGGCTTCACCGCGGGCTTGGGCTGCTTCGTCGGCTTGCGGCCGGGCTTGCCGGGCTCCTTCTTCGGGCCGGGGTCCTTGCGGCGCATGCGCGGCGGCGGCGGCCCCTCCGAGGGCTTCACGCCCTCGAGCGCCAGCGCGCGCAGCTTGCCGTCGACGAGGCTCAGGAACGCCTCGAGGTCGCCGCGGGTGGCCAGCTGAGCCTCGATCCACCGCAGCGGGCCCTTCTTGGGGGTCATCTCGTACAGGCCGCGGGCGCGCTGGCTGAGCATCTTGTCGGAGTCGAGGTAGGCGCCGACCTTGTCACCGACGCCGACCAGACCCATCAGCGGGTTCTGGGCGAGGTAGATGCCGCAGACGGTGACCTCGCCGATGCAGAAGCGCGGCGCCCAGCCCGACGACGGGCCGTACCAGTACATCTCGGGGTAGAGGTTCCGCTTCTTCAGCTCCTCGAGGCACTCCTGGTAACGCGGCCAGCGAGAGCTGAGGATCTTCTGCAGGCTCTCGTCGTCGGGGATGAAGTCTTTGTCCTTCAGCGGGCTCTTGGCCATCGGGGCGGGCTCCGAGTCTGGGGGCGGGGCGCCGGTACGAGGCGCGCCCCGGCACGTCCGCGCACTGTGGCACGAAGCAGGGCCCGCGGTCCAAGTCCGCGCGCTCTACGGCCGGCCCGGATCTCGGCGTACGCATTTGGACCGGACGCCGCCAGCTGCTACGCGACCCCCATGACGTCGTCTCCGTCGAAGGTCCTCGAGCGTTTCGCCAACCCGGAGCCAGCGCGCGACTACGAGATCGTGTTCGACTGCCCCGAGTTCACGTGTCTTTGTCCGCTGACTGGACAGCCGGACTTCGCCCACTTCGAGCTCCGCTACGTCCCCGACCGCTTCTGCGTCGAGAGCAAATCACTGAAGAACTACCTTTGGTCCTTTCGCAACGAGGGCGCGTTCCACGAGAAGGTGACCAACGCCATCGCCGACGATCTGGTGGCGGCTCTCGGCCCGCGGCGCCTGCAGCTCACCGGCCGCTTCAACGTCCGCGGCGGCATCGGCGCCGTCATCGTCGTCACCCACGAGAAGGGGCTCGGCAAGCAGATCCCCCTGCGCGAGGACGTCGGCCAGCGGACGCACTGAGCGACGAAGACCACTGTGCCGGTTGCCCGTCGTCGACATGCCGCTCCCTCATCGCGTCGGCGCGCGCGGTGCTTGCCGTAGCGTCGCGCAGTCACGACCGAACGTCAGACGTCGTCGGAGTTGACGCTCGCCGCCGTGATCTTTGACGTGGCGTCTACCCCGCCGCTAACGTCGGCGCGCCCCGCACCCGGGGCTCTGCCAAGGACAGCAACGCGATGGCCGGAATTCTTTTCATCGACGCCGAGCAGCCCTTCTCCGACCAGACGGCGGGCGCGTTGCGCGCGCGCGGTTACCAGGTCAAGCAGGTCGACGACGGCAAAGACGTCCTCGAGCACGCGCTGAAGGAGCGCCCCGAGCTCATCGTGCTGTGCGTCGAGCTGCCCAAGATGAGCGGCTACTCGATTTGCAACAAGCTGAAGAAGGACAACGACCTCAAGTCGATCCCGCTGATCATCACGTCGAAGGAGGCCACGCCCGAGACGTTTGCGCAGCACAAGAAGCTGAAGACGCGCGCCGAAGAGTACCTGATCAAGCCGTTCACCGAGGCCGACCTCGCCTACAAGGTCGGCGGCCTCGGGATCCTGCCGGCCGACGGCGCGGCGGCGACGACGGCGCCGCCGCCGCCGCCGCCTGACGATTCGTTCGAGCAACTTGACTCCCTCGGTCGGGACCTCGAGCTCGACGCCGATGCCTTGATCAGCGGAGACGGCGTCGGCGCCGGTCTGGGTGATGCGGGCCTGGGCGCCGCCGGGCTGGGTGATGCGGGCCTGGGCGCCGCCGGGCTGGGCGACGCCGGGCTGGTTGGCGCCGGGCTGGGCGACGACGGGCTGGGCGAGGCGGCGTCCAGCGACGCTGGCCTCGGTGACTTCGGCAGCCTCGACGCGCTCGAGCCCGGGTTCCCCGCGGACGCCGGCGCGCTGTCGGACGACGCGCTGCTTCAGGGGCTCGACGCGCTGAACGCCGCGTCCCTCGACGGTCTCGATGCGCTGTCGTCGTTGACCTCGGCCGAGACCGACTTTGGCGACCCCCACGAGCTTGCTCCTGATGCACCGGCGCCAGCGCCGAAACCCGCGCCGGTGGCTCCCCCGTACCGGCCGTCGGCGGCGGCGCGGTCGCCGTCGACGGCGTCCTCGTCCAGCAGCTCGGCCGATCTTGCCGCGCTGCAGTCGGCGCGGCGGGAGAACTCCGACCTCAAGGCCCGGGTGGCCGAGCTCGAGGCGCGGCTGAAGCACGCCGAGGATTCGGCCCGGGCGTCGTCGGTGTCGTTGCCGCCCACCGGCGCTACGTCGGCGCGCGAGGTCTTGAACCTCAAGCAGCAGCTCCGCGCCAAGGACGACGAGATCCTGCAGGGGGAGCAGGCCCTGGTCGACGCTCAGGAGCAGCTCGAGCGGGTGCAGGCCGAGCTCGCCGCCCGCACCGATGAGGTTGGTGAGAAGGATGTCGCGCTGTCGACGTTGAAGACGCGCGTCGCGTCGCTGACTGCCGAGCGCGATGATCTGGAGGCGCAGGTCCGCGACCGCCTGCAGGTCGCCGAGGCCGAGCGGGATCAGGCGCATGCCGAGGCCGAGGCGGCGCGCAGCGACTCCGACGCCCGCGTGGCCGGGCTCGAGGCGCAGGCGGCCGACGCCGTCGGACGCGTGCGCGCGCTGGAGCAGGATCTGCGCGCCGCGCAGCAGCGCCTGCGCGCCGAGGAGCAGCGGCGGGAAAAGGCGCGCGCGGCCGTAGACGCGGTGGTCGGTCTGCTGGCCGACTCGTGAGCGGTCGAGCGTGACGACAGGGGCTTCCCCCGTGCCGCGCCGCAGTACGCTTGGCGTGGGTGGCGACGTTTGGTGTAGAAACCCCCATTCATACCGACCGGAGCTGTCCGCATGGCAAAGAGAGTCCTGATCGTCGATGACGCCGTGTTCATGCGCGACATGATCCGGGACATCTTCTCTGGCGGTGACTTCCAGGTCGTCGGCGAGGCTGTCCACGGCGTTGAGGCCGTCGACAAGTACCGCCAGCTGCGGCCCGA
>VGSZ01000116.1 GCA_016874845.1 Deltaproteobacteria bacterium
AGTTCGCCACCGACGAGCTGAAGACCACGCTGCCGTCGCTGCTCGGCCTGCGGGTGCCCGACGAGGGCGCCGGAGACAACGATTGACCGACGTCGTCGCCCGCCTGCAACGACGGCTCGCCGCGCCCACCGACCCGGCGGGGCTTGCGGCGTTCCGCATCTTCTACGGCCTGCTCGTGGCCGCGGGCAGCGCGCGCTTCTTGTCGTCGGGGTGGCCCGAGAAGCTCTTCGGCGAGCCGCGCTTCTTCTTCCGCTACGCTGGCTTCTCGTGGGTGCCGGTTCCCGACGCTGGCGACGTGCGCGCCTGCTACGCGGCGTTCGTCGTGCTCGGCGCGCTGATCGCCACCGGCACGCTGACGCGCCTCGCCACCCTGTCGTTCGTCGTGCTGTTCGCGTGGGTGCAGCTCGGCGATGTCACGAACTACCTGAATCACTACTGGCTCGTGCTGCTGCTCGGGGTGTTGCTGTGCGTGGTGCCGAGCCACGCCGCGTGGTCCGTCGACGCGCGCTGGCGCGGCTGCGGACAGGCGACGGTGCCGTTCGCCGCGGTGTTCGTGCTGCGCTTTCAGGTGGCCTGCGTCTACGTCTTTGCCGCCGTCGCCAAGCTCGGGCCCGACTGGCTGGTGTTCGGCCAGCCGCTGGGCGTGTGGCTGCCGCCACGCTCGTCGCTGCCGGTGATCGGCGCGTGGTTGACGTCGCCGTGGTTGGCCCTCACGCTGTCGTGGGGCGGCTTTCTCTACGACCTCGCGCTGGTGCCCTTGCTGTCGTGGGCCCGCACGCGGGCGTTCGCCTACGCGCTCGTCGTCGTCTTTCACGGGCTGACGCGGGCGTTCTTCGAGATCGGCATGTTCCCGCTCATCATGATCGCGGCGACGACGGCGTTCTTCGCCCCCGCCTGGCCGCGCGCAGCCGGCGCGCGCCTCGGCCTCGGGCGCCTCGTCGCCCCGCGCGCGCCGGGCGGCGCCGACGGCGCATCGACGTCCACGCCGCGCTCTCAGGTCCGTACGCGCCTCGCCTTCGCGCTGCTGTGCGGCTGGTGCGCCGTGCAGGTGGCGCTGCCGCTGCGCACGTTCTTCGTCGGCGACGACGTGCTGTGGGACGAGACCGGGATGCGCTGGTCGTGGCGCGTGATGGTCCGCGAAAAGTCCGGCTCCCTCGCCTACCGCGTGCTGTTCACCGACGCGCGGCTGCCGGCAAGCGCGCCCCGCCGCACCGCCTTCGTCAGCCCGCGCGAGTGGCTGACTTGGCGGCAGGAGAACGAGATGGTCGGCCAGCCCGACCTGATCCTGCAGCTCGCCCACGCGCTGCGCGACGACTTCGCCGCCCGCGGCCACCGCGACGTGCAGGTGTTCGCCGACGCGAAGCTCACGCTGAACGGCCGACCGCCGGCGCCGTTCATCGACCCGACCGTCGACCTCGCCGCCGTCGCTGACTGCCTGCTGTGCCGCCCGTCGTTCGTGCTGCCACCACCGGCGTCGACGCCGCCGCCGCCGTGGCGCGCCCGATCACAGCCCCCCGCGTCGACGACGACGCCCGACGCCCCGACGGTCGCCACCGCGCGCGAGGCCCCGCCGTGACCCGCCTCGTCACCGCTGTCCTGCTCGTGGGCGCGTTCGTCGCCGGCCCCGCCGCCGCCGGCGACGGTGATGCGGCCGGCGCCGCCGGCCCCGGCGACGACGCCGGCGACGCGCCCCCCGGCGACGACGTCGAAGGAGGCGACGCGCCCGGCGATGTACCCGACGGCGCGCCCCCGACCGTCGGCGAGACCGTGATCGGACGCCGCCGGGACGCCCGCCGCGTCACCGGCTCGGCCCACGTCGTCGACAAAGAGACCCTCGAGCGCTTCGAAGCCGACGACGTGCACCGCGTGCTGCGCAACGCGCCCGGCGTCTACGTGCGCGACGAAGACGGCCTCGGCCTGCGCCCCAACATCGGCCTGCGCGGCGCGAGCTCCGACCGCTCGGCGAAGGTCACGCTGCTCGAAGACGGCGTGCTGTTCGCGCCGGCGCCCTACGCCGCCCCCGCCGCCTACTACTTCCCGCTGTCGGCCCGCCTCACCGGCCTCGAGGTATGGAAGGGCCCCGCCGCCCTCCGCCAGGGCCCGCACACCATCGGCGGGGCGCTGAACCTGCGCACGCGCCCGGTGCCGCTGACCGCCGACGGTGGCCTCGACGTGGGCGCCGGCGTGCTCGACGTCGGCAGCGACGGCCCCGGCGCGCTCGCCGGCGTCGGCCGGCCGCAGTCGCGCCTGCACGGCTGGGTCGGCGCGAGCACGACGCTGCAGGAGGTGCTCGGTCCGGCGGGCCGCCGCTTCACCGGCGGCGTCGTCGTCGAGGGCGCTCGCGTCGCTGCCGATGGCTTCAAGCGCATCGATGGCCGCGCCGACGCCACCACCGGGTTCGTGCGCGAGGACGTGATGCTGAAGGCCCGCGTCGGCAACGACCTGCTCGAGGCGGTGCGCCACACTGTCGAGCTGAAGCTCGGCGTGCAGCGCGAGGAGTCGCACGAGACCTACCTCGGCCTCACTGACGACGACTTCCGCGCCGACGCGTTCCGTCGCTACGCCGCCAGCGCGACCGACGCGATGCGCTGGACGCGCACGCAGGCGCAGCTGCGCTGGGGCATGACCACCGACGCCGTCGACGTCGACGTCGTCGCCTACCGCCACGACCTCGACCGCACGTGGACGAAGGTCAACGGCGTGCGCGGCGGGCCGAACCTGCACGACGTGCTCGGCCTGCCCAGCGCTGGCGCCAACGCGCTGTTCCGCGCGCGGCTCGACGCGCTGGACGAGCGGCCCGACGACGACCGCGCCGTGTTGATCGGGCCGAACCACCGCACCTACTGGTCGCACGGCATCGCCGCCCTCGGCCGCCTCGCCCTCGGCACGCCGCTGCCCTTCGCCGACGCGGGCGCGCCACGGCTGCAGCAGCGACTCGAGGCCGGCGTGCGCCTGCACCAGGACCAGATCCGCCGCGACCACCGCGAAGAGGGCTTCTTCATCGTCGGCGACCAGCTCGTCGCTGACGGGCGCGGCGAGGCGCGGACCGCGCTCAACCGGGCGACGGCCACGGCGCTGTCGGCCTACGTCGCCGACGAGCTGCGCGTGGGCGCCGTCGTGCTCGTGCCCGGCGTGCGCGCCGAGGTGATCGCCGGCACCTTCATCGACGACTTCGCCCCGGCGACGGCCGCTGCGCCGGCGCCGGCGCCGAGCCTGCAGACCGTGCTGCTGCCCGGCGTAGGCGCCGGCGTCGACGTGGCGCCCGGCCTGACGCTGCTCGGCGGCGTGCACCGCGGCTTCTCGCCGGTGGCGCCGGGCCAGACCGGCACGGTGCGCGCCGAAGAGAGCACCAACGGCGAGCTCGGCGTGCGCGTCGACGTCACGAAGGCGGCGGGGCTGTCGGGCGAGGCCATCGGGTTCGTCACGCGCTACGACAACATCGTCGGCGAGTGCACCTTCTCGGCGGGCTGCGTCGACGACGTCGGCGCCCAGACCAACGGCGGCGCGGCGCTGACCGGCGGGGTCGAGCTGGCCGCGCGCCACACCCTGCCGCTGCATGCCTTTGGCGACACCGACGCCCTGCGCGTCGATGCGTCGTTCACGTGGACGCAGGCGCGGTACCTGACCGACTTCGTCAGCCGCCACCCGTTGATGGGCCGCGTCCGCGCTGGCGACGAGATGGCCTACGTGCCGACTCTGCAAGGGGCGCTGTCGGCGGGGGCGCGCCTGGGCGTCGTCGACGCCGGCCTGTCGGTGGGCCTCGTCGCGGCGATGCGCGACGTGCCCGGGCAGGACGCGTGGTCGCAGGCGACGGCCGCGCGGTGGACTGACCCGCAGGCCGTGGTCGACGTCGTCACCGCCGTCGACGTCGCGCCGGGCTGGCGCGTGGCGCTGCGGCTCGACAATGCCTTCGACCAGCGGGCGATCGTGTCGCGGCGCCCGTTCGGCGCGCGGCCGGGCAAGCCGCGGTCGCTGCTCGTGTCGCTCGAGGCCGACCTGGGCGGCTGACGGCGCGCGCGGAGGACGCAGCGGCGTCTTCGCGTTGCGGCAGACCGGCGCCGCCGCGAGCCGGGCCACGGCGCGCGGGCCGACGACGACGACGACGACGCGCGCGGTCGCGCTCGCCCGGTGCCCGCGTGGTAGCGTCGGCCGGTCTGAGAGACAGCATGGCCGCCGCGACCGATTCATCTCCCCAGCCAATTGCAGGGTCACCGGGGGATTGGGCCGCGGTCTTCTTGGTCGCCGGCGCCCTGTTGTTGAGCATCGCGCTGCCGGCGCGCGTTCCGGTGGTCGACCTTCCGCTCCACGCGCGCGCCGTGGCGCTGCTGACTGGCCATCCCGACACCCTCGCGGCGCGAGGCTTCGAAGCGAACCTGCTCGCCCCCTATTGGCTCTTCTATCTGCTGGCCCTGCCCTTCTGCGTCTTCACGACGCCTGCCGTGGCGGTGAAGTGGGCGCTGGCGCTGGCGGTCGCCGCGACGCCGATCGCCGTCGGGTGGTGGCTGCGACAGGCAGGTAAGAGCCCCGCGCTCGCCGTGTTCTCCGTGCCGGCGCTGTACGGCCACGTCGTGGGCTTCGGTCTCGTCGGCGTGATCGCCGGTCTGCCGGTGCTCGCGTGGCTCGGCGGCCTGCTCGAGCGGGAACGGACGCGCGCGCGCGAGGGACGCGCTCCCCCGATCCTCGTCGTGCTTGTCTTGCTCTACTACTCTCACCTGTTCAATTGGGCGATGGGAGTGCTGCTGGTTGGCCTCACGGTCGCGCTGCGTCCGCCGCGTGCGTCGACGTTCAGGGCGGTCGCCATTGGGGTCTTTCTTACGACCGCGATGGCTCTCTTTTTTTACGGAACGACGCCAGAAACACCCTACAAAACGCTCATGGAATCCCAGCAGAGCGGTCTGCTCGACGTCTCGCTCGGGCGGATCCTCGACATTCCGAGGCTCAGCGCGCGGTACGGCGCGGCCGACGTGAAGCTGCCCCTGCTGACGGTGCTTTGTGGATTGGCGTTGCTGCAGCTGGTGCTCGGCGCCGCCCTGCGCGACGACGACGAAGCCGCGGCAGGCGTCGTCGCGGCCCGCCCCTCGGCGCTTGGACGGCTCCTCGCCTTCGTCGACCGACGCCGTCACTTCGTCTTTGTCTTTGCGCTCTTCATTGGCTTTGTTTTCAGCTCGAAGCTTCACTTCATCCACCAACGGTTCTTGTTCTTGTTCCTCGGTCTTTCCCCGATCGCCCTTGGCCTTCCCCGCCGCATCCTCCCTCGGGTGACGCTGGTCGCCGCGTATCTCGGCGGCCTCGTGCTGTGCGTCGATGCGTATCGAGACGGTCTTGCCTTCTCGCGGGCGACCGCTTGTCTTGATTCGATCGCCGCGCAGGCACCCCGGGGCCTCCGCGTGCTCTCGCTGATGTCGGAGCGCGCGCCCGACGGCTTCCTGCTGCCGGTGAACGACCATCTGGGGAACGAGCTCGTCGCGAGCAACGGCGGCACGCTCAATTTCGAGCTCGCGCATACCGGGTACCACGCGATCACCGCCACGCAGAGGGACACCGTCCCCGACTTCGACGAGATGATCCTGCACGCCTTGCCGAAGCGCTATCGACAGGAGCTCGGGTCGCGCTTCGATGGGCTGCTGACCGCACCACCAGCTACACCCTTGGAGTTACTGGGCGGCGCTGCAGATCAATACCAATCCATCACCTGCGGTCGCTTTTCTTTGATTCACAGAAAGCCGCCGTAGCTGCAGCAGCAACGGCGACCCGCGCCGACGCATTCGGGCCCGGCACGCAGGATTCACGACGTCGCGCGCTGCAAGCACGGCGTGGGTCGTCACAAGGGAGCCGGCGTCCGCGCTGCGACGACGGAAGGACCGATTCGCCCGGCGCCCTCACCCTTCGGGGCGTGGCCGCAGGCGTCTGCGCAGCGCCTCGACGACCAGCCCGTCGACGCGCGCGGACAAGAGCTCGACCAGCGTCCGCCCCTTGGTGACGCCGAGGCGCCGAGCGAGAAGAGCGCGAAGACGAAGGACTGTCAGCTGACGAGGTTCCACTGCCACGACGGCCGCCACTCGGTGTCGGCCCACGGGTACCAGCACAGGTTGGGCCAGCCCGGACCGCTGCCGACCAGGTCCATGACGACGTGGATGTGGAAGGCGACGAGCCCGGCCAGCGCCGCCTTCGGCGAGCGGCTGGCGACGCCCACGACGACGGCGGTGGCGACGGCCCACAGCGCGCCGTGGGCCAGCCGATGGTGCCACGCGAGGTAGGGGTCCTCGCTGACGCGCAGGCCGACGCCGTCGACGTCGGGGGCGACGGCGGCCTGCGTCACCAGCGCGCGGTCGCGGCGCCTTTCGAGCGGCTGCGCGACCAGCCAGCCGACGCCGCCGTGGATGACGGGGTTCATCGGCCGCAGGATAGGACGCGTGCGGGCAGCGTCGCGCGCGCCGGTCGTCCTAGGCTGCGTCGCGAGGTGCCCCGATGCCTGCCCGGCTGCTGCCCGCCGACTTCGACGTCTCGACGCTGCCCGACAGCGAGCGCGCGCTCGTCGAGGCGCTGCGGGCCGAGCTTGACGAGGAGTGGACGCTGGTGCCGCGCGTCGTCGTCGCCGCCCCCGGCAAGGACGGCGAGATCGACCTGGTCGCCGTGTCGCGCACGCGCGGCGCGATCCTGTTCGAGGTCAAGGGCGGCGCCGTCTCGCTGCAGCAGGGCCGCTGGCTGCAGAACGGCCGCGCCCTCGACAAGAGCCCCGTCGACCAGGTGGTGGCCGCCAAGCACGCCCTCGTGCGGCGCATGCGGGCGATGGGCGTGCCGCTGCAGGGTTTCTTCCTGCTGCACGCGGTGTGCTTCCCCGACGTCGAAGACGTGCCGGACGAGGGGCTCGGGCCCGGGTGTCCGGCGCGGATCGTGTTCACCGCGCGCGCGCTGCAGTGGCCGAAGCAGGCGGTGTGGGCGCTGGCCGACCGGCCCCACGCGCCCGTCAGCGATGACGAGCTGCAGCGCTTCCTGCGGGCGCTGTGCCCCGACGTACCGGCGGGCGCGGTCGCGTCGTCGTACTTCGCGTCCACCGAGGAGCAGATGCACCGCGCGACCCGCGACATGCTGCTGGTGGCGAAGGGCGCCGACGTCAACCAGCGGCTGCTGCTCACCGGCGGTCCGGGCTCGGGCAAGACCGCCGTGGTGCGCGCCTGGGTCGAGCAGGCCATCGCGCGCGGCGAGCGCGTCGCCGTCATGTGCTTCAACAAGCCGGTGTCGACGTGGCTGGCGTCGAAGGCCGCCGACGGCGCCGCCTACGTCGGCACCTTCCACGAGCTGTTGACGAAGCTGGCAGCGCCGCTTGGGCAGGCGGTGCCGTCGTCGCCAACGCCGGCGTGGTTCGCCGACGAGCTGCCGGCCTTCGTGGCCGCGCACCTGCACGCCATCGAGCAGCGCTTCGACACCGTGATCGTCGACGAAGGGCAGGACTTCCTGCCCCACTGGCTCGCGCTGCTGCAGAGCTCGCTCGACGAGCGCGGGCCGCGCCGGCTGCTCGTGGCTGCCGACCCCGGGCAGGCCATCAACGTCGAGCGCTGGCAGCCGCCGCCGGACATGATGCGGCTGCACCTGCCGGTGAACCTGCGCAACTCGCGCAGCATCGCGGCGTTCGCGCGGCGCTTCGGCGGCGGCGAGCCGTACCTGCACAACGTGATCGGCGAGCCGCCGGCCTTCGTCGTCGCCAACGGCCGCAACGAGCGGCTCAAGCGCGTGCGCGGCGCGGTGCAGGAGGCGCTCGCCGCCGGCGTGCCGCCGGCCAAGATCCTCGTCGTCGGCGTCGACCACGAGACCGCCGCCGAGCTGCGCGGCCTGCCGGTCGAGCGCGACAGCGGCTTCGACCCCGTGCGTCTGGTGTCGTGGGACGAGCGCGACGAGGACAGCGTCGTCTGCGAGAGCGTGCGTCGCGCCAAGGGGCTCGAGGCCAGCGCCGTCGTCTTCGTCTGCCGCGACGCCGCGCCCGACCCGCGCCGCTTCGGCGTCGGCGTGTCGCGCGCCCGCGTGCGCCTGTGCGTCATCGGCCCCGCGGCCCTCGGCGAGACCCTCGGGCTCTCGCCCGCGGCGCGCCCCTCGGCGGCCGCCGCCCCCGACGGGGCGTGAGCCGCGGAGCGTCGCGACCGACGTCGTCGCCGTCGTGGGCGACCGCAGGGTGCCGCGGTCAGCCGACGCCAGAGACGAGCTCGCGGCGGCAGAAGACGACGGCGGCGAAGGCGAGCGGCGCGGCGCACCAGAGGCCGACGACGAGCAGATCGCCGACGACGGTGTAGGCGGCGAGGGCCTGCAAGGGCTCGGGGATCGGCGCGCCCGACCACCACAGCCCGAGGTGGACCGCGCGGTGGGTGAACATCACCGCGGCCTCGGCGTCGTTGACGTCGGAGAAAGCCAGCGCGCTCGCGAGCTGCACCACGTAGGCGCAGCCGAAGCCAGTGATCGGTCGGGCGGATGAGCCCGAGCAGCATGCGGATGGTGGCGGTCTTGCCGGCGCCATTGGGGCCAAGGAAGCCGGTGACGACGCCGCGGCGCACGGCCAGGTCGAGGCGGTCGACGGCGGCGCGGTCGCCGCAGCGGCGGGTCAGCGGCTCGGTCTCGATGACGAATTCGCTCACGCGACCCCCGGTCCGTCCGCGGCGGGTGCGCGAGTCTTCCACAGGCGCGCCGTCGGGCCGAACGTCGCCGCCTTGCGTATCCCGGACCGCGCGCCGAGCGACGGCGAGGGGGCTTCAACCGGCGCCGACGACGCAGTAGCGACGCCGCTACCCCTGCCCGGAGTCTCCATGCTCGCTCCCCTCGGTCTGGCCCTGCTCGCCGCCGCGGCCGCCCCTGCCCCCAAGCCTGCGCCGGTGCCTGCGCCGGCGTCGGCGGCGCTGGTCGACATCCCCTTCGAGCAGTTCACCCTCGACAACGGCCTGCGCGTCGTCGTGCACACCGACAAGAAGGCGCCCATCGTCGCCGTCAACGTCTGGTACCACGTCGGCAGCAAGGACGAGCCCGCCGGGCGCAGCGGGTTTGCGCACCTGTTCGAGCACCTGATGTTCAACGGCAGCGAGAACCACCCCGGCGAGTACTTCGCGCCGTTCGAGCTGGTGGGCGCCACCGACATGAACGGCACGACCTGGTTCGACCGCACGAACTACTTCCAGAACGTGCCGAAGACCGCGCTCGAGACTGCGCTGTGGATGGAGTCGGATCGCATGGGCCACCTGCTCGGCGCCGTCGACCAGGCGCGGCTCGACGAGCAGCGGGGCGTCGTGCAGAACGAGAAGCGCCAGGGCGAGAACCAGCCCTACGGCGCCGCCGACGACCGCATCTACGAGGCGCTGTACCCGGCGGGGCACCCGTACCACCACAGCACCATCGGCTCGATGAACGACCTGAACGCGGCGTCCCTCGACGACGTCAAGGGCTGGTTCAAGGCGGCCTACGGCCCGAACAACGCGGTGCTGGTGCTGGCCGGCGACGTCGACGTGGCGACGGCGAAGGAGCTGGTGACGCGCTACTTCGGCGACATCCCGCCGGGGCCCGGGCTCGTGCGTCCGGCGAAGGTGGCGGCGGCGGTGAAGGGCACGCGCGGCGGCATGACCGACCAGGTGCCGCAGGCGCGGCTGTACCGGGCCTACAGCGTGGCGCGCTACGGCGACGTCGAGCTCGATCGGCTGCAGCTGCTGGCCCAGATCCTCGGCGGCAGCGCGTCGTCGCGCCTCGACCAGCGGCTGGTGCACAAGGACAAGATCGCCGACATGGTGCAGGCGCGCGTCGACGCCTTCGAGCTGTCGTCGACGTTCATGGTGCAGGTCGACGTCAAGGAGGGCGTCGACGTCGCGGTCGCCGAGAAGGCCGTCGACGAAGAGCTGGCGCGGCTGATGAAGGACGGCCCCACGGCCGCCGAGGTGGAGCAGGCGCGCACGGTGTTCCTCGCCGGCTTCGTGCGCGGCGTCGAGCGCATCGGCGGCTTCGGCGGCAAGGCGGACACGCTGGCCGAGTGCGCCGTCTACACCGGCGACCCGGGGTGCTTCCGCCAGAGCCTGCAGACGTTGTCGTCGGCGAAGGCCGCCGACCTGAAGGCGTCGGCGAACCGCTGGCTCAAGCCCGGCGGCCACACCTTCGTCGTCACCCCGGGCGAGCGCGTGCCGGCCGTCGAGCCCATGGCGGTCAAGCCCGAGGCCCTCGCGCTGAAGGCGGTGAACCCGAAGCTGAAGGCGGTGGCGTCGACGGTGGACCGCACGAAGGGCGTGCCGATGCCCGCCGAGTTCCCGAAGCTCGCCTTCCCGACGGTGCAGCGGGCGACGCTGAAGAACGGCACGAAGCTCATCCTCGCCGAGCGTCACGACGTGCCGGTGGTGCAGCTCAGCTACGTGTTCGCCGGCGGCTACACGGCGGACCAGGGCAAGAAGCTCGGCACGGCGTCGTTCGCGATGGCGATGCTGACCGAGGGCGCGGGCGTCTACGGCGCGCTCGACTGGGCGAGCCGGGCCGAGGCATTGGGCGCGCGGATCTCGGCGGACGCCGAGCTCGACGACGTCACGGTGGCGATGTCGGCGCTGAAGGCGCAGCTGGAGCCGTCGCTGGAGCTGTTCTCGACGACGCTGCGGTCGCCGCGCTTCGACGCCGCCGAGCTGGAGCGCGTGCGGGCGACGTGGATCGCGAACATCAAGCAGGAAAAAGTGCAGCCGCAGACGTCGGCGCTGCGCGTGCTGCCGCCGCTCCTGTACGGCGCCGGCCACGCCTACGCGGTGCCGTTCACCGGCTCGGGCACCGAGGCCTCCATCGCGTCGTTGACCCGCGATGACCTCGTGGCCTTCGCCCGCGCCTGGCTGCGCCCCGAGGCGGCGACGCTGGTCGTCGTCGGCGAC
Source organism: Deltaproteobacteria bacterium (assembly GCA_016874845.1). Classification (GTDB taxonomy): domain Bacteria; phylum Myxococcota; class UBA727; order UBA727; family VGSZ01; genus VGSZ01. The sequence goes on from VGSZ01000116.1 coordinate 10,869, forward strand.
ACAACGCTCGCCGAGCTGGTGCCGCTGCTGGACAAGCACCTCGGCGACTGGGCGGGCGTCGGGGCCGTGCCGGCGCTGCCGAAGCTGACGACAGTGGCGCTGCCGAAGAAGCCGCGCGTCTACCTGGTGGACCAGCCCGGCGCGCTGCAGGCCACGATCTTCGTCGGCCAGCTGGTGCCGTCGTCGAAGGACCCGGCGCAGAACCAGCTGTTCGTCGCCAACGCGGTGCTCGGCGGCGAGTTCTCGTCGCGCCTGAACATGAACCTGCGCGAAGACAAGCACTGGGCGTATGGCGCCTACAGCTTCGCGATGCAGGCGGTGGGGCAGCGGCCGTGGGCGGCGTTCGCGCCGGTGCAGATCGACAAGACCGCCGAGGCGCTGAAGGAGCTGAGCCGCGAGATCGGCGAGTACACGACAGGCAAGGCCCCGGCGAAGCCGGACGAGCTGGCGAAGATCCAGGCCACCGAGATCCGCGGCCTGCCCGGCTCCTTCGAGACCGCCGGCGCCGTGCTGCGCACCCTCGTGTCGAACCACCGCTACGCCCGCCCCGACGACTACGTCGCGAAGCGACAGGCCGAGCTCGAGGGCATGACGCTGCCGCAGGTCACCGCGGCGGCGCGGACCATCCGCCCCGAGGCGCTGACCTGGGTCGTCGTCGGCGACCGCAAGACCATCGAGGCGGGCGTGCGCGCCCTGAACCTCGGCGAGGTCAAGATCGTCGACGCCGACGGCAACCCCGTCGCGGGTCGTTGAGCCGGTCGTCGCCCGGATCGTCGAGCGGGTCAGCGGGCCCGCCGCCTTCTCCGTCGAGAGCTCCCGGGTCGACGTCGCGGGACGCGCGGGGATAGATTGCCGCGCATGTCCGACCAGCCCGACGGCGAAGGCATCGACATCACGGTGGACGACCCGTCGACGATCCTCGCGCCCTCGGCGAAGACGTCGACGTCGACGGCGACGGCGACGGCGTCCGCTCCCTCGTCGGTGTCGGGCAAGGCGCTGCCGACGCTGGGTCGCCTCGGGCGGTACGTGCTCGAGCGGCCGCTCGGCCGCGGCGGCATGGCCGAGGTGTTCCTCGCCCGGCAGGAGGGCCCGAGCAGCTTCAGCAAGCGCGTGGTGCTCAAGCGCATCCACCGCTCGCTGCTCGGCGACGAGCGCTACGTGCAGATGTTCCTGCGCGAGGCGCGCATCGCCGCGCGGCTGAACCACACGAACCTCGTGCAGGTGTTCGAGCTCGGCGAGGCCTCGGACGAGTACTACCTCGCGATGGAGCACATCGACGGGCTGACGCTGCAGAAGGCGGCGCGGCGCGCGTGGGCGTCGGGGCACAGCGTGCCGATGGAGGTCGCGCTGCGCGCCGTCGCCGACGCCGCCCGCGGCCTGCACTACGCGCACACGCTGCGCGACGACGACGGCAACGACATCTCGCTGGTCCACCGCGACATCAGCCCCGACAACCTGATGCTGACCCGCGACGGCATCACCAAGGTGCTCGACTTCGGCATCGCCAAGAGCCACGACGGCGACGCGATGACCACCGACGGCGAGCTGAAGGGCAAGATCCCGTTCATGTCGCCCGAGCAGATCGCGGGCACGCCGCTCGACGGACGCAGCGACCTGTGGGCCCTGGGCGTCACGCTGTACTGGCTGCTGACCGGCAAGCGGCCGTTCTCGGGCCCCAACGACCTCGCCACGCTGCAGGTCATCGTGCGCGACGACCCGCTGCCGCCGCGCGACCTGAACCCGCTGGTGCCCCAGCCGCTGCAGGCCCTCGTGCTCGACCTGCTGCAGAAGGACCCCGCCCGTCGCATCGCCACCGGCGCCGAGCTGTCGCAGCGCCTGCTCGCGCTGCTCGGCCCCGCCGCCGCCGGCCCCGAGTCCGTCGAGTTCGCGCGCCTGACGCTGTCGCTGCCCGACGACGCCGCCAACCCGCCGCGCACCGAGACCCTCGCCGCCTCGCGCCCCCAGACCGACTGGCTGCAGCGCCCGGCGTCGGCGGCGGCCCCGCCCGTCGTCTCGGTCATGCCCGGCGTGGCCGCCGTGGCATCGCCCGCGCCGCCGCCGTCGACGACGACGGACGGCGGCGCCGAGGCGCTGGCCGCGCCCCGGCGCACGAGCCGCGCCATCGTCGGCGCCGTGGCCGGCGTCGCCCTCGCCGCCGTCGTCGGCGGGCTCGCCTTCGCCCTGCGCTCGAGCGTGCACCCCGCGGAGCCGCCCGCCGCGGTGGTCACGGCGCCGCCGCCGCCGACCACGGACGCAGCGGCCACGAAGACGACGACGACGATGCCCGCCACGACGACGACGCCCGCCACGACGACGACGACGACGACTCCCGCCACGACGACGACGACGGCGCCCGCCACGACGACAACGGCGCCCGTCAAGACGACGACGGCGCCCGCCAAGACAACGACAGCGCCCGCCACGACAACGGCGCCGCGGCCGACCCTGCAGGTTCAGGCGCCGGCCCACGTACGCTGGGAGACCGACAAGGGCGGCAAGCTCGGCACGGGGACGACGGGGCTCGTGCTGCCGCCGGGCGCCGCGCGCGTGATCGCCGTCGACACGCAGCGCGGCGGCCGCGTGATCGTCGACGTACAGCAAGGCGGCAGCGTCGACTGGAGTGCGCTGCCGCGCGGGCGGCTCGACGTGCGGGTCGAGCCGTACGCCGACGTCGTGCTCGGCAGCGAGAAGCTCGGCACCACGCCGCTGTCGCCGGTGACGGTGGTGGCCGGCAGCTACACCGTCGTGCTGGTGCACGAGGGCCAGCGCGTCGAGAAGACCGTCGACGTCGCCGCCAACCGCGACACCCGCGTGACCCACCGCTTCTGAGCCTGGACCGCCCCCGCCCCCGCCCTGCCCCGTCGGAGCGCCGATGCTTTCGTACCTGACCCTGACCCTGCTGCTGCAGGCCACGCCCCTCGACGACAACCTCGCGTTCCAGGAGGGCAAGCGGCTGTCGGAGCAGTTCGAGTACGAGAAAGCGGTCTTCCGCTTTCGCGAGGCCGCCCGCGACGAGTCGCTGGGCGTCGAGCGGGCCACGGCGCTCGTGTGGCTCGGGCTGACCTACGCGAAGATCGGCGAGCAGGGCGCCGCCGACGAGGCGTTCCTGCAGGCCGTGCGGCTCGACCCGCTGGTGGCCCTACCGCCGTCGACGCCGCCCAAGATCCTCGAGGCCCTCGAGGGCGCGCGCCGCCGCCTGCGCGACTCATCTGCGCTGGAAAGACCAGTGACGACGCCTCAGATCACGACGACAAGGACTATTGATCCGAGCGCTGCCTGTAAGCACGGATTGCGTGAAGGCGACCAATGCGTCGACGGAGAGGCCACCACGACGACTACCGATACTGGAGACGACACAAGGGACCCGGCCATCTTGGTGACTGGTGGCATTTTGCTCGGCGTCGGCGCGGTCGTCGTCGGGGGCGCCGTCTACTTCGGCCTGACCGCGTCGCAGACGGCGACGTCGGCGGCCGCCGCGGTCTTCCAGGACGAGCGCGCGCAGCTGAACAACGACGCGGGGTCGCAGGCGCTGATCGCCAACGTGCTCTACGGCGTCGGCGCCGCCGTCGCCGTCGGGGGCCTCGCCACGCTCGGCGTGGGCCTGGCCGGAGGTGGCCAATGACCTGCGTCGCTCCTTCGCCCGTCGCCGTCGTTGCCGTCGTCCCACGCCGCGGTCGGCTGCTGCTGGCAGCGCTGCTTGGGTCGCTGCTCGGACCAGCGTGCTTCGTCACGCCGGCGCCCCTCGACGACGCCCGCTGCGACGCCGACCACGACTGCGTCGTCGCCACCGACGTGTGCGTGCAGGGCGTGTGCGTGCTGCCCTGCGGCGACGGCGGCACCTGCCCCGACGGGCGCACCTGCGTCGACGAGGGCGAGCTGCGCGGCTGCCTGCGCGCCGAGGACATCGCCGAAGGCGAGGGCGAGGGCGAAGGTGAAGGCGAGGGCGAG
>VGSZ01000117.1 GCA_016874845.1 Deltaproteobacteria bacterium
GGGAGACCGGAGCTCGCGCTGTCGGCGCTCGCCAGCGCCCGTCGTCGAGGCTCCGCGCAAGGAGATCGGTTGGCGAAGGCGGGCGGATGCGGCACGACGCGCCACGAAGTCGAAATCCAGCCTCTCCGCGGATGAGCATGAGTCGCTCTATGTCGCCCGCAAGCGTCTCATCGACCTGCCGCCCGAACGCATCATCGACGTGCAGACGGCGCCGCCCGCAGCGCTGAAGCAGTTGGCTCCATCGCTGCAGGGAGAGCCAGCGTCGGTGCGGGACGCCGTGCTCGCCTTCGTGAGAGCAGTGAACGAGCTGTGCGACGGCGTCCTTCGCAAGCAGGGGAAGGTGAACCGCTCCGCCGTGGAGGCGGCCGAGGCCGGCTTCGAGCTCCTCGCGCGGCAGCTCCAGCTCGGCACGGACGATCCGGGAACGTACCTGCGTGCGCTGCGCGACGACCGCGCGGCGGAGCGGAAGCTCGATGTGCCTGCCATCGAGGCTGCGATCCGCGCGCGCACGGCCGCACGCGCCGCGAAGGACTTCGCGACCGCCGACCGCCTGCAGCGGGAGCTGCTCTCTCAGGGGGTCATCTTGTGGGACCACGCGCATGGTAGCGACTGGACCCTGCCCGCAACGACCCGTCCGTGACGGCGAATGCTCGGCTGGCGACGTCGCGCCGGCTGGCGTGCAGCTCGTGCGCCGGATGAGCCACGTTCGCGCGCGTGCGCTCGATCCCCGACCTCGCCGCGGGAGCGCCGTTCACGACCGACGGCGACCTCGTCCTTGAGCCGCGGCGACTGACGGAGATTCCTCCTCTCGAGAGAGCGCGGGACGACCGACGCATGATCGACGTCCGCGCCCGCGCCGACGTCGCCGCCGCCACCGCCGCCGCGGCGCACCGACCCACGGCGCCGTCGGCGGCCGACCAACCCCTCGACGTCCCTACGACGACGACGAAGAAGAAGACAACGCCCGGGTCAGGAGGTCGCGGGGATCGTCGGCGAGCTCGACGAACAGGTGCTCCTCGCTGCCGGGGCGGGTCTCGTCGAAGCCCTCGTGGAATTCGCGGGTCATCAGCGCGCCGTCTTGCAGGAAGAAGTCGAAGAACACGCGCCCCCGCATCCCGGCGGTCAGGCGCTCGCCGCGGCCCAGCCGCTGCCAGACGTCGTCGCGGTCGACGAGCACCGGGCGCTCCGGGCTGCCGGGGCCCGTGCCCGGTAGGGCGCGCTCGCGGGCCTGGGCGCGGATCGCAGCGGCGAGCCAGCGCTCGAGCTCGCCCGCCTCCGCCAATACCGTGCGCGCCCGCTGCAGCAGCCGCTGGCCCAACGTCACCGTCACCACGAACGGGTCCGTCGCGACGTCGATGTGCAGGACGGCGTCCGCCGCCGAGAGCAGCCACTGGTCCGCTGTGCCCTGCACCGGCGCGCAGCTCCACGACGGATGGTGACGGTGCAGCAGGGGCAGCAGCACGACGACGCCCACCGGCGTCCGCGCCGGCGGCGACAGGACCACGGGACGCGCCGACGCCGGTGGGTCCGCGCTCACGGCGCGGCGCTCTCGCCTTCCGACCGCGACGACCCGCGCGCGCGACCACGACGGACGACGGCGAGCAGCCCGGCGGCGAGCGCCAGCGCGCCGCTGCCGGAGGTGCCCCCAGCGAGGCCCCCGGCGAGGCCCGCGGCGCAGCCACCGGCGGGCTCGTCGTCGTCGCTGTTGTCGCCCTCGCCCTCGCCCTCGCCCTCGCCCTCGCCCTCGCCCTCGCCTTCGCCCTCGCCGACCGGCGTGCAGCCACGAAAGGCGTCGCCGCACTCGTAGCCGACACTGACGGCGGCGCAGTCGGCGCTGCAGCCGCCCGAGGCGAGGCGGTTGCCGTCGTCGCAGGTCTCGTTGGCCGAGCGCCAGCCGTCGCCGCACACCGCCGCCATGCACGAGTAGTTCGTGTGCTCCCACGGCGCCTCGTCGTCGGCGCAGCCGCTGCGCTCGCAGACGCTGTAGTTCAGGCTGCTGCAGTCGGTGTCCTGCGCGCCGCAGCCGCAGTCGCACATGGCGTCGGCGAACAGGCCGGCGTCGCAGCTCCAGGCGGGCGGCGCCTGTGTCGGGGCAAGGAGCGTGAGGGTGACGAGAGCGAGGGCGTGCATGGGGGCTCCGGGGTCAACGCAGGACGGCGGGCAGGGTCGGGGTCAACGCAGGGCGGCAGCGACGGTGTCGGCGACCACCGCCGACTCGTGCACGACGCGCGGCGACAGCGCGAGGGTGGAGAAGCGATAGCCGAACGCGCGGATGACGCGGCTGTCGCCAAACGCGCTTGACGCGGTCAGGTCGTGGGTCGTCGATGTGTACGCGTCGGGGCTCGCCGCGAGGCTCTCGCGGGCGAGGGCGACGGCGCGGGCGGCAGCGGCGACGTGGCAGGTCGCGCAGTCGACGGTGCCGGGGTTGTGCAGGCCGGGGTTCTCGATGCGGGCGGCGGCGTCGAAGGCGGCCTGCCGGACTTGCAAGGTGGCGGCGTCGGCGGCCGCGTCGTCGAGCAGCACCGCGAAGTCGTCGTCGTTGCCGTCGTCGGCGGCCGGCGGCGCCGGCTGCACGATGGCGCGGATGGCGCCTTGCTGCGCGTCGGAGATCAGGTGCTGCTCGAAGGCGCCGCCGGTGCGGGGGATCGCCATGGGCACCGGGTCGCCATCGACGACGTCGACGCCGGCGAAGGTCCACGCGGTGTTGCCGGCGTGCACGCCCGTCGCCGTCACGCGGCTCAGGCGGTTCGCGCCGAGCAGCGGCAGCAGCACGTCGACGACGCGGGCGCGGCCAGCGGCGTCGCGCAAGAGCGGGTTGACGTCGAGGGGCCCGTCGTCGTCGTGTCCGGCTTCGACGCGGGCGCGGGCGAGGGCGGCGACGGCGGCGACGACCTCGGCGGCGTCGGCGGCGTCGTAGAACGCGTGCAGCGCCGCGTCGCGCGCGACGAGGGTTCCGGCGGGCGCGTCTTCGTCGTCGAGGGCGGGGCGGATCGGCTGCAGCACCAGCCGCACGTTGGCCTTGCAGGGCGGCTCGCTTGCGCCGTCGTTCGGGCCCTCCTGAAAGCACGGGTCGAGGCGCGCGCCGGTGACGATGAGGTGGTCGTACAGGTCGTCGGGCTCGTCGGTGACGGTGAGCGCGGGCAGCGCGTCGAACACCGCCCGCGGCACCAGCCGTCCGGCGCCGCCTTCGGTGGTCGCGCCGAGGAACCCGTCCTCCCCCGCGTGGATGTCCGCCGCGGCGACGTCGCCAGCGGACGCGTCACCGCTCTGGGCGTCGCCCGCGTGGTCGTGGCCTGCTGGGTCGTCGCCCGCGTGGTCGTCGCCCGATGAGTCGTCGCCCGCAGGGTCGTCGCCCGCGTGGTCGTCGCCCGCGTGGTCGTGGCCTGCGTGATCGTCGCCCGGCAGCGGCCAGACGACGGACACGTCGGCGAGCGTGATGGGCGGTGGCGCACACGCACCCAGCGCGAGAGCCGCAACACCAGACGCCAGCCGACGACGTGACGAAGCATGCATGCGCCCAGCGTCCCACCGGCGCCGTCGCTGTCAACGACGCCGACGTCGCCCTTCGCTGCGCCCGCAGACCGACCGTACGCTACAGGTTGAACACCTGGATGAACGTCGACAGCAGCTCGGGGTTGTTGGTCTTCACGGTGCCGTTCAAGAACTCGCTGACGTCGGGGATGTAGTGGTCGCGGATGATCCGCGTGAACGTCTTGGCGTCGGTCTTGAACACGCAGTCGGCCTTGCCGTCGAGCTTGTCGTTCACGATCACGCAGTCGTCCTTCGTGACCCGGACCGTCCACTTGCCTTCCTTGAAGTCGCCCAGCGAGAAGTACCAGGTGCAGGGCTCCTTCACCTCGTCGCGCTGGAAGCGCTTCGTCAGGTCGCCGAAGATCTCGTTCAGCACCTTGCCGGGCCCCTCGTCCTCGACGACGATAACCGCCGCGCCGGCCGCGCCGCCGGCGAGCGCCGCCCGCGGCTGCCGCCCGAGCACCTCGTCGAGGGCCCGCTCCAGATCGAAGCTGCGCTCGTCGCGCAGGGCTTCGACGGCCCGCTGCACGACGACGGCTACCTTGCTGCACGCCGCGCTCAGCCGCAGCCCCGCCTCGTCGGTGGCCGCCTTCAACGTCGCCGCCGACAGCGGCTCGCCGATCCGCACGCCCACGCGCCGGTTCTTCGGCACGAAGCTGCCGCGCGGCATCGAGCGGTACGTCCCGTCGAGGTAGACGGGCAGGATGTCCTTGTCGTGGCGCAGCGCCAGCCAGGCGACGGCGGGCCGGAACGCCGCCAGCTCGCCGTTGGCCGTGCGCGTGCCCTCGGGGAACAGCAGCACCGTCTGCCCCGCCTCGAGCAACGACGACGCCTCGCGCATCGCCTCGCGCGGGTTGTCGCCGCGGTCCAGCGGCCGCAGGTTCGTGAAGTTCTCGAAGTACGTGCGCCGCCACTTGCCCTCGAAGAAGTAGTCCTTGGCGGCGAGCGCGACGATGTTTTTGCCGTACGCGCCGAGCGCGGTCTTGATGAGCCCCATGTCGAGGTGGCTCGCGTGGTTCGACACGACGATGGTCGGGCGGTCCCACGGGATGTTCTGCTTGCCCTCGACAGCGACATCGAGAAAGCGGTCGTAGAACGCGCGCTGCAGGGTGCCGAGCGCGCCCTTCACCGCGCCCTTCACCGGCGTGGGCACCGGCAGCGGCGCGTCGTCGTCCACGTTCGCGGCCTTCTTGCGCCCCGGGGCCCGCAGGCGGTCCTCGCGCGCGCCGCCGGCGCCGCGGGCGATGACCTCGTCGGGCGACAGCGCGCGGGCGCCGTTCTTCGTCGTCGTCACCGCCGCGCTCTCGGGCGGCGCGGGGCTCTCGCCGAGGCGCGCGACCAGCGTGGCGAGCACGGCCGGGCGCTTGACCTTCTTGTCGGCGGTGCGCGGCAGCGGTGTGGTGACGGCGCGGATCATGGTGGGGCGCTCGTGCTCATCGAGCTTGCGCGCCGCCCACGCCACCGCGCGCTCGACGGCGGCGGGGTCTTCGTCGTCCTTGACGACGACAAGGCAGCCGATGCGCTCGCCGCCCTGGCCGTCGGGGACGCCGACGACGCACAGCTCGCCGACGCCTTTGACGTCGACGAGCTGGTCCTCGAGCGTGCGCGGGTAGACGCGGCGGCCGTTGGCCAGCGCAATGACCTCGTCGGCGCGGGCGACGACTGTGATGCGGCCATCCTTGTCGATGCGGCCGAGGTCGCCGGTGCGTAGCCAGCCCTCGTCGGTCAGGGCCTGCGCCGTCAGCTCGTCGTCGACGTAGCCGCGCATGACGCTGTCGCCGCGGGCCACGATCTCGCCGACGCCGTCCTCGCGGACGTCGCGGATCTCGACCTCGACGCCGGGCACCGCCGAGGCGCCGCGGGCGTCGCCCATGGCGAGCACGGGGGCGGCCTCGGTGAGGCCGTAGCTCTGCTTCAGCTCGATGCCGAGGTTCTTGAACGTGTCGGCGGTCCTCTTCGGCACCGGGCCGCCCGTTGACACGAGGAAGCGGATCCGCCCCCCAAGACGGTCGTGCACCGGCCGGAACAGCACGCGGCCGAGGTTGATCCCGAGCGTCTTGCCGAGGGTGCGGTTCAAGAACAGACCGGCCTGGAACGCCGCCTCGGCCAGCGGGCCGCTGTCGGCGAGGTCGCGGTGCAGCTTGTCCTCGAGCTCCTCCCACACCTGCGGCACGCCGATCATGGCGGTGATGCCCGCCACCGCGAAGGCCTCGGACAGATTCTCGGCGGTGTTGTCGTCGACGTAGGTGACCCGCGCGCCCCGCAAGAGCGGCAAGAGCAGGCCGCAGGTCAGCTCGAACGTCGACGTCAGCGGCAGCACGCTCAGGCCCGAGTCGCGCCGCGTGATCTTGAACAGCGGCGCCACGCTGGCGAGCACGCTGGTGATGTTCTTGTGGCTCAGCACGACGGGCTTGCCGTCGCCCGTCGTGCCCGCGGTGTAGGCGAGCACGGCGACGTCGTCGGGCGAGATCAGGACCTCGGGCGGCTCGACGACGTCGGTCTCGCGCGGCGCCTCGCACAGCTCGCCCAGGTCGAGGCACGCCGCGCCGTCGGGAGCGTCGATGCCGTCGCCGACCAGCGCGAACTGCGCGTCGACCTGCTTCATGCGCCGGCCGACCTCCACGGCGGACAGCGCCGGGTCGAGCGGCACGACGGTGGCCCCCGCCGACAGGACGCCGAAGAAGGCGATGGCCCACTCAGGCGAGTTCTTCGCCACCAGCGCCACCCGCGTGCCCGGGTGCACGCCGACGTCGGCCAGCCGCGATGCGCACGCCCACGCGCGCCGCCGCAGGTCGCGGTAGCTGACGCCCACCAGCTCGGGCGCGCCCTTCTTGTGCTCGTCACCGGCGTCTCCGTCGGCGGCGTTCGACGCCGCCGACGCCGCCGACACGATCCGCTGCACGGCGACGGCGTTGCCCTCACGGTCGGCGATCTCGTCGAGGAACGCCACGAGGTCCGAGAAGCGATCCTCGGCCCGCGGCCGCTTCGTCAGCTTCGCCTCGAGGTGCGGGAACACCCACTTGCGCAGGCCCTTGATGTGGATGTCATTCAGATAATGACGCCACTCCATCGTCTCGAGCTTCCACGGCAACAAAGCCCGGTCTTTCTCGACCAGTCGGGCGTAGTCTTCGCGGGTGGCGTCGCAGCGGAAATTGTAGTTGTAGTGGCAGATGAACGGGATGAAGACGTGGATGATCGTGTCGACGGTCTTCACCTGCTTCTGGATCGCGTCGACCTGCTTCTTCGCGCCTCGCGCCAGCGACTTCGCCGGCGTCGCCTGCAGCAGCCCGAGGCCCCCCGACACGGCGGCCAGGGCCTTCGCGTGCATACCGGCGCCGCTGCGGTGGTAGGTCGCCTCGCTGATCGTGCGTGGCCCGAAGCGCGCCAGCGTACGGTTCAACAAGGGATTGCCGCGCGTGCGCGACCGCATGTACCGACGCTTGTAAAGGCTCACCAACTCGGTCAGTCGCCACATGGTCAAGGCGTTGGTATCACCGCTGCCGTATTGGTATACTTTTGCCTGCTCGCCGCGCAGCAGCGCCGCCATCGACAGCAGGGTGCCGGCGCAGACGAAGTCGACGGGGATGACGTCGAGGATGTTCCCCGGCGACGTCGGCACCCGGTACATGCCGTGCAAGCCCAGATAGATGAGCGGCGCCGAGGTGTTGATGCCCTCGTTCCAGCCGGGGAACGGAAACTCGTAGCTGCTCTCGACGATGGCGGGGCGGACGATGGTGTAGGGGTGGCCGCTCGACGCGAGCATCTGCTCGCCGATGGATTTCGTGTACGTGTACGTGTTGGGCCAGCCCCAGTGCTTCGCGCGCTTCATGCCCGCGTCCCCGAGCTCGCCGTCGATCCACTTGTCGCGCTGTTTCTTCAGCTGCTGCGACAGCGGCTCACCCGTCGTCGGGTGGTTCAGCTCGCGCAGCTTCGCCCGGGCGCGGTCGAGGAACAGGCTCTGCAGGTCGGCGTCGTTGACCCGCGCGCGCAGGTGGCGGGCGAGCTCCATGCCCTCCTTCAGCTCGCGCTCGGGGTCCCACGTCGAGCGATCGAGCTTGTCGCAGTAGGGGAACGGCCAGTCGCGCGGGTCGTCCTCCATGATCGTGCCGGTGCGGCCGCCGGCGACGTAGCAGGTCGACGTGTGCAGCAGCGGCACCGCGCCATCGGGCGCGCAGCCCGGGCGCAGCGCGCGCGACAGGTCGAGCAGGTTCTTCACGCCGATGGCGTTTACCTGCAGGCCCTCATCGAGCGGCGGGTCGAAGCTGACCACGCCGGCGACGTTGCAGATGAGATCGATGCCCACGCGCTTGAATTGCTCGAGCAGCTCGCCCTTCACGCCGCCGAGGGGCTCGACGACGTCGCCCGGGATCGGGGTCAACTTGGTGTACAGGTCGACCTTGCCGGCCTCGCCGGAGATCGTGAACGACGACCGGCACACGTCGAGGCACGGCGTCGGCCAGACCTCCTGCTCGAAGCGGTCCTTCGACGTCAGGCCGCCCTTGCCGCGCACCATCAGGTAGATGTGTCCGACGTCGGCGAAGTTCTTCAGCAGCATGCCGAGCAGCACCTTGCCGAGGAAGCCGGTGCCGCCGACGATCAAGAGCTTCTTTCCCAAAAGCGTCGCGGTGACGTCGAGCGGGGGCAGATCATGGCGCCGGCGGTCGGCCGGCATCACCGGCGCGCGCACGCGCGGCGCGTACAGGCGGCCCGACGGATCCCAGCGGTGCTTCTTCGGCGTCTTCGTCGTCGACATCACCGCCGACTTCGCCCACGCACGCCGGCCCGACAAGGGGGCGGGCCCCGCCGTCGTCGCTGTCGCTGTCGCTGTACCGGTCGTCGTCTTCGCAAAAAAAAGACGCTCGCTTGCGCGAGCGCCTTTGCTGGTGACCCCAAGGAGAATCGAACTCCTGTCTGGAACGTGAGAGGCTCCCGTCCTAACCGCTAGACGATGGGGCCCGCGGCCTCGTCATCTCTAGCAGACGACCGCCCTCTGTCAACGGTCTCGTGGGCGCCACGCTGACGACGTCGGCGCCGCATTGGCGTCGGTCAGCCGCTCGACCCTGACGGGGGGTTCTTCGACAGGTCGGGGCCTTCGCAGAAGACGTCGGCGACCTGCAGCCAGTCTTCGGTGACGGCCTTGCGCTTCGTCGCCTGCGCCAGCGGCACCGCCACGATCTGGTCGGCCTGCAGCGCCGCCATCACGCCGCTCTGCCCGGCGTGCATCAGCTCGATGGCCTTCACCCCGAAGCGCTGGGCCAGCACGCGGTCGCGCGCCGTCGGCGTACCGCCGCGCTGCACGTGGCCGAGCACCGTCACCCGGCTCTCGATGCCCGTGGCCTCCTCGATGCAGCGCGCTACGTGGGCGCCGATGCCGCCCAGGCGCGGGCGACCAAAGGCGTCGGGCTGCTGGTTCGACAGCACGAGGTGCGCCTCCTGGGCGTCGGTCTCCTGGATGAGCGCGCCCTCGGCGATCACGACGATGGAGAACGTCTTGCCCTCGGCGCGACGCAGCAGGACCACCTTGGTGATCTCCTCGAGCGTCGTCGGACGCTCGGGCACGACGACGACGTCGGCGCCGCCGGCGAGCCCGGCGTGCACTGCGATCCAGCCCACGTGCCGGCCCATCACCTCGACGACCATCACCCGCTCGTGGGCCTCGGCCGTCGTCCGCAGGCGATCGATGAGGTCGGTGGCGATGGCCAGGGCGGTGTCGAAGCCGAAGGTGACCTCGGTGCCGGAGAGGTCGTTGTCGATGGTCTTGGGCACGCCGACGACGGCCAGCCCGCGCTCGTGGAATTTCTGCGCCAGCGACAGCGTGCCTTCGCCGCCGACGGCGATCAGGCCGTCGAGGTGCCAGGCCTTGAAGCAGGCCTCGACGCGCTCGGGGCCGCCCTTGACCTGAAACGGGTTGACCCGCGTCGTGCCGAGGATCGTGCCGCCCTCGTGCAGGATGCCGCGCGTGCGGGCGCGGGTCAGCGGCTCGGTGTCGTGCTCGAGGAAGCCGCGCCAGCCGCCGCGGATGCCCAGCACCTCGACGCCGAGCTGTTCGGCGCGGGTGACGACGGCGCGGATCACGGCGTTGAGGCCGGGGCAGTCGCCGCCGCCGGTCAGGATGCCCACCTTCTTCATGCTCTTCATGGCCCGCGTGCTGTCGCTGACGCGCCCGCCGCGCAACCCCCGCACACGCAGCGCGCTGTCCAGATTCGTCATGGTCGTCATTCGGACAGCGGAAGCTCGCGCCAGCGCGCCTCGCGCGCGCGCCCCGTGCGTCATCGTCGCGACCGTCGCCTTCAGCCCCGCGCGCGTTGCAGCACGGTCGGATCGAGCAGGCCGCGCTGCACGAGCAGCACGGCCAGCGCGCGCGCCGCGCGTCGCTGCTGCTCGGCGGCGGCGCGCAGCTCCTCGGGGGCGTGCTGCGCGGTGGCGGTCGTCGCCGCCACCGTCGCCGCCACCGTCATCGGCGTCCCGACGGGTGTCGTCAACGAAGGCGCCGTCGGGGGGGGCGCCGCCGGAGACGGGAACTTCGCCGACGCCGGTCGCGAAGGGCGGGTGCCGAGTACGCCGCCGCTGTTGTCGACGAAATGCAGGGCGGCGGCGGCGGGGACGGCCGCCGCTGCCGCCGCGCCGGAGTACAGGCGGGTGATGGCCTGCTGGATCTGGTGCTCGCTGGCGAGCACGGGCTCGATCCGCACGCCCAGCTGGCGACCGAGGTCGTCGAGCACCATCCCCGGCGATGGTTCGGCCACCGCCACCTGCAGCGCGCCGCGCTCGGGCACGAAGGCGATGGGGACGAAGGCGTGGCGTTCGCACAGCGCGCGCTCGACGCGCTCGAGCACCGCCGGCGGCACGGTCAGGGGCTCGGTGGGGCCCAGCGCGACCCGCGGCATGTTCAGGAGCCGCGACAGCGCCAGCACGAGCGCGTCGTCGGTGAGCACGCCCATGCGCACGAGGATGGCGCCCAGGCGCCCGCCCCACTCCTTCTGCCCCTGCATCGCCGCCGCCAGCTGCTGCTCGTTGATCACGCCGGCCTGCAGCAGCAGGTTCTCAAGTCGAATCTGACTCATGGTGGCAAGGTTAGCAGGCCGCGTGGCCAGGTCATGAGGGCTGTGTGCGCCCGTCGAGCGCCGTCGGCGTCGCCCGCGACGGCTCGATGCGCAGCTCGACCCGACGGCTCGCCTCGCGCGTTCGCCGGAGCCCTCGCTGTTCAGTCGCCCGGCGTCGATGCCCCGCGTCACCAGCGCCTGCACCACGCTCTGCACCCGCCGCTTCGACAGGTCGAGGTTCTTTGCGTCGTGGCTGGCGTCGTCGGTGTGGTCCTCGACGCGCACGCGCTTCACCTCGGGGTGCAGCCTCAGCACCGTCGCCACCCGATCGCGCAGCCCGCCGCTGCGCTGCTGGAGCGTGTCCTTGCCGGAGTCGAAGAACACCTGCTCGGCCCGGGTGATGCGGTCGCCGCCGCCGACCACCAGCGCGCGCCGCTTTGTCGGGGCAGCAGTCGCCGTCGTCGATGCCGTTGCCTGTCTCGACGTGGCCGGCCAGCGGTCGACGTCGTCGACGATGCCGTCGCCATCGCCGTCGGCGCAGCCGCCGTGCACCGCCAGGCCGCGCTGCGCCGAGCGGCGGCAGCCGGCCACGCGGACGCAGCGGTCGTCGTTGTCGAGCACGCCGTCGCCGTCGCCGTCGTCGTCGAGGTCGGGCCAGCCGTCGTCGTCATGAAAGGCGTCGTTGTCCTCGGCCTGGTCCGGGCAGCGGTCGGTGACGTCGTTGATGCCGTCGCTGTCGGGGACAGCCGTCGGGGCAGTCGTCGTCGTCGGCAAAGCGGTCCTTGTCCGCGGCGCGGTCGCGGCAGCGGTCGAGGCGGTCGGCGACGCCGTCGCACTCATCGATCGACGAGCGCGCCCCGACGAACACGCGCAGATCGGGCGAGCCGTAGTGGGCGAGCAAGTCGCATGGTTCATCGGT
This sequence comes from Deltaproteobacteria bacterium, assembly GCA_016874845.1. Lineage (GTDB taxonomy): Bacteria > Myxococcota > UBA727 > UBA727 > VGSZ01 > VGSZ01. Next base: position 11,494 of record VGSZ01000117.1, read on the forward strand.
GCAGGGTGACGTCGCGCTGCGGGCTCGCCGGGCGCGTTCGCGGTTGGCGCAGGCCCTTAGCGCCGGCAGCGGGCCGGTGGGTCCGCTGTGGCGCGACGTGACGTGTCGGGTCCGTTCAGAGGGGCGGGTGGCCGCGGCGGTTGCGGGCGACGGCGACGACCATCGTCAGCAGCGCGACCACCGACGACGCGAGCAGCAGCGCGAAGATCGGGGTCAGGTTGCCGGCGTTCTTGTCGTACAGGCGACCGATGACGACCTCCTGCACGATGGGGCCGAGGCTGCCGAACCCCGAGATGATCCCCGCCGCCACCGTCGTCGCCTTGCGGCTGCCGACGTCCATCGCGCCGGCACCGCTTAACAGCGCGTCGGGCCCGAACAGCGAGAAGCCGACGACGCCGAGCAGCACCGCGAACACCACGAAGCTCTGGCCGCCAAAGGCCACCAGCGCCGCGCAGGCCGCCGTCATCACCACCATCAACAGCAGCGCGACCTCGGCGCGGCGGCTGGCGAAGACGCGGTCGGACAGCGTGCCCGCCGACCACACCCCGACGATGCCCAGCACCTCGAACACCGTCGACCACGTGTTGGCCGCAGCGTCGTCGAGGCCGTAGTTCTTCTTCAGGAAGAACGCCGCCCACGACCAGATCGCGTAACGGATGAGCTTCACGCAAAAATAGAAGGCCGCGATCAACAGCAGGTTCGTCCACGATGCCCGCGGGATGCCCCACAGCGCCGGCGCCGCGTCCGTCGCCGCCGCGTTCGCTCTCGAGCGGGCCCTCGCCGCGGCCTCGTCCCCGTCGTCGACGCGTACATCGGGGGGCTCCTCGATGGGCGCGAGGCCCAGATCCTCGGGGCGGTCGCGCTGGAAGAGGAAGAAGACGACCCATACGACGGCGAGCACCGCGGCGCCGACGACGAAGCAGTCGCGCCACGGCGGTGGCTCGCCCGGCGCGTGGCGATGCAGCACCGCCGCCATCACGTACGTGCTGATGAGGCTGCCGATGGTGAAGTTCGTCGACCAGACCCCCATCACCCGGCCGCGCTCCTTGCGGTGGAACCACGCCGCCATCGTGCCGACGTTGCCCGACCACCCCGTCGCCTGCGCGAGCCCGTTTGCGGCCACCAGCCCGGCGAGCAGCGCCGGCGACAACGTCAGACCCATCAGCAGCGTCACGCCCACCGACAGCGCGCTGCCCACCAGCACGTTCTTGCGCGGGCCAAAGCGCCCGCCGACCCCAGCGGCGAGGAACTGCCCGATGGCGTAGGCCACCAGATAGGCGGCGCCGATGTCGCCGAGGGTGGTGGCGTCGAAGCCGGCCTCCTCGGCGATGGCGGACTTCGCCGCCGTGTACGGCTTGCGACAGAAGTAGAACGCGAAGTAGCAGAGCCACGTCGACGCGAAGACGCGCGTCCGCCACGACCTCTGCGCCTCGGTCAACGTCATCGACATCGCCGCCACCCTATCTCGTCACCGCGCCGGGTCGAACAACCACAGCCGTGGGTCCTGCAAGGCGGCAGCCCGGTGCGCGCCCTTCGTCGCCACACCCACCCCCTGGTGCGCCAGCGCCAGCAGCTCGCGGTCGGTGGCCAGCACCGAGTCGCCCCACGCCAGCAGCGGCCGTCGCCCGCCGAGCACGCGGCGCACGACCGCGGCCTTGCCCGGCCCGAAGGTGTCCTGCGCCAGGATGGGCACGGTGACGCCGTCGTCGTCGAGCACGGGCTCCATGCCGTCCACCGCGTCGTCTTTCAGCCCGAGCCTGCGCGCGCCAGGCACGACGAGGGCGCCGTGGCTCGCCGAGGCGATGCGCACGGCCACGCCGCGCGCCTGCAGACCGTCGATGACGCGCCGCATGTCGTGCCAGATGTGCGCGGCGAAGCCGCGCGCAAACAGCCGCTCGCCGAACTGCAGGACGTCCTGGCGGCGCGCGCCGGCGTAGGCCCACGCCTGCATCGCATACAGCGACTGCCTCCACGCGCCGTCGGGCAGCCCGCGGGCGCTCGCCGTCGACGCCAGCGCGCCGTCGACCGCCGCCGCGAAGATCGCACGCGCGCCAGCGCGCGGCTCGTCCGGGATCGACAAGTCCCAGCCGCGCGCCCACGCCATCACCGGGCCGCGCCACGTCGACGGCAGCAGCAGCCCTTCGTCGGCGGCGGCGGCGAAGGCGGTGTCGCCTATGTCGCCGTCCCACAGCGTGTGGTCGGCGTCGAACACGGCGACGGCCGCGACGTCGGCGGGCCACGCGCCCCGCTCGTCAGGGGCGAGGGGCAGCGCCGCGAGCAGCGCATCGACGTCGGTGAAGAGCACGCCCATGGGCGACGACGCTACCCCGACACTGGCGTGGCCGTCGCCTGCGCCGTCGTCCGCCGCGTGCGGCCCCCGTGGCCGACGAGCACGTCGTCGCCGTCAACGGCCACGACGAAGCCGTCGAGGAAGTGCGGCCACGCCTCTTCGTGGCGCACGCCGAGGACGATCTCGCGCACCAGCGCGACGTTCCAGTCGTGGCTGACCATGACGACCACGTCGTCGTCGGCGGCGTCGCGGACGTGGCGCGCGTACGTCGCCAGCTGGTCGGCGGCGGCGGCGCGGTGGTCTTGCAGCACGCGGTCGGGCACCCGGCCGTCGAACCAGGCGCGCAGGAAGCCGGGACCGAGCTCTTCGGCGAGCGCCAGCGCGCCGTGGCGGTCGCGCAGGAAGGGATCGCCGAGGACGTGCTCGCTGCCGGCGACGACGGCGGCAAGGCCGTCGTCGCGCGCGCCGTCCACGAGGCCGCGGGCGGTCTCGGCGCAGCGCTCCACCGGCGAGTGCAGCGCGCGCACCGTCCGCACGCCCGACGTCACCAGCCGCGCGGCCAGAGCGCGCCCGGCCTCCTGCGCCATGCGGTGCCCGCGCTCGGTGAGCAGCAGCGTGTGGTGGGTGCGCAGGTCGATCAGCGGGTGGCGCTCGGCGTGGCGCACGACCAGACCCACCTTGTAGCCGGCGCGGCGCAGGGTGACGAGGTCGTCGAGCACGGCGGCGGGGATGCCGATGGTCGTCGTCCCTGGCCGACGCACCGAGCCTGGGGGCGCCACCTCGAAGCCGGGCGCGGCGCCCGCGTCGCCGTGCTGCACGTCGTGCTGCGCGTCGTGCTGCGCGTCGTGCTGCGCGTCGTGCTGCGCGTCGTGCTGCGCGTCGTGCTGCTCGTCGTGCTGCTCGTCGGGCGGCGCGTCGGGGACGCCCGTCGCGTGGCTCATTGTCCGAACGCCGCGCCGAAGTGGTCGCCGGCGACGGAAGGGGGGTCGGCGGGCCGCGCCAGCGTCGCGGTGGTCAG
>VGSZ01000118.1 GCA_016874845.1 Deltaproteobacteria bacterium
CTTCGCCCTCGCCCTCGCCCTCGCCCTCGCCCTCGCCTTCGCCCTCGCCTTCGCCCTCGCCCTCGCCGCCGTCACCGTCGCCATTGACCGCGATGTTGCAAGCGGTCGCGAAGACGCCGAGGGCGCCCGCAAGGAGGACCGATGGGATCTGCCGAATCATCATGCTGCTGCTCCTGGGTCGTGGTCGGCGGGGAGTGTCCCTCACGCAGCAACGAGCGCAAGGCGGATCACAGGCGGCGTCGCACGGCTCCGGCGCGACGAGCAACCCGAACCGGCGTGCTTCGGCGTCGCGACCTGCTAAGGCCTGAGCCGTGGACAACCACGCCGCCCTCGACCTCGCCACCGGCCTCGCCCGCGCCGCCGCCGGCGCCATCCTCGCCGTGCGCGCCGACGCCCGACGCACCGTCACCAGCAAGAGCGACGCGAGCCCCGTCACCGCCGCCGACCTCGCCGCCGACGCGGTCCTGCGCAAGGGTCTGGCCGTAACGGGGGACGCGATCGTCACCGAAGAGACCTGGGTCGATGCGCCGATGCCCCCGCGGGGGCGCGTCTGGGTCATCGACCCCATCGACGGCACCGAGGACTTCGTGCGCGGCACCGCCGACTACGCGATCCACATCGGCCTCGTCGTCGATGGCGCCCCGCGGCTCGGCGTCGTGCTGCAGCCCGCGACGGGGATCGCGTGGCGCGGCGTCGTCGGCGACGACGCGTCAGTGTGCGAGCGCATCGACGCCGACGGCGCCACCACGCGGTTGTCGTTGCCAGCGTCCGGGCCCCTCGCCGGGCCGCCGCGCATCGCCGCGAGCGTCAGCCACCCGAGCGCCTTCGTCGACTTCGTCGTCGGCGACCTCGGCGGCGTGGTGGTGCCCCGCGGGTCGGTGGGCCTGAAGGCCGCGCTGATCGTCGAGGGCAAGGCCGACGCCTACGTCACGGCGTCGCGGCGCATCAAGGTCTGGGACACGGCGGCGCCTGCCGCGCTCCTGCTCGCCGCCGGTGGCGCCGTGAGCAGCCTGTCGCAGCGCCCGCTGGTCTTCGACGGGCCCGTCGGCCACGACGACGGCGTCTGCTTCTGGAGCCGGCCGGCGCGCGACGCGCTGCGCGCGCCGCTGCAAGATGCCCTCGTCCGCTTCACGCGCACGACGCCGCAGTAGCGGCGCGACGGTGTCCGTCAGGTCGAGCGCAGCAAGCCGCGCGACCGCGCGCGACCGAGCAGCTCGCGCCACGCGCCGTCGGTGTCAGCGCCCAGGTGCGCCGCCAGCGCCGGCGCCTTCGTCGCGAACGCCGCCTCGAGCTCGGGCTGGCCGGTGAGCGCTCCCGGGGCCGCAGCGCGGTCATGGAACGCGAAGCCGCGGCAGTCGGCAGCGAACAGCTCGTCGTCGCTGGCGACGATGGGGTCGAGCGCGATGCCCGGCCGCGGCGTCCCCGCGCGCAGCCGATCCTCGTCGAGCACGTCGAGCAGCGTGCTCGCCGCCGCGTCGCGCGTGCCAAGGGGCGGCAGGTCGAACAGCGCCGCCAGCGTCGCGTACACCGACGTGTGGTCGAACACGGTGTCGACGACGGCGGACTGCTTGACCCACGGACCGACGACGAAGGCCGGCACGCGGAAGCCGAGCTGCCCGAAGCCCTCGTCGACGCGATCGTCCTGCACCGTCGGCGGCGGCACGTGATCGTAGAAGCCGCCGTGCTCGTCGTAGGTGACGACAAACAGGCACTCGTCCCACTGCGGCGACGTGCGCAGCGCGTCGTAGATGGTCTGGATGGCCACCTGCCCGGCCACCGGGTGCGTCGGCGGGTGGTCGTCGGAGCGGCCGTACAACGGATCGATCAGACAGAACGACGGCAGCTGCCCGGCGGCGGCGTCGTCGAAGAAGCGGTCCATCTTCCTCATCTCGGGGAACTGCACGCTCATGCCGTCGAGGGTGATCGAGAACGGCAGGTTGCTGTAGTAGTTGGCCCAACCGAGACCGGCGTCGTCGAGCCGCGTGAAGATCGACGGCACCCGCGCGCCCAGAAAGTCGTTGCTCTTCTTGCCGTACGACGACCCGCACAGGAGAAAGAACCGGTTCGGCCACGTGGGCCCCATCACCGACGCGAACCAGCGCTGGCACAGCGCGTACTCGGCGGCGAGCGCGCGCGACGCCGTCTGCTTCGACGCCGGCAGGAAGTCCATCACGCGGTAGGGCGCCTCCGCGCCGTCACCCTCTGCATAGGCCGCGACGAAGCCGTCGTTGCGGCCGTCGTTCCACTGGGCGTGCGACGAGCCCCAACCGTGCGGCGGATCGGGCACGCAGTTCAGGTCGGCCTCGCGCGGGAACACGGGGCTGCCGTCGGGGCCGGGGTTGCTCATCGTGGGCAACAGGCCGTCGACGTCGGCGCGGCCCTCGACCAGCGAGAGCGACCCGAAGGCGTGGTCGAAGGAGCGGTTCTCCATCATCAAGACGACGACGGTCTTGATGCGCTGCCGGGCGAGGGCCAGGCGCCCCGGTGACGACGCTTCGATCGGTGCCGTGCCGCAGGAGGCGGCGAGCGCCGACGGGCCGAGGGCGGCGGCGGCGGTGAAGCCCTGCAGGGCGCGACGACGGGTGATGCGCATGTCCGGCTCCTTGGTGCAAAACGACGCCCGGTGTCCACGGGCGCCCCACGCAGGGTCAGTCGACGACGAGCAGGGCCTCGGCCAGCGGGTGCTCGATGCAGTCCTGCGACGAGCCGTCCTCCCACGCGAGCATCGCGAAGTCGGCGTCGTCGTGCAGCGCGATGATCGGGTGGTGCCAGACGTCGACGTGGTAGCTGACCCCCTGCCCCGGCCCGCAGACGAACGCCCGGGCGCCGTCGACGTCGGGGCCGCCGTCGGCGTTCTTCGGCGCGACGCAGATGAGGAACTGGCGGCAGACCATCGGCAGGAACGTCTGCGTCGAGCACGGGTGCCTCTCGAACAGCCGCAACGAAAACGGCAGCGCCTTCTGGGTCGAGCGAAACACCGCGAGGTTCGCCCGCGCCGCCGCCCGCGTCGACGACAGCTCGGCGCAGAAGTCGAAGCGCACCGCCGTTCCCTGATTGGCGCTGGTGCCGGCGCGCAGGCCCGCCGACACGACGAAGCCAAAGGGCGAAAACGCCGCCTCGGTGAGCGGCTCGGCCACGAGGGTGCGCGCGCTGCCCAGCGTCATCACGAGCCCCGGTACGTCGAGAAGCCGAACGGATTGATGAGCAGCGGCACGTGGTAGTGCTCGGCCGCGCTCGTCGTGACGAACACGAGCTCGACGTAGGGATAGAAGCCCTCGACGCCGAGGCCACGGTGGTAGCCGCCGGTGTCGAAGCGGATGCGCCACGTGCCCGGCTCGGGCGGTCCGGTGACCAGCCCCTTCACGCGACCGTCGGCGTCGGTGGTCCCGCGGGTGACGACGACGAAGCCGTCGCCTTGCTGCCGCTCGAGCACCACCGCGACGCCCTCGGCAGGGCGGCCTCGGCTGGTGTCGAGGATGTGCGTGCTGATCCCCATCGCGTGCTCCTTGTTCTTCGTCAGCCAGCCAGCTGCGCGCGCAGCCACTTCTCGAGGCGCAGGCGCGTGATCTTCAGCTGTTCGCGCGCGGCGCCCTCGAGCTCGGTCGACCGATCGTTGCCCACGCGCTCTTCGAGCAGGGCGAGCATCTGCTCCGCGCTCTTGCCCGACGCGAACACGATGTAGATGAACCCGAACCTCTCGGCATAGCGCTGGTTCAGCGCCGCCAGCTGCGCGGTCGTCGACGACGCCGCCCCCTGCGCGCCCGCCTGCTCGCCGTGCGACCACGCCGCCGACTGCGCGTTCTGCGACGGCGCCGCCTGCTGCGCGCCGATCCGCGGGTGCGCCGCGAACGCCTCGAGCAGCGCCGCCTCGTCGAGCCGCCAGAACGCCGCCTCGGCGGTGGCGAACAGCGCCCGCACGTCGGCGAACGGCCGCGCCGCCGCCAGCGCCTGCGCCCACGCCGTGCTGCCGCAGAAGGCGCGGAACACGTCGACGGCGGCGTCGGCGCCCAGCGCGTTCAACGACACCAGCGCCTTCGCCTCCGACGGCGTGTCGAGGGCGTGGCCAAACACGCGCAGGCGATTGACGCCGCCGTGGGGAAAGATGTGCACGCGCAGGTGCGTCACCGGCAGCGGCCGCTCGGGCTCGAGCACATGACGGCGGTGCTGCACGAGGGGCGTCTTGCCGACCAGCGTCGGAAAGCCGCCCGGCGTGTGCAGCCGCTCGCGGGTGACGCTGTCGTCGTCGATGGCCTCGATCAGCGTGAACTGCGGCGCGTTGCCCTTGAAGAACGCCGTGTCGAGCTCGACGCGCTCGATGACGCCGCGCCGCGCGAGCTTGATCACGCACCAGTCGCTGCCCGGCGTGCGCCGACGCTTGGTCTCCCAGCCGTCGCCCATGTTCACGCCGCGGCCGGGCAGCAGCAGGTTCGACGGCGGCCCAAAGAACTCGTCGGAGACCGTGGCGATGGTGCCGCCGTTCTCGATCGCGGCGAGGTCGACGACGCCGCCGCGCCAGAAGGTGCGCTCGTCAGCGGCGACAGCGCCAAAGACGCGCAGACGCGCGACGCCGCCGTCGGGGAAGATGTGCAGCCGCACGTGGGTGGCGCGCCTCGTCGACGGCGACGGCAGCGGCACCAGGTTGGCGGTGTTGGGCAGCACCGCGGTGTGCTCGAGGATCGGAAACCACGCCGCACCGTCGAGCTCCGCCGGCGTCGTCGTGTGCGGCAGCTCGGCGCCCTCGACGCTGACGTGCGTGGGCGCGTTGCCCTTGAAGTGCGTGGTGTCGACGACGAAGCCGTGGACGAAGCCCGGCGTGCCCAGGCGGATGACGCACCAGTCGTGGCCGGGCGTGCGTCGACGCTGGCTCTCCCAGCCGTCCATCCACTTGCCCTTGTCGGTGTACTTGTCCTCGAGCCACTGGGGCGCGTCGGGGCGGATGAGGTTCTCTTTTTCGGCGAAGTAGTCGTCGGTGGCGGCGACGACGAACGTGCCGGTCAGGTCCTCGGCGAGGTTCACGAGGTGGGCGAATTCCGGCGGCGACTTCTGACGGCTGGACATCGTGGGGCTCCGGCGAGGGGCGTCGTCCAAGGCGGCGCCCGGCAGTTCTGGGGTTCAGCGGCGGACGGCGACGAACGAGCCTGCCGGCCGCTTCGTCAGCCCGTGGGCCTTCGAGTACGCGACGCGACCGCCGACCACCGTCGCGTGCACGACCCCGTGCAGCGTGCGACCCGCCCACGGCGTCACCTTGTGCTTGTGAAACAGCGCGTCGCCCTTGACGCGGAAGGTGTCCTCGTCGTCCCAGACGACCAGGTCGGCGTCGTAGCCGGCGGCGATGCGGCCCTTCTTGTGCGAGAGCCCGGCGAGCCGCGCGGTCTGCTCGCTGTTCCAGCGGGTCATCGTGGCCACGTCGACGCCGCGGGCGCGCGACTCGGTCCACAGGGCCGACAGGCCGAGCTGCAGGCCGGCGATGCCGCCCCACGCGCTCAGGAAGTCGCCCGTCTCCTGCTTCTTCAGCGCTGGCGTGCACGGCGAGTGGTCGCTGACCACCATCGACACCGTCGACGACTGCAGTCCACCCCACAGCGCCTCGCGGTTGTCGGCCTCGCGCACCGGGGGCGCGCACTTGAAGGGCGTGGCGCCGTCGTCGATCTCTTCGGCGGTGAACGTCAGGTAGTGCAGGCAGGTCTCGGCGCTGACCGGCAACCCCTCGGCCTGCGCCGCCTGCAGCAGCGGCAGCGCCGTCGACGACGACAGGTGGACGATGTGCGCCGGGCAGCGGTGCTTGCGCACCAGCTCGACGATCATCGCGATGGCCTGGTCTTCGGCCGACTTCGGCCGGCTGCGCAGGTAGGTCGCGTAGCGCCGCGGGTCGGCGTGCTCGGCGGCGAGCAGCCTCTCGGCGTCGTCGAGCGGCCCCGGCGCCTCGGCGTGCACCAGCAAGGTCAGGCCGTGGTCGCGCAACACCGGCATCGCGACGTCCAGATCGGCGCGCGTCACGTGGGGGAACTCGTCGACGCCCGACGGGCAGGTGAAGCACTTGCAGCCCGGCACGCCAAAGCGCGCAAGCCCCTCGAACTCGGCCGCGTTGCCCGGGATGACGCCGCCCCAGAAGACGACGTCGACATGCAGCTGGTCACGCAGGTGCCGCTGCTTGCGCTCAGCGGCGGCGCGCGACGTCGTCGCCGGGATACAGTTGAGCGGCATGTCGACCACGCAGGTGATCCCGCCCGCCGCCGCCGCCTCGGTGGCGGTCTGGAAGCCCTCCCAATCGGTGCGGCCCGGCTCGTTGATGTGCACATGGCTGTCGACGAGCCCCGGGGTGACGAGCAGGTTCCCGGCGTCGACGCGCGGCAGCTGCCCGCCGACGAAGTCGACCTCGTGGATACCGTCGATGCGCCCATCGACCACGACGACCGCCGCCGGGCCGATGGCGCCGTCGACCAGCACGCGCCGGCCGCGCAGCACGAAGGACCGCGTGTCGGGAAACTCAAGCCGCGGTGGCGCCTTCGTCGTCATTCGGTGGGTGCCCCTTGCGCGATCCAGCGCCCGAGCGTCGCACGCTCCTCGTCGGTCATCGCCGTGATGTTGCCGAGCGGCATCGCCTTCGTGTTCACCGACTGAAGGTAGATGCGGTCCTTCGCAGCGACGATGTCGGCGGCGCTGTCGAAGACCACGCCCTTGGGCGGTGCGATGATCCCCGGCAGCGTCGGCTTCGCCGCGTGGCAGGGCAGGCAGCGGGCCTCGATGATGCGGCGCGCCTCGGCGTAGGCGACCGGCGCCCCGACGTCCGGCGTCGCCGGTACGGTCATCGCCGCGGCGGCCGAAAAGCTTGCAAGCGTGCCAAGCACGATCACCGGGGGCGTCCGCCGACGGAAGTTCATCAGGTACTTCATGCCGACGCCGAAGACGCAGACGAGCGCCAGCACCGCCCACGCGTGCTCGTGTCCGTACAGGCTCGGGAAGTGGTTCGACAGCATCAGGAACAGGACCGGCAGGGTCGCGTAGTGGTTGTGGGTCGAGCGGTTCTTGGCCTTCAGCCCGTGGGTGGCGTCGACGGGCTCCCCAGCCTGCGTCGAGGCGAGCATGCGCTTCTGGTTCGGGATGATGCGGAAGAACACGTTGCTCGCCATCACCGTGCCAAGCATCGCGCCCACCTGCAGGAACACCGCCCGCGGCGTGAACACCTGCAGCAGCGCCGCCGCCGTCGCCGTCACCAGCGCGAGGCCGACGACGCCGAAGACGCGGTTGTCGACGTACACCGGCGTGCGGCACAGCAGATCATAGACGACGACGGCGGCGATCAGCAGGCCAAGGCTGAAAAGCACCGCCTGCCCCTGCGTCAGCGGCGACGTCGCGTCGAGCATCATCGCGCGCCCGCCCGCCCAGTAGACGATCGCTATCAGCAGGAAGCCGGTGATCCACGTCGAGTAGGACTCCCACTTGAACCAGTAGAGCGTCGGCGGCAGCTCGTGCTGCGCCAGCGTCTTGCGCTTCACGACCTCGTAGAAGCCGCCAGAGTGGGTCATCCACAGCTCGCCGACGATGTCGCCGTCGCGCGCCTTCGTCAGCTGCTTCGACAGGTGGGCGTCAAGCCACATGAACAGGAACGAGTCGCCGATCCACATGATGGCGGCGACCACGTGGGCCCACCGTACGAGCACGTTCAGCCACTCAGACAACAACGGGTGCATAGAGTTGTCGTTGTCGCATACCCACATCGTCGACGACAACCGACGCGCCCGCGCCGATCACGGCTACTTCGTTGGCGGGTCGACGAACAGCGACAGCACCGCGCGCAGCGCGCGCTGGCCGGTGCGCTCGACGGCGCCGACGCCGCGGTCGACGACGAAGCCCATCTCGTCGACGGCCTTCTGCAGCGGCGAGGCCCCCCGGCGCAGCACCGGTCGGATGAGCCCCGACGGCCAGCACACCCGCGCGCCCACTCCGAGCTCGAGGAGCCGCGTCGGCAGGCGCCCCGACTTCTCGAGCGACAAGAGGCCCTTGATGCCCGCCGCCGCCAACGCCGACCGCCAGCCAAACGGCAGCGCCAGCGTCGACAGCACGTCCAGCGAGATGCCGACGAAGCCCACCACGAGCAGCGGCTTGCCGGCCTGCTTCGCGACGTCGAGATCCTCGAGCGAGAACGCCGCCAGCGACCCCTTCAAGCCGGGGTGGGTGTGCCACAGCACCGAGCCCCACGATGGGTCGACGCCGACGCGCCCGGGCTGCCCCGCCAGCTCGCGCTTCAGCCCCACCAGCGTGACCCGCCCGCGACGCTCGCGCAGGTAGCAGGCGCCGGCCAGCTCGCGACCAGTGCGCGTCGAAGTCACCAGCTCTTCGGCCGCCCGACGGAAGAACGCCGCCGAGCCCCACAGCGGCGGCGCCTGCGCCGCCACCAGCGATCGCGCCTCGATGACCGCGCCAGCGACGACGATATCTTCGCTCAGCGGTGGCGCACCGTCGTCACCCCTCGGTGGCGGCGCCGGACTGCCGGCGTCCTGGTGGACGAGCCCAGCAGCGAAGGCGTCGATGATCGCGTCGGGGCGGGGACGAGGGGCGCGCCTGCGGTCGGTCATCCGGCTCTCCTTGCCTGCGCGGCGGCGTTCACGGCGAAGCCAATGGCGATCACCTTGGTGATCATCGACGAGCCGCCGTAGCTGACCAGCGGCAGCGTCACGCCGACGACGGGCAGGACGCCAATCACCATGCCGACGTTGATAAACGCGTGCCAGAACAGCATCGCCGAAGCGCCCACGGCGAGCAGCGCCGAGAAGCGGTCGGTGGCCCGGCCCGCGGCGCGCAGCATCAGCGCGACGAGCGCGAAGAAGAGCACGATGAGCACGACGGCACCGACGAAGCCCCACTCTTCACCGAGCACCGAGAACGCGAAGTCGGTGTGGTTCTCGGGCAGGAACGACAGCTGCGTCTGCGTACCTTCGCCCCAGCCCTTGCCGGTGATCTGTCCGCTGCCGACGGCGATGATCGACTGCGCCGCGTGATAGCCCGACCCCTGGATATCGCTCTCGGGGTCGAGGAACGTCTCTACGCGCTTGCGCTGGTAGTCGTGCAGCAGGTTGTTCCAGGCGAAATACGCGACGCCGACGCCGACGAGGGCGGAGACGAACAGGTCGCGCCAGCGCATGCCCGCGAACAGGATCTGCGAAGCAGCGATGGCCAGCACGATGGAGGCCGTCCCCAGGTCGGGCTCGATGAGCACCAGCACAAAGGGCACGAGGATGACGTCGACGGGCGCGATGATCGAGCGCGCCTCGAAGCGTCGACGGCTCGCCACCACCAGCGCGATGACCAGCCAGGCGGCGGCGACGACCAGCAGCACCGGTGCCAGCCACGTCGGGTCGAGATCGGCGAGGGCCGCCGTGACCTCCCGGGGCGGCGACGGCAGCGCGCGCGCAGCGTCGAGGGCATCGAGGACCGACGGCGGGTCGAGCCCGTTCTTGCGAAACCCGACGACGACCTGTCGGCGCTGCGCGTAGGAGCGCAGCGCGACGAGCGCGACGAGCCCGAGCGGGCGGCTGATATTCAACGGGCGCGCCAGAGCCAGCAGGGTGTAGCCGCCCGACATCTCGAAGCGCGCGAACAGGCGCGCAACCACCAGCATGATCGCGATCTTCGCCACCTCGGACGGCTGCATGTTGAAGGGCCCGAGATCGAGCCAGCGCTGGGCGCCCTTGATCGGCGTGCCGACGATGAGCACCAGCACAAGCAGCACGCAGGTGACCACGTAGAGGGGCCACGCCACCGTCTCGAGCGTCGATGGCTTCACCCGCGCGACCGCGGCGGCAAGGGCAGCGCCGCCCGCCGCCCACAACAGCTGCTTCATCCAGATCGTCGGGTCGATGAAGTTCTGCGCCGCCGAGTACAGGTTGACGACGCCCACCAGCGGGATGAGCGCCGCGACGACGATCAGCCCCCACGGCCAGCGCACCGCGAGCCCCGCACTGTGCGGCGTCGACGAGGTCGTCATGGCACGACCTCTGCTGGCGTCGGCGCACCGGCAGGCGTCGCCGGCGGCGCGGCCGAAGGCCCGTCCGGCGGCAGCGTCACGTCAGGCTCGGCCCCGTCGCCGTCGTCGTGCTCCGGACCGTGGGGCGCTGGCGCCGACTCCTCGGTGGTCCCACGCGCGCCCGCGACCACCGCCGACGCGGCCGGCCGTCGGCGCGCCGGCTCCAGCGGCGGCAGCTCAGTGTAGCGACCGTGGCCACGCACCTTGGTGAACCACGTGCGCAGCACCTCGGCGGTCACTGGCCCCGACGTCGAGCCGCCGAAGCCACCGTGCTCGGTCATCGTGACGACGACGATCTCGGGGACATCCTCAGGTGCGAAGCCGACGAACCAGGCGTGGTCGCGCTGCTCGTAGGCGACGTCCTCGGCGCGCACGTGCTTCACCTTCTTTGACAGCTGCACCACCTGTGCGGTGCCGGTCTTGCCGACGATGTTGAGGCCGCTCTCGCGCAGCCATGCCGACATGTCGGCGTAGCGATCGTTGCGTCGCAGCAGGCTGCTCGCGGTGCCGCCGGGCTCGGTGACGTGGGCCAGCGCCTCTTTCAACAGCGCCAGATCGTGGGCCGGCAGCCCGAGGTCGGCGACCTGCACTGGCGCGTGGTCGAGCACGACGTTGCCCTGCGCGTCGACGACCTGGCGCACCACCTGAGGCTTCATGACCTTGCCGCCGTTGGCGATGGCGGCGTAGGCGACGGCGAGCTGCAGCGGCGTCACCGTCACGTCGCCCTGCCCGATGGCGTTGTTCACCACCAGGCCGGGGGTGTAGGCGCCGAAGCGCCGCAAGTAATAGGCGCGGTCGGGCATGATCCCCGGGCTCTCGCCGCCGATGTCGATGCCCGTGCGGCTGCCGAACGAGAAGAGCCGCGCCGTCGACGACAGGCGGTCGGGGCCAAGGTCGTAGCCCAGCGAATAGAAGTAGCTGTCGCACGAGTACTGCAGGGCCTTCACCAGCGCGATCGCGCCGTGGCCCTCGCGGTTGAAGCAGCGCCACGTGTTGCGGCCGAGGCGGAAGTAGCCCGGGCACGCCCGGGAGCTGGTCTCGGTGATCTCGCGCTCGCGCAGCCCGGCGGCGGCAGTGATGGCCTTGAACGTCGAGCCGGGCGCGTAGTGCTCCTGGACCGCCTTGTTCGTCCACGGTCGGTTCTTGTCGACGTCGAGCGCGCGCTTGATCTCGCGCGCCCACGGGCCGGCGACGACATTGGGGTCGAAGGTCGGGAAGCTGGCCAGCGCGAGGACGTAGCCGGTGTCGACCTCCATCGCGATCACCGAGCCGGCGACGCCACCGAAGGCGTCCTCGGCGGTGGCCTGCAGATCGTCGTCGAGCGCGAGGACCAGCGAGTGCCCCGGCACCGGCGGGGTCAGGCGCGCGTCACCGAGTAGCTGCCCAGCCCAGCTTCCCCCCTTGTCACGGCCCTTGGCGTCGACGACGACGCGGTCGATGCCGTCCTTGCCGCGCAGCATCCGCTCGTAGCTGCCCTCGACACCGCGGCGACCGATCAGGTCGCCGAGGGCGTAGCGCGGAGTATCGTCGGACAGCGTCCCGGCGGCGAGACTGTCCTCCTGCTTGCGCAGCTCGTCGGGGGAGATCTCGTTCAGGTAGCCGAGCAGGTGGGCCGCGCGTCCGTCGTTGCGATAGCGCCGCGTCTGCGTGTGCACGACGTCAACACCGGGCAGCTCGCCAAGGGCAATGGCCTGCTCGATGCGCGCGTAGACGACGTAGCCGACGTCCTCGAGCAGCGCCGTCGGCTTGAACTTGCCGAGCCCGCTCGCGCGCTGCAGCGCCGTGTCGACGCGAACCTTCATGTCGGCAGGCGGTAGCCCCACGAGGTCGCGGAGGCGCCGAAACACCGAAGAGCGCGACGGGAACTCGCGGGGCCGCAGCAGGACCCGACACGGCGTCGCCTCGGTCTCGACGTCAGCGCCGCGGATGTCGAAGCGCGCTCGACGCTCCTCGACGGAGGCGCAGTCCTCGGGACCGAGATCGTCGGCAACCACGACAATCTCGTCGGTCTCGACCAGGGCCAGCACCTCGCGATCGATTGCCAGCAACTCGGGCCGTGAGAGCCCAAGCGGCGCGAGCAGCTGACCGAGGGTGCGGGCGCTGTCGGGCAGGAACGCGACGGTGACGGTGACGTCGTGGGACGGCCGATTGTCGACGAGCACGCGGCCCGCCTGATCGAAGATCAGGCCGCGCGCGTGGGCGACCCGCCGCTCCTGCACGAAGTTGTCCTGCGACTTCTGCTGGTACTCATCGCCGCGCACGACCTGAAGGACGTACAGGCGCATGATGAGCACGACGAACAACGAGCCCAGCAGGGCCGTGAAGATCTGCACGCGTCGTGCGCTGAACGCCGGCTCGAGAGAGGACTTCATGCGGGGACGAACACCCTTCAGCGCGCCTGCAGCCGCTCACGGAGCGTAGCGCTGCGCTCTTCGAGCCGCAGGAGCACGAAGACCTCGTGCAGCACCGGAAACAGCGCCCATGCGACGACAATGTCGACCAGCGCCACGACCACCGCCACCGACAGGTCGACGCCGCGGTGCGTGGGACCGAACAGCGCGACCATCGCCATGGCACACAGCGCCTGGGTGAAGGCAAACGCGCCTACGAACAAGAAGGACACCGCGTCACGGGTCGACGGGACGAAGCCCACCCCCAGCCGCGAGACGAGCAGCGTGACGAGCAGCGAGAAGCTGGAGGCTCCAAGTGAAGCGCCAGCGAGGGCGTCGACGATCAACCCCACCAGTGCTGCCGAGAACGCCGCCTCGACCGGCGGAGTCGTCAACGCGGCGTAGGCCACGACGACGCTGCCGGGCGTCAACGGCAACGCCGCCGTGCCCAGCGCCACCGCCAACGCGGACGCAGCGGCCGTCGCGATCAGGGTGACCATCATGAACGTAAAAACCCGGCTCACGGTGGCGTCCCTGTCGACGATGCCGACGGCGGTGACCCGCCCCCGGCTCGCGCTTCGGCGTCGCGCTTCTTGCGGCGGCGGCGCTGCTCGCGCTTGTCGCGCTCCGGCGCGGCAGCGCCATCGGCGGAAGGCGGCGGCGCGCTGGGGCCGGTCGTCGCGCTCTCTCCGGGGGCGGGCGACGGCGGCTCTGAGTCGCGGCGGCGGCGGCGACGACGAGGCGGCTCGCCCTCGGCCGCCGGACGCTCGCCGGCGGCTCCGAGCTCGTCAGCCTTCTGGTCGTCAGCCTTCTGGTCGTCGGCCTTCTTGTCGTCGGCCTTCTTGTCGTCGGCATCCTTGTCGTCGGCATCCTTGTCGTCGGCATCCTTGTCGTCGGCATCCTTGTCGTCGGCCTTCTTGTCGTCGGCCTTCTGGTCGTCGGCCTTCTGGTCGTCGGCCTTCTGGTCGTCGGCCTTCTTGTCGTCAGCCTCCTTGTCGTCGACCTTCTTGTCGTCGCCCTCCTTGTCGTCGACCTTCTTGTCGTCGACCTTCTTGTCGTCGGCGTTCTTGTCGTCGACCTTCTTGTCGTCGGCCTTCTTGTCGTCGGCCTTCTTGTCGTCAGCGGTGCGTTCGCCGTCGGCGCCCCGTTTGCGTCGACGTCCAGCGCCAGCGTCCGGGGCCGCCGTCCCCGGACGCTGGGCTCCGCCGCCGGGAACGCCCGAGCCGAAGGTCCCCTCGTCGTCGCTGTCGCCGAGAGCCGGCGGGGGCGGCGACTCGCGGCCCACGAGCACGCTGACGTGCTCGACGCGGGCGAGGTTCACCGCCGGCACGATGACAGCCTCGACGTTGAGGTCGTCGCGGTCCTTGACCTCAGCGATGGTGCCCACGCGGGTCCCGGGCGGAAAGCGCGCGCCGAACCCCGACGTGACCACGACGTCTCCGGGACGCACGTCACGCAGCCGGTCGAAGTCTTCGACAGCGGCGGCGTAGCGGTCGTCGTCGCCGCGCCCGCGCAGGATCCCTCGCGCGCGCGAGCGCTGTACGACGATGTCGAGGGCCGACGACGCGTCCGACAGCAGCAGCACCTCGCTGCTCGCGCGCGCCGCCGTCAGCACGACGCCGACGACCCCCTCGGCGCCCATGACTCCGTCGCCGCGACGCACGCCGTGACGCGCGCCCTTGTCGATGACGACGAGTCGGGTGAGCGGCTGGCCGCGGCGACCGATGACCCTCGCCCCGAGCGGTCGCGGGCCATCGACAGCGGCGGCGCTGTTGGCCAGCGCCCGCAGTGTCTCGTTCTCGATGGAAAGTTCGGCGATGCGGTCCTCGAGCGCGGTGCGCGCCACCCGCTCGCGCCGCAGCGCCATCAGCTCGTCCCACGCCGACACCGACGTCACGTAGTGCTCGACACCGTCGGCGATGCCGCCCGCCGCCCACAACACGCCTCGCTCGATGACGCCGGCGAAATCGACGACGAAGCCGACGACGGGCCCGTGGGCGCCGCCGCGGCGCGTCTGGGCGTAGAGCAGCACGAGCGGCAACACCAGCAGCACGCCGACGACCACCACGCCTCTGTGCCGCTGCAGGAAAGAGAGCACGGATCCCCGCTTGCGCCGTCGCCGTCGTCAGCCGCGTCGGTCGCTCGCGCGGCTGGCCGCGAGCGTTGCCGTCATCGCGGCGCTGTTCATGGCCGTGGTCATTGGTTGCCGAGGGCGACCTGCTGGAGCAGGTCGATCTT
This sequence comes from Deltaproteobacteria bacterium, assembly GCA_016874845.1. Classification (GTDB taxonomy): domain Bacteria; phylum Myxococcota; class UBA727; order UBA727; family VGSZ01; genus VGSZ01. The sequence goes on from VGSZ01000118.1 coordinate 14,653, forward strand.
CTCGAGCGCGGTACCCGCCCCCATGACGGTGCCCGAGATGGGCTCCTC
>VGSZ01000119.1 GCA_016874845.1 Deltaproteobacteria bacterium
GGGCGAGAGCAAGACAGCTGGTGCGGGTGGCGGGGCCCATATGTCTCAGTATCGTGCCGAGACACCTGTCTCGCAAGCCGCGAGACAGATCGCTGAGACACCCATTGGCGACAGCGAGAGAGGAGGGAAAGGTAGGTGCGAGGGAGATTTTTCGGTTCACGGTCGCCACCGTGCACCGCCTTGACGCCGTTTTCCTCTTTTTCGCCCGCGCGGCTCCAGACGAAGTTTCAATCACTTGCCGTGCGCATTCTTGCCTCACTGCGTCCAGCGCACCGGCCGTAGGCGCCGTTTGTGCGCTGTCTCACAGCCGGCGCGCCGGAGCGGACTGCCGACAGGTGTCTCACCGTTCGTGTAGGAGATCACGCGGCACGGATGTGGGGCGTCCCGCGGAGCGCGCGGAGATCGCCCGCGCCGATCCCGAACATCGCGATCCGGAGCTCGGTGAGCGTGTCGGAGACGAAGGCGTCGAGGGCGTCGTCGCCGGCGTCGGCGGCGACGAGCATCGGGCGCGCCATGGCCCCGACGTCGGCGCCCAGCGCCAGAGCCTTGGCGAGGTCGAGCCCCGAGCGCAGGCCCCCGGTGGCGATCAGCGGGATGGAGGTCGAGACGCTGCGCACCGCGCGGATGGCCTCGGCGGTGGGGATGCCCCACTCGCCAAACGCCATGCCCATCTTGCGCCGCCGCTCGGTGCGGGCGCAGATGCCCTCGACCTTGGCCCACGACGTGCCGCCGGCGCCGGCGCAGTCGAGGCCGGCGACGCCGCAGTCGACAAGGACGCGGGTGGCGTCGGCGGACAAGCCGAAGCCCACCTCGCGGGCGAACACCGGGATGCCGTCGCGGGCCAGCGCCGCGCACAGCGAGCGGATGTGGTCGGCGAGGCCGCGGAAGTCGACGTCGCCGCCCTGCGCTGCCTCTTGCACGGGGTTCATGTGCAGAAACAGCGCGTCGGCGCCGATCATCGCCACCGCGCGCCGCGCGTGGTCGACGCCCCAGCCCTTGGCCAGCTGGCCGACGCCGAAGTTCGCGAACAGCGCGATGGACGGCGCCACCGAGCGGACCTGGAACAGCGCCGCACGCGTGGCGTCCTCGAGCGCCACGCGCTGGCTGCCGACGCCCATCGCCAGGCCGTGCCGCTCGGCGGCGGCGGCGAGGCGCAGGTTCAAGACGTGGGCGCGGTCGACGCCGCCGGTCATGGGCGCGATCATCAGCGGCGCGCGCAGGGGCTTGCCGGCCAGCCGCGTCGACAAGTCGATGTCGTCGAGGCGGACGTCGGGCAGCGCCTGGTTCACGAAGTCGAAGTGCTCGAAGCCGGTCGTCTTCGCATACTCGACCGCCGGCGTCAGGCAGGCGTCGATGTGATGCGTCTTGGACTGCGGGTCACGGACGAGCGGCGCGCCTTCGTTCGATTCGGGCATAGGGCGGCTTCGCACGCTTCGTCGTCGGCGTCATCCGCCGTCGCGGTCGGCCTTCTTGCGCAAGACGACGCCGGCGCCGCGGGCCTCGATGACGCGCCCCTGACGCTCCTCAAACGGCGTGTCGATGCTGCCCGACCAGGTCATGAAGCCGCGCAGGCAGTTGGGGCAGAGCGGGTCGCCGTCGTCGACGACGGACAGCGGTATGCGAAACGGCGTGCCGCACAGGTTGCACGTCTCGGCGCGGGTCTCGGTGGGAGCCCGGGTGCCCACCTCGTAGGCACGCAGCACCAGCGCCGCGCACGAACGGCAAAGCGGCTTGCCGCCGTTCTTCGGCACGTAGGGGATGTGGTCCTCGGTGCTGCAGCGACCGCAGATGACGCGGCGGGAGACGCGGGTGCCGTGCTCGTTGCGCGCGCCGCCGACGTAAAGGTTGCCGCCGCCCTTGCGGTCGAGGGGCCGGGGCCGCGGCGCGCCCGCGCGCGCGATGGCGGGGTGGGCGGCGCCGGCCGCGGTCGACGCGGTGGAGGTCGGCGCCGTCGGCCGGACGACGTCGGGCGGGCGCCGGTTACGCGTGTTGACCCGCTTCTTTCCGCCCGGCTCGATCGGCGTCATCAGGTGCCTCTTCGGTTGTCGGCGCCAGCCTAACAATCCGATCGCCGGCGGCAAGGAGATCGGTACGAAGGTCGTTTCGTCGCTTTCGCGCCGGGTTGTGGATAGCTTGAGCCCCGTTATGGTGGCCGTCGGCGAAAAAGTGTTCGGCAAGTACGAGGTCCTACGTCGGCTCGCCGTCGGCGGCATGGGCGAGATATTCCTTTCGCGGCAGACCGGCGTCATCGACCGACTCGTCATCCTGAAGAACCTGCTGCCCCAGCTGGCCAGCGAGGCGCAATCGGTGGCGGCGTTCCTCGACGAGGCCCGAATCCTCGGCTGCGTCAATCACCCGAACGTCGTGGCGCTCTACGACGTCGGCGAGTGGGGCGGCACGCACTTCCATGCGATGGAGTACGTCAACGGCGTCGATATCAGCCACCTGCTGAAGCACTGCGAGGAGAAGAGCCTGCGCGTCCCGCCCGCGGTCAGCGCGCAGATCGTGCGGGAGGCGGCGCTCGGGCTCGACGCCGCCCACGTCGCTGGCGATGCCACCGGTGCGCCGCTGCGGATCGTCCACCGAGACATCAGCCCGCACAACCTGATGGTGCGCGCCGACGGCCTGTGCAAGGTCGTGGACTTCGGCGTCGCCGTCGCCGAGAACCGCTCGCAGAAGACCGACGGGGTCGGCCTCCTGAAGGGCAAGCTCGGCTACATGGCCCCCGAGCAGATCAAGGGCGGCCCCGCCGAGCCCAAGTGCGACCAGTTCAGCCTCGGGGTCGTGCTCTGGGAGCTGCTCGCGCAGCGCCGCCTGTTCACCGGCGAGAACGCGCCGGCGATCTTCACGCGCATCGTCAAGGAGAAGATCGCGCCGCCATCGCAATTCCGCTCCGACGTGCCGCCCGAGCTTGACGCCATAGCGCTGCGCATGACCGCGCAGGAGCCCGTCGACCGCTTCGCCCGCCTCGCCGACGCCGCCCTCGCCATCCGGAAGGCGCTCGACGCTCTGAAGACCCCCGACAACGCCACCGCGCAGTTCGTCCGCTCGACGGTCGGCCCCGAGCTCGCGGCCCGCGTGAAGGATCTGGCCGCGCCCGCGCCGGCGCGCACCGCCACGCAGGGCACACCGTCGTCGACCGCGCCCGGCGCCATGGTGTTCTGCGGCAACTGCGGCACCCCGGCGCCGGCGGGCGACCGCTTCTGTCGATTGTGCGGCAAGGTCGTCGGCGGCGCCGCCGGCACCCCCCACGGCGGCACACCGTTGGCCACGCCGGCGGCCACGCTGGCGCCGCCGCGCACCCCCGCAGCGGGCACCGCGGCGCGCTCCGTCGACGACCGCCGCTCGGCCAGCCACCCCGGCGTCGCGGTGCCGCGGCTCGACGTGCTCGGCGCGCCGCCCCGCACGACCACGGGCGGGTTCCGCCTCGACGCGCCGCTCGGTCTGGGCAGCAAGACGCCGTCGGTGGCAACCCGCGCGGTCAGCCCGCAAGGCGGCGCCGACGGCACGGTCGAGCTGGCCGTCGTCGTGGGTCTCGTCGAGCAGCTGCGCGGCGGCGTCACCGTCGCCGCCGACGCCGACGCCCTCGCCGCCGCGTCCCTTGCCCTCGCCGCCCACGCGCAGGCCGCCGACGCGACCCTCAACATCGCCGAGGCGCGCTTTGCGATGACCTTCGCCGGCGAGCGCGCCGCCGTCCGCGCTGTCGCCGTGGCGCGCGCGAACGTCCGCCTGTCGTCCCGCATCGGCCACGACGCCCTGCTGCGCCTCGCGGTGGTGAGCGATGGCGCCGCGCCCGTCGACTTCGCCGCCCGCCTGCGCGCGGTGGGCGAGCGGCTCGTGGCCCACGCCGCCCCGGGCGCGTCCCTGATCACCGAGGACGCCCGCGTGCGCGCCGGCGCCGGCGCCGGCATCATCACCGGCCGCTCGGGGTCGTTCGCGCAGCCCGACGGCACCCAGGTGATCGCCCACGACCTCACGCTGCCCCGCCGCCTCGTCGGCCGCGCCCCCGTGCTCACCGTGCTCGACGATTTGCTCGACGACGTGGCGCGCAGCGGCCGGTCGCAACAGGTCGCGCTCGTCGGCGACGGCGGCGTCGGTAAGTCGGCGCTGGTCCAGGCGGCGGCCGCGTTCGCGCGGGATCGCCAGTTCGTCGTCGGGCTCGCTCGCGGCGCGCGCGCGACGCCGGCGCCGACCCTCGACGTTGTGCGTCAGCTCGTGAAGAGCGCCTGCGTCGACCTGCTGGCGCGTGAGCGCGCGCCCGGGGGCTGGACGCGGGCCCTAGAATTGCTTGGCCTGCCCGCCGCCACCGCCGCGCGCCTGCGCGCCCTCGTCGAAGACGACGGCGACGGCGGCCTGCCCCACGTGTCGGCCGCGCGCCGCGCGAACGTGGCGCGCAGCGCGGTGCTCGCGCTGTTCGAGCGGCTGTGCGAGCGCACGCCGGTGCTCCTCGTCGTAGACGACGCCGAGCGGGCCGACGCCGACGGCCTCGCGCTGCTCGCCGAGCTGGCGACGCGTCTGGGCGACCGCCGCCTCGCTGTCGTCGCCGCCGGGCGCCCGATCGCCGACGAGCGCATCCTGCCGCAGGCGCGCCGCCTTGTGGTCGACCCGCTGCCCGCCGGCGACGCCATCTCGGTCGCCGCGCTCGCCGTGGGAGCGCCGCTCGGCGTGCCGCTTGCCCAACTGCTCGTCGCCCACGGGCGCGGCGAGCCCCTGACCATCGTCGCGCTCGTGCGTTGGCTCGGCGCGAGCGGCGTCCTCGCTGTCGGCGCCGGCGGCGTCGGGCTGCAAGGCGACCCGTCGCGGCTGGCCATCCCCGCTGGCGCCTCAGCGGCGCTGGCGGCGCTCCACGCCGCCCTTCCCGCCGACGCGCAGACCGTGCTGCGCGCCGCGGCCGGCTTTGGCCACGTCGTCGAGCCCGTGCTCGTCGGCCACGTCGCCGAGGGCGTCGCCGACCTAGCCACCGCGCTGCGCGTGCTCGGCGACGCTGGCGTGCTGGAGCCCTGGGCCGACGACCGCTGGCTGTTCCGCAGCGCCGTCGAGTGCGAGGCGGCCCTCGCCGCCGACGAGGCGACCGCAGCACAGCGTCGCGTCGGGCGCCGCGCCGAGGCCTTCGCCCAGAGCCTCGCGGCGCGCTTCCGGCTCGACGTCGCCGAGCGCCTCGCCGACCACCTCGCCGCGCTCGATGCCTTGCCACACGTCGTCGAAGCCTCGTCGTTGCTGGCCACTCGCGCCGAGGCCGTGGGCCTGCTCGAGCTGGCCGCGACCCACTGGCGACGCGCGCTGCAGGCCGAGCTGCGTCGCGTCGCGGCGTCGCCGTCGGCCGATGGCGCCGCGCGGGCGCTGCACTGCGCGGCCCGGGCGACGTCCTGCCTCGCCGACACGGCGCCGGCGACAGCCATCGACGTCGTCGTGCCCGCGCTGCCGCTGGTGCGGGCGGCGCCGCGCGTCGCCGCCGAGGCCCTGCGCCATCGCGCGCGCGCGCTGTCGCTGAGCAAGCGCTTCGTCGACGCCGAGGGCGGCCTCGTGCAGGCCCTCGAGGTGCTCTCCGCCGCCGACGACGACGCCATCGCCTGCGATCTGCTGGTGGACCTCGCGGGCGTGCTCGAGCAGCGCGGCGACGACGCCGGCGCCGTGCAGCGGCTCGAGGATGCGCTGCAGCGCTTCGCGGCGGCGCGGGCCGCGCGCCCCGATCTGCCCCCCGACCGCGGCTTCGAGGCGCTGCTGCTGCACAGCCGCCTGATCGCGCGCCGCGGCCGGGCCGCCGAGGCGAAGGCGACGCTGCGCCGCGCGCTCGAGAGCGCTCGCGCCGCCGGGCGCGCCGCCCTGGCGGTGGACATCCTGCAAGCGCTGGTCGGGATCGCGCAGGCCGAGGGCGACGGCCCCGCGGCGAGCCAGCTGCTCGGCGACGCCGCGACCGTGGCCGTCGACGCTTGCGACTCCCAGCTGGAGGCGCGCGTGCTCGCGCAGCTGGCCCGCCTGCAGACCAGCGCGGGCAAGCGTGACGACGCCCGCGCGACCCTCGTACGGGCGCTGGCGGCGGCCCGCGCCGGCCTGTGGGACGACGGCGTCACGACCCTGCAGAAGCAGCTCGCGTCGTCAGGGTCCTAGGCTCCCGCGTCGGCCCCGACGGCGGCGGCGACGACCGCGTCGACGTCGATCCCGGGAAACAACAGCGCGAGCGGCGCGCGAAGGTCGGCGGGCAGCGGCGCCATCACATCGACGCCAGCGGCAGGCAGCGCGAGCCGCGCGCAGTGCAGCGCGAGGCGGGCAAGGCCGAAGCGCTCGCGGTAGCTGCGGTTGAGCGGCCCCTTGCCGTAGGAGGCGTCGCCGATGATCGGGTGGCTCGCGTGCTTGCAGTGGCGCCGCGCCTGGTGCCGCCGGCCCGAGAGCAGCTCGACGGCGACGAGCGAGCAGCGCTCGACGTCGGAGCGGCGCACGGGCACGAGGCGCGAGCGCGCCGGCCGGGCGGGCGCGTCGGGGGCCTCGTCGTCGCGCAGCGCGTGGTCGACGTCGACGACCGCGCGCACGGGACCGCGGACCAGTGCGACGTAACGCTTCGTCGCCTCGGCCCCGCCCAGGGCGGCCTGCAAGGCGCTGGCGTCGGCGCCGCTTCGCGCCAGCAGGAGCGCCCCGCTGGTGCCGCGGTCGAGGCGGTGCACGGGCACGAGCCCGGCGGCGATCTGCCGGCGGGCGACGTCGACGACGGTGTCCTCGCGCGGGCCTGCCCACGCCGAGTTGTGCACCAACCAGCCAGCAGGCTTGTCGACGACGACGACGCAGTCGTCCTGCCACAGCACGGGCAACGAGACGGGCGACGAGGCCCCGTCGGTCGACGACGAAGGCAGTCGGAGCAAGCCGGACGACGACACGCGACGAGGGGTTTGACATCGGGTCCGGACGTGCAACACGGTGCGCACGGCGGTCCCGCGTGGTGCGGCAACGTCGTTCCCCAGCGGGGTCGGACAGCAGCGGGCGCGACGCCTGCGGCGCCCCGCGCGGTATCTCTCCGGAAAGCCTTCGGAGCCCGCTTACCGTCCATGCTGGCGGCCCCTCGTGGGTCTTTCCGGCGAGAGAGAAGGTTTTCAGTTTATGGTGAATGTCAGCACGTCGTTTGCGAAGGGTGCGGAGCCCAGCTTCGCCGAGCTCCTTGAGCAGTCCTTCGCCCGCGACGAAGTGGATGAGGGCGAGATCGTCAAGGGCATCATCGTCTCGGTGCACAAGGACCACGTCCTCGTCGACGTCGGCTTCAAGTCCGAGGGCATGGTCCCGCTCCACGAGTTCCCGATGATCAACGGCCAGCCGTCGGTGAAGCCCGGCGACTCCGTCGACGTCCTCGTCGAGACCCGCGAGAACGACAACGGCCTGATCGTCCTGTCGAAGGAGAAGGCCGACAAGCTGAAGATCTGGGACGAGATCTCCGCCGCGTGCGAACGCGACGAGGTCGTCGAAGGCATCATCGTCTCGCGCGTGAAGGGCGGCCTGTCGGTCGACATCGGCGTCAAGGCGTTCCTGCCGGGCAGCCAGGTCGACCTTCGCCCGATCCGCAACCTCGATAAGCTGATCGGCGAGAAGTACAAGTTCAAGGTCATCAAGTTCAACAAGAAGCGCGGCAACATCGTGCTGTCGCGGCGCGCGCTGCTCGAGAAGGAGCGCGACCAGCTGAAGGGCGTCACGCTGCAGAAGCTCGAAGAGGGCGCAGTGATGGCCGGCGTCATCAAGAACATCACCGAGTACGGCGCGTTCGTCGACCTTGGCGGTATCGATGGCCTGCTGCACATCACCGACATGAGCTGGGGCCGCGTGAACCACCCGTCCGAGCTGTTCCAGGTCGGCGACGAGGTCACGGTCAAGGTGCTCCGCTTCGACCGCGATCAGGAGCGCGTCAGCCTCGGTCTCAAGCAGATCCAGGCCGACCCGTGGACGACGGCGCAGACGGCGTTCCCCGTCGGCAGCCGAGTCAAGGGCAAGGTCGTCAGCCTCACCGACTACGGTGCGTTCATCGAGCTCGTCCCCGGCGTCGAGGGTCTGATCCACGTGTCCGAGATGAGCTGGACGAAGCGCGTCAAGCACCCGTCCAAGATCATGAACATCGGCGACGAGGTCGAGGCGATGGTGCTCGGCATCGACGTCGAGAACAAGCGCATCTCGCTGGGCATGAAGCAAATCGAGCCGAACCCGTGGCACACGCTCAACGAGAAGTACCCGGTGGGCGCGGTCATCAAGGGCCAGGTCCGCAACATCACCGACTTCGGCATCTTCGTCGGCATCGAAGAGGGGATCGACGGCCTCGTCCACATCAGCGACCTGTCATGGACGACGCGCGTCAAGCATCCGTCCGAGATGTACGAGAAGGGCGACGAAGTCGAAGCCGTCGTCCTCAATATCGACGCGGAGAACGAGCGTATCTCGCTGGGCATCAAGCAGCTGCACGAGGATCCGTGGAGCCGCATCCCGCAGACGTACCCGCGCGGCAGCCGCGTGAAGGGCAAGATCACGAAGATCACCGACTTCGGTGCGTTCGCCGAGATCGAGCCCGGCGTCGAGGGTCTGGTCCACGTCTCCGAGATCGCCGACGAGCACGTCGACGATCCGCGCAAGTACCTCAAGGTCGGCGACGAGAAGGAAGTCATGATCATCGACATCGACGGTGACGATCGGAAGATCGGCCTGTCGATCAAGGCCGTAGGCAAAGCCGAGGCGGGCACGGACTACCGTGCCTACCTGTCGAGCACCGGTGGCGGCATGGGCACCCTGGCCGACGCGCTCAAGGGCAAGCTCAAGCGCGACTGAGCCACGGGTTCACGAGCGAAGAAGAGGCCGCCTTCGGGCGGCCTTTTCTTTGTCTGCGCGCAGAGCGTCATCTGAGGGGAGGGCGGGCGGGTCAGCGCTTTTTCGTCGGCATGCCGAGCAGGCTCAGGAAGAAGCTCGAGAAGATCGTCTGCGCACCGAGCGCAAGAGCCACCACCGAGGGCACGACGACCCGCATGGCGCGGCCGGGATCGTAGTCGCCGAGGCCGGTCTCGACCCAGCCGTAGACGGCGGCGAACGAGCCGAGCACGCCGGCAGTGACGAGCAACAGTCCGATGACGACGCCGTGCTCGAGGGTAATTTTCTGGAACAAGCGCGTCGCCGCCGGCGGCTCGGGTACCAGCTCCTGCGTGATCGCAAAGATCTTCGAGAGCACCGAAAAGAACACACCCTGCGCGCCGACGAGCACGAGGCCGCCGGCGTAGACCAGCGTGTGGATGTCGAAGACGACGCCACCGACGCGGCGCGGGCCGGGCAGCACGAACAGCCCGAGCAGCAGGCCGAGCAGCGCGCAGACGAGGCCCGGGTACAGGAATGCCCAGCGCGGGCTGTAGCAGAGCAGGAACCGCAGGTGCCGCCAGCCGTCGCGCCACGTCCGCAGATGGGGCGGGCGGTCGCGGCCATCGGGGGCTAGCGTCGTCGGCACCTCGGCGATCTTCAGGCCGTGCAGCGCCGCCTTGACGACCATCTCGGACGCGAATTCCATCCCGGTGCAGGACAGTTGCAGCGAAGCGACGGCGTCCTTGCGGAACGCCCGCAGCCCGCAGTGAAAGTCGCCGACGTGGCCGATGCCGAAGAACAGCTGGCCGAGCTTCGTCAGCACCGGGTTGCCAAGGTAGCGATGCAGGGGCGGCATCGCGCCCGGCTGGATGCCGCCGCGAAACCGGTTGCCCATGACGACATCGTGGCCCTGCTTCAGCGCGTCGAGGAAGCGCGGCGCGTGGCCGAAGTCGTAAGACATGTCCGAGTCGCCCATCAGCACGTAGCGCCCGCGCGCCGCGGCGATGCCGCCCAGGAGCGCTGCGCCGTAGCCGCGCACCGGCACTTCGACGACGCGGGCGCCCCGCTCGCGCGCGATCTGCTGGCTGCCGTCGGTGGAGCCGTTGTCGCCGACGACGACCTCGCCGCGGAGTCCCGTCGACGCGAACATCTGCTGCGCCTGCTCGATGCAGGCGCCGAGCGTCCGCGCCTCGTTCAGGCAAGGCATCACGATGGTCAACTCGATGTCGTCGGTCGCCATGGGGGGCGGGTAGCAAGGACCGGCGAAAGCACAACCGCCCCGGCGGCGACGACGACGCTCCGACGTACTCCGCCGCACGCCGCCGGCGCGGGCGGATTCTGGCGTCCCCGGCGCCGGTGGCTATGCTCTCGCCTGTGCTTCGCGAGCTTTCCCTCGTCCAGATCCTGCTCGCCATCGGCGGCATCGGCTTCCTGATCGCGTTCCACGAGCTCGGCCACTACGCCGTCGCCCGACTGCTCGGCATGCGCGTGCTGCGCTACTCGCTGGGCTTCGGGCCCCGCCTGTTCGGCTGGTTCAAGGGCGGGATCGACTACCAGATCGCGGCGCTGCCGTTCGGCGGCTTCGTGCAGATCGCGGGGATGTCGTCGCTCGACGAGGCGGCGAAGGACGATCCGCAGTCGTTCCTGAACGCCCCCCGCTGGAAGCGCTGGCTCGTGCTCGCCGCTGGTCCGGGCTTCAACTACATCGCCGCGTTCTTCTTCTTCTTCGTGTTCTTCCAGGCGTGGCCGTCGCCGACAGGGGCACCGGCTCTCGAGCTTGTCGAGGTCCACGACGGCGCCGCCAAGGAAGCCGGGCTCGTTGCCGGCGAGTTCATCACCCACGTCGGCGGCGACGCCGTCACGGGCGACAACGAGTTCCGCGCCGCCGTCACCGCATCGGCGGGCGGGCCGCTCTCGCTGACGGTCTACGACCCGCGCAGCGACGCGTCGCGCGACGTCGCCGTGACCCCGCGCGTCGTCGACGGCGGCCTGCGCCTGGGCGTCTCGCCGGCGATGCGCTGGCCCGACGCGGGGCTCGGCCCGACGCTCCTGGCCGCCGGCGTCAACTGCACCGGCGAGACATGGCGCACGCTGCAGGCGCTGGCGTCGCTGGTGAAGCGCGAGCCCGGCGTCGACGTCGGCGGGCCGGTGGCCATCGTCGCCGACATGAAGGACAAGATCGCGCTCGGGTTCCGCTACTACGTGCGCATCCTCGCGTCCCTGTCGGTCAGCCTCGGCCTGTTCAACCTGCTGCCGATCCCCGGCCTCGACGGCATAAAGATGGGGTGGCTGACCCTCGAGGGGCTCGTGCGCCGCAACATCAACCTGAAGATGCAAGAGGCGGTGAACGCCGTCGGCGTGCTCGTGCTGCTCCTGTTGATGGTCGGGCTGACCGTGCGCGACGGCCTGCGCCTGTTCGGCTGACGAAGACGAGCCGGGCCTGCGTCGGCGCCGTTGACGCTGGGGATGCCGTCGGTAGCCTCGTCGGGGTCTCCGCTCCTCCGAGGTCGCCATGCGCAGCACCGCCGCGTCGTCCATCGCCCTTCTCGTCGCCGTCGCCGTCGCCATCGTTGTCGTCGGCTGCCCGACGTCGCCGGAGTCGCCCGCCCCGCCGCGGTTCGGCGAGGTCGAGGGCATCGCCGCCTGCGACACCGACACCGTCGAAGCCCACGCCGACGCGCGCTGCTTCACCTTTCGCGGCGTCGCCGGCGTGAGCATGGGCGGCGGCACCGCCGGGCGCATCGGCTTCCGTCACCCCGAGCTGTGGGACGTCGTCGGCATCATGGGCACGCCGTTCGCCGACAACGAGTTCTTCTACCGGATGCTGCAGGAGAACCAGATGGGCGGGTTCTGCCCGCTGTCGCAGCTCGAGGCGGCGATGACCGACGGCAAGACCCTGAACGAGGTCGACGACCCGCAGGTGTTCTGCGGCGTTCACGACGTCTACCCGCTCGCCGGCGACGATCAGGTCGACGCGGGCAAGTTCCCCGCCGTCGAAGGCTCGCGCTGCGCGTGGTTCCGCAGCGACTTCAACCACTGGTACCGCGGCCCCGACGCCGGCCGCGGCGGTAGCTTCGATCGTAACGGGCTGTTCGATGTCGTCCACGACCTGATCGCCGCGTTCGGCAACCCGTTCTACGAGAACGAGTTCAGCGACTACTTCCCACCGGGCGTCCCTGACACGTGGCACATCATCCAGAACGTCGGCGACGACCGCGACACGCGGCGGGCGCTTTGCGAGGCGCCGACGGTGCTGCAGGGCGTCTTCAACCGCGAGTACAACCCCGAGGGCACCTATCCGGTGATCACGTTCTGCGACGGCAACGAGCGCGGCGGCGAAGACGACGACAGCGGCAACTACTCCCCCGACCAGCGCGGCAACCCGATCCCCGTCGAGTTCCTGCTCGCCGTCGACCTGAACCGAAACGGCCTGCGCGACTACGGCGAGCCGATCATCGTCAACAACCAGGAGCGGTTCGGCGACTGCGGCGCCGACGGCAAGTGCCACGGCGAGGCCGGCGACACCGAAGTCGACGACTGGGACCCGCTGACGAACCCCGACGGCGAAGAGGGCAACGGCCGCCTCGATGCCAGCGAAGACTTCGACGACGATGGCCTCGACGGCGTGCCAGCCACCGGTGACTTCGGGGAGGACAACGGCACCTTCGACCGCGCTCCGGCGCTGCAGCGGCTGCTCGACGACTCGCCGGGCTCGCTGATGGCGACGATGCCCGACGCCCAGTCCGCCCGCCTCGACGTCTGGATGGACGCCGGCATCCGCGACTTCCTGAACACCGCGCAGACGTCCAACGCGCTGTACGCGCAGCTGAAGCGCCGCATCCCGTCGACGACGGCCTACAGCGGATTCGCCGATCTGCCCCTCGACCAGAAGTACACCGAGAGCACCAGCCAGTACTTCTATTACCAGTCCGACTACAGCCGCGACGCGATGGGCCAGGTGGCCTACCTGCGCTACGGCGACGCCGCGGTCTGCCCCGACTCCGACGTGAACCTGGGCGACGGCAACCATGTCGGCGCCGGCGACGTCGTCAGCCGCATCTTCACGTTGTTCTCGTTCCTGTCGGCGCGGATGCCGGCGCAGGGCCGCGACGAGTCGTTCGGCGGCTCGCTGACCGAGCTGGCGCCGAGCGGCACCCTGACCGACTTCGCCAACATGTCGTCGTACGACAGCACGGTGCTCGGGCGCCCGGTCGACTTCGGGTTCCTGCTGCCGCCCGACTACTTCCTGCCCGAGGCGCAGGACCGCCGGTACCCGGTGCTCTACTTCTTCCACGGCCAGGGCATGAAGGCGCAGGACCTGGTGGCCCTCGGCCTCGCGCTGCTCGGCCCGATGAAGGAGTCGGCCCGCAGCGATCGACTGCAGAGTGGAAAGACCGATCTGCAGCGCGCGATCATCATCTGGGTCGACGGCAATTGCGAAGGCGACGCTTGCTACACCGGCAACTTCTACGCCGACTTCCGCGGCTTGGCGCGCGACGACCGCCGCTTCGAGAGCGCCTTCTACGAGCTCCTGCGGCACGTCGAGTCGACGTACCGCACCCGCGGGCCCGAGCTCATCCCCCTCGATCAGATCGAAGACTGAGCCCCCGAAGGACCCCATGACCGTTCGCTTCACCGTCGACGAGGACACCGCCGGCGAGGCTGGCGTCCGCGCCGACCACGCCGTACGCGCCCGCTACCCCGAGGTCGACCGCGCCTTCGCCCTGCGCCTGCTGAAGGACGGTCGCCTGCGCATCAACGGCGCGCAGGCGACGCTGGCCGCGCGCGCCCGCGCGGGCAGCGTCGTCACCATCGACGCCGCCGCGAACAAGCTCGGCCCGGCGGTGCTGCCGCCGGGGCCGGCGTGCACGGTGCTGTGGCAGGGCGACGGCGTCGTCGTCGTCGACAAGGCCGACGGCGTGGCGATGCACGGCGCCGAAGGCGCCGGCGACGGCGGCGCCGCCGAAGACGGTGACGGCGACGGCGAAGACACGCTGTCGGCGCTGCTGCTCGAGCGCTTCGGCGTCGAAGACGACATGCCGGGGCCGTCGTTCCCCGGTCGCCTCGATCGGCCGACGTCGGGGCTCGTCGTCGCCTGCCTGTCGCGCCCCAGCGAGACGGCGCTGCAGGCGGCGTGGACCCGCAAGGACGCCCGTGGTGAACGCGACCCGGTGCTCAAGAAGGAGTACCTGTGCATCGTGCACGGCCGCGCGCCGGGCGAGGGTGACCTCGAGATCCCGCTGGCCGCCCGCCGCGCGCGCGGGCGGGGCACCGGCAAGGTCGAGGACGCGCGCACGACGTTCGTCACGCTGGCGCAGAGCCGGCGGTTCAGCCTGCTGCTGTGTCAGCTGCACACCGGGCGCACGCACCAGATCCGCCGCCACATGAAGGCCATCGGCCACCCCATCGTCGGCGACCCGCGCTACGGCGATGCCCGCCGCGACGGCGACATCCGCGTCGACGGCGCCCAGGGCCTGATGCTGCACGCCTGGCGCCTGTCCCACGACGGCAGCGTCGCCGCCCTGCCCGCGACGCTCACCGCGCCGGTGCCCGAGCGGTTCCGCGCCCTGCTGCGCGGCACGTCCCTCGTCGTCGACGACGCCGTCGCGGCCGCCGCCCGCGGCGAGCGGCCCTCCCGCGCCGGCGACGACGACGGCGACGAAGCGCCCGCGTCGACCAGCGGTGGTCCCGCGAAGGCCGCGCCGACCAGCGCTCGTCCCGCGAGGCCCGCGACGGAGAGGCCCGCGCCGACGAGGGGTGGTCCCGCGAAGGTCGCGCCGACGAGGGGTGGTCCCGCGAAGGCC
>VGSZ01000120.1 GCA_016874845.1 Deltaproteobacteria bacterium
GCGCTGGCCGGAGCAAGGGCCACGGCAGCGGCGACGACCAGGTGCTTCATCTTCATTGGACGCTCCTCATGCGCGCAGGACACTTCACTGCGCGGGGCAGAAATCCCGGCCGGACGCTGTCATCAAGCCGTTTCGCCTGTCAACAACGGCGCCGGTCGGACGTGCTGGTCGGCGGATGCCGCCGAGGCGCGCCGTCAACGGCGCGCCTGAAGAACAACGCGGCTCGTCCCGTCCGGGTCTACGCGGATTCACACCCCGCGCGTCGGGGGTCGCACGAAACCACGAGGCGGCGTGAGACGCGGCGCATGCATTCGCCCGCGTTCAGCCCGCCAACCCGAGGACCTGCGGCAAGTCGCGCAGCGGCGTCGTCTTCGGGCTCCGCGCGACGAACGTGTCGAGCAGGCCGGGGATCCGCGCGAACGTATACCCGACTTCGAGGAGCTCGAGGACGGTCGCCGCGACGTCCGCCCCGGTCCGACCGGGTCCTCCGCCGTGCACGGCGGCGAACCAGGCGCAGACGTCGCCCACCGAGCGCGGGGCGCGCGTCAGAGTCACGGGGGCGGGCTCTTGCGGGGGCGTCGTCGCCGCGGCCAGCGGCGCGGCCAGCGGCGCGGCCAGCGGTGCGGCCAGCGGTGCGGCCAGCGGTGCGGCCAGCGGACCTGACGGCGCCGTCGAGGACGACATCGCCGCCGACCGCGGGGCCCGCGCCTGAGGGCCAGACTCGTCGAGGACCTCGGCGGGCAGCAGCACCCGGTACAACGTGCCGTCGCGGTCGCGGTCGACGAGCAGGACGTGGCCCTTCTGCACGACGCCGGCGATCGCCTTGCCGAGCCTTCGATCGGGCAGGCGGGTGCGCCGCGACAGCTCGGCGCGCGAAACGCGACAGACGTTCTTGTCGTCGGCGAAGGCCAACCGGTACAGGTGCAGGTACACCGCGAGCTCCTCGGGCTCGAGCAGCGGTGCCACCCGGTCGACGACGTCGACCAGCAGCGGGATCGAGCGCCCGTGCAGCACCGCGCGCCCCACCGACAGCATGCGGCCGTCGACGGCGATATCGACGCGCGCGAGGCTCGCGCGGCCAGAGGCGAGCACCGGCTCCACGGCGCTCGCGCCCCGTCTCTTCGTCGATAACGACGCGCTGCCCGGGATGCGGGTGTAGCCGCCGGCGCTCATGGGCTCAGGTCCCGCCCAGCAGGCCCGGGCCGTCGCGCGCCTCGAGCAGGGTGGCCACGACCTGCGCGAAGCCGAAGCCGCCTTCGCCGTCCACGACGAAGGCCGGGGCCTGCTGGCGCTCGCGCAGCGCGGGGAGGTGCCGACGCACGTTGCCGACGCCCACCGACAAGCCGGCGGCCGCAAACAGCGGGCCGTCGTTCGTCGAGTCCCCGACGTAGCAAAGCGTCGCGGCGGCGTCGGCGAGCGCGGTGCCGCTCATGCGCCGCAGCAGCCGGTCCACCATTGTCGCCTTGTCGAACGGCCCCGAGGGACCGAGGGCGAACGCGTTGATGTGCACGCTGGACTGCGCGCTGACGAGACCGGCCTCGTCGAGAATGCGCCGGATGGCGGCGGCGTCGTCGGCAGGGACCGGCGGGCCTTCCTCGATCAGGTCGAAGGCGGTGTCGGCGAGGCGCCCGACGTTGTCGGTGGCCAGCCGCGCCGACGGGACCTGCGCGAGGACCGCGCCGGCCGCGACACGACGACGGTGGCGCAGGGCCGCGCGCACCTCGCCGTCTTCTTCGTGATGCATGACGGCCAGCTGGGGATGGCCAGCGTCGTCCCTGGCGTGAAAGAGCGCCGCAGCGCCGGTCTCAACGACGACCGCATCGAGCGGCAGCAGGCGCACGAGCAGCTCGCCCCAGGCGAACGACCGCCCCGTGACGGCGACGAGCGAGAGCCCCGCCGCGTGAGCGCGGTAGAGGGCGCGCACCGACTCCTCGGGCAAGCGGCCTCGCCACGTGACGGTGTCGTCGACGTCGAAGAAGAGCCGGGTGCACGCGCGGCGGCGATCGGCGGGGCACGAAGAAAACGGCGGGGGCGCGTCCCTGTGGGGCATCGTGACCGGTGACGGTAGCCGACACGCGGGCGCTCGCGAAGGTGCACCGCCACGGGCCCGTGGGTGACGCCGCCGGCCGACGCTGCTATGCCGCCCCCGCCATCCGGACCGAAACAGGAGTCACCGATGTCGACGTCGTTCAAGAAGGTGTGTGTCATTGGCGCCGGCGTGATGGGACAGGGCATCGCCGCCCACCTCGCCAACGCGCGCATCCCGGTCATCCTGCTCGACATCGTGCCGCCGGCCCTGTCGGAGGACGACAAGAAGGCCGGCCTCGACCTCAACACCAAGGCGTTCCGCAACAAGTTCGCGAACGGTGGCAAGGACAGCATCGTCAAGAGCAAGCCCGCGCTGCTGTTCTCGAAGCGCGACGCCGAGCTGATCACGACCGGCAACCTCGAAGACGACCTTGGCAGCGCCGCCGAGTGCGATCTGGTGATCGAGGTCGTTCTCGAGCGTCTCGACGTCAAGCAGAAGCTTTTCGCGCGGCTCGACGGCATCGTTTCGCCCGGCACCATCGTCACGTCGAACACGTCGGGCCTGTCGGTGGAGGGCATGCTCGAAGGCCGCAGCGAGTCGTTCAAGAAGAACTTCGCGGTCACGCACTTCTTCAACCCGGTGCGCTACCTGCCGCTGCTCGAGATCGTCGCGGGCAAGCACAGCGACCCCGCCGTCGTCGCCCGCCTGTGCGCGTTTGGCGAGCGCGTGCTCGGCAAGGGCATCGTGCGCGGCAAGGACACGCCCAACTTCGTCGCCAACCGCATCGGCGTCTTCGGCATCATGGAGACCATCCGCGTGATGCTCGCGCTCGACGCGACGCTCGAAGAGGTCGACGCCGTCTTTGGCCCGGCCATCGGCCGCGCCAAGTCCGCCGTGTTCGGCACCGCTGACGTCGTCGGCCTCGACACCTTCGTGCACGTCGCGCAGAACTGCTGGGACAACCTCGGCCACGACGAGCGCCACGACGTCTTCGCCACCCCGCCGTTCATGAAGAAGATGGTCGAGAACAGGTGGCTCGGCCGCAAGACGAAGGCCGGCTTCTTCAAGAAGGTCGGTGAAGACATCCTGACCCTCGACTACAAGACGATGGAGTACCGGCCGAAGCAGAAGGTCCGCTACGCGTCGCTGGGCGCCATCCGCAACCTCGGCACGACGGGCGAGAAGATGGCGGCGTTGCTCGGCTTCGACGACAAGGCGGCGCAGCTGTTCTGGAAGGTCACCGCGGCGACGCTCATCTATTCGGCGAACCGTCTGGGGGAGATCGCCGACGACATCGTCAACATCGACAACGGGATGAAGTGGGGCTTCGGCCACGAGATGGGCCCGTTCGAGACGTGGGATGCTCTGGGCGTCGCCGCCAGCCTCGACCGCATGAAGACCGAGGGCTTCAAGGTGCCCGCGTGGGTCGACGCCATGCTGGCCGCTGGCCGCAGCAGCTTCTACGCCGTCGATGACAAGGGCACGAAGACCTTCTGGGACCCGACGGCCAAGCGGGCCGTCGTGCTCGACGAGGGGCCGCGCGTGGCCTCGTTCACGCTGCTGAAGGCCGCCAAGGCGCGCGTCGTCGACGACAACGATGGCGCGAGCCTGATCGACCTTGGCGACGGCGTGCTCGCCTGCGAGTTCCACTCGAAGATGAACGCCGTCGACGGCGACATCGTCGCCAGCCTGAACAAGGGCCTCGACCTGTGCGAGAGCGGTCGCTTCGAGGCCCTCGTGCTCGCCAATGATGGCGCGCAGTTCTCGGCAGGCGCAAACCTGTTCCTGCTCGGCATCGCCGCGCAGAACGAGGACTGGGCCTCCATCGAGCAGCTGGTGAAGGCGTTTCAGGACGTCTGCGTGCGGCTGAAGTACAGCCCCATCCCGACGGTGGCGGCCCCCTTCAACCTGACGCTTGGCGGCGGCGCCGAGATGGCGATGTGGTGCAATCGCATCCGCGCCCATGCCGAGCTGTACATGGGGCTCGTCGAGGTAGGCGTCGGCCTCATCCCTGGCGGCGGCGGCAACATCGAGATGCTCGCGCGCACGCTCGAGGGCGTCGTCGACGAGCCGACGTTCCCGTCCGAGATGATGATCCGCCGCGCGCTGGAGACCGTGGCCATGGCGAAGACGGCGACGTCGGCGGAGGAGGCGAAGGAGCTGATGTACCTCGCGCCCGCCGACGGCGTGACGCTGAACCGGCGCCACCTGCTGATAGCGGCGAAGCACGAGGCGCTCGGCATGGCCCGCGCCGGCTTCGTCGCGCCGCGCCGGCGCACGTTCCGTCTGCCGGGGCGGAGCGCCTACGCGACGTTCGAGATGGCGCTCGGCGCTATGCGCGACGGCCACTTCGTCAGCGATCACGATCTGAAGATCGCGATGAAGATCGCCCACGTAATGACCGGCGGCGACTGCAGCCCGCGCCACAAGGTCACCGAGCAGCACCTGCTCGATCTCGAGCGCGAGGCCTTCCTCTCGCTGTGCGGCGAAAAGAAGACGCAAGACCGAATTGCCCACATGCTTGAGACCAGCAAGCCGCTGCGGAACTGAGCTGAACAAAGAAGGCGCCACGAGGGCGCCTTCTTCGTGCTGGGGCCGGGGGCCACGGGCCCCCGCCCCTCCCGCGCCTCGCCCGGCGCGCCCCCCCTCACCCCCTGGAGCCGCGTGTGACGGTTCGTGCTTTCCGGCGCGCCGCGTGCGGAGCACGCGGCGCGCCGAGCACGAACCGTCGGAGCTCGGCGCTCGCTGGCGCTCGCTACGCGACGCCCAGCACGCGGACGCGGCCGCCCTCGTCGACGACGAGGCCGCGGGCGTACGCCATGACGACCGCCGGCAGCAGGCGATGCTCCTCGCGTTGGATGCGCGCCTGTAGCGCCGCCTCGTCGTCGTGGTCGAGCACCGGCACCGCCGCCTGCGCGAGGATCGGCCCGGTGTCGACGCCAGCGTCGACCAGGTGCACCGTGCACCCTGCGACGCGGCAGCCGTGGTCCAGCGCCTGCTTCGCCCCGTGCATCCCCGGGAACGCCGGCAACAACGCCGGGTGCACGTTCACCACCCGGCGGCGCCAGCGGTCGAGCAACGCCGGCGTCAGCACGCGCATGTAGCCCGCGAGCACCACCAGCTCGACCTCGGCGGCCACCAGCGCCGCGTGGACGCGCTCTTCGTGCGCGCCACGCTCCTTGCCCTTGTGTGGCTCGACCACCGCGGGCACGCCGGCGGCACGCGCGCGGTCGATGGCGCGCACGCCGTCGACGTTGCTGACGACGACGACGACCGAGAACACGCTGCGGGGCCGGGCGGCGGCGTCGAGCAGCGCCTGCAGGTTCGTGCCCGAGCCCGACACCAGCACGCCGACCCGAAGCGGCCGGTCAGGCACGCACGGCGCGCGGCCGAGCAGCGGCGTCGACAGCACCGCCGTCATGCGTAGCGGACCTCGCCGTTGCCGGCGGTGACCTCGCCGATCACGAACGGCTCCTCGTGGCTGCGGCGCAGCCGCTCGAGGGTGCGGGCGACGTCCTGCTGCGCGACGACGACGCAGAAGCCGATGCCGCAGTTGAACGTGCGGCGCATCTCGTCGGACTCGATGGGGCCGCCTCTGCGCAACACGTCAAAGACCGGCGGCTCGGGCCAGCGCCGCTCGTCGACCAGCGCCGCGGTGCCCGGAGGGAAGCTGCGCGTCAGGTTCAGCGGCAGGCCGCCGCCGGTGATGTGGGCCATCGCCTTGACGTCGATGGATTTCAACAGCTCGAGGACCGGCTTCACGTAAAGGCGCGTCGGGGTCAGGAGCGCGTCGGCGACGCGGACCTTGTCGAACAACAAGTCGCCCGGCTTCTTGCCCATCACCTCGAAGATGACCTTGCGCGCCAGGCTGTAGCCGTTGCTGTGCACCCCCGACGACGCCAGCCCGATGATCGAGTCGCCCACCTGCACGCGGCGACCGTCGACGATCCGGCTGCGCTCGACGGCGCCCACCGCGAAGCCGGCGAGGTCATAGTGCCGCGGCGCGTACATCCCCGGCAGCTCGGCGGTCTCGCCGCCGATGAGCGCGCAGCCGCTCGCCTCGCACGCCCGCGCGATCCCCTCGACGACGGTGGCCATGTGGCCCGGCGTCAGGCGCCCGGTGGCGAAGTAGTCGAGGAAGAACAGCGGGCGCGCCCCCGACGTCAGGATATCGTTGACACACATCGCGACGAGGTCCTGTCCGATGGTGTCGTGGCGGTCAGCCTCGATGGCGACCAGCAGCTTGGTGCCCACCCCGTCTGTGCCCGACACCAGCACCGGATCCTCGAGCGAGCCGAGCGCCTCCTTTAAGGCAAACAGCCCGCCGAACCCGCCCACACCCGAGACGACCCCGGGGATGTTGGTGCGCTTCGCGGCACCGACGATGCGGTCGACGGCCTCTTCGCCGGCGTCGATGTTCACGCCCGCGTCGGCGTAGGTGACTGGCGTTTTCGTCATGACCCGCGTCCCTAGGCGGGCAGGGCAGAAAACGAAAGTGCCGTTGCGGTAGCGTGGCCCCGACGTGGAGACCCTGATCCTCTCCTGCGGCGCCGCGGCGTCCCCCGCGCCCGACTCGCGCCTCGCGCGTGAGCGCGGGCGCGTCGACGCCGTCGTGCTGCAGATCGCGCTGCTCGCCGACGTCGCTGAGGCCGGTCGACGCTGGCGCGCGGCCCGCGCGGTGGGGGACGAGAACCGCCGCCTCGTCTTCGCCGTCGACGACGACGGCGCCGATCCCGTCGTCGTCGATCTGGCGTGGCGGGTCGGCGCGCACCTCGAGCGCGGCGCCGGCGGCTCGCCTGCCGAGCGCCTGCGCGCTGTCGTCGACGCCGAGTTCGCCCGGGGGGCGCGCGCGGTGGCCGTCGTCGGTTCGCGGGCGCCGACGCTGCCGCCGCACCTCGTGGAACACGCGTTCCGCGCGCTGGCGTGGGAGCGCTGCGTGCTTGGCCCCACGTTCGATGGCGGGCTCTGGCTGCTTGGGGTGCAGCGCGCTGCGCCGGTCGCGCTGCCCGGCGGTGACTGGTCGTGCCCGCAGACGCTCGGCCTGCTCGCGGCGCGGCTGCCCGAGCCACCGCACCTGCTGCCCTTCTGGTACGACGTCGCCGACGCCGATGCCGTCGAGCGGCTCGTCTGGCACCTGCGGGCGCTGCGCGCCCTCGACCGAGCGACGGCGCCGGCGTCGTGGCGCGCGCTGGAGCGGCTGGGGCTCATTCACGCCGCCGGAGACGCCGTTGGTGTGGGGGATCGATGAAGAAGCACGTGCCTCTCGTCCTGTCGCTGGCCCTCGGCCTGCTCGCGGCGGTGTACACGTACCTTGAGCCAATCAAGAACCTCGAGTCGTCGCCGCTGCTGGGCTTCGAGCAGAAGCTGCTCGACCTGAAGTTCCGCTGGCGCGGCCGCGTCGACGTCGATCCGCAGGTCGTGATCGCCGCCGGCGACGAGAAGACCATCCGCGCCTTCGGCCGCTGGGGCACGTGGGATCGTCGCAACTACGCGACCATCATCGACAACCTGCGGGCCGCCGGCGCCGAGGTCGTGGCGTTCGATATGGTCTTCGCCGACCCCGTGGGCATCGACCACGCGAACACCGTGAAGATCGGCGCCATGCTCGACGACGCGCAGCTGGCCGCCACCGCCGGACAGCTGGCGGTGGCGGCGAGCGAGGGCACGCCGGCGGGCCCTGCCGAGCTCGCGCAGGTGGCGCTGGCGGCGAAGGCCATCGAGGATCGCTTTCAGCACGCCACCGACGGCGACGCGCGGCTGGCGGCGGCGTTCGAGGAGCACTCGAGCAATGTTGTGCAGGGCGCGGTGATCAACATCGTCGCTGAAGACGGTCGCCCGCGCTCCGTCGCTGACCACGCCGCCGACCTCGAGCGCCTCGACACGTTCCTGCTGCGCGAGTACGGCTTCGGCTGGAAGCTCACCGAGCTCGCCGACCCGAACGCCGGCGCCGAGGCGAAGGTCGCGTCCCTCGACGTGCACAAGGGCGGCAAGCCGAGCGACCTGCGCGCGGTGGAGGCCACCGGCGAGCTCGTGCTGCCGCAGCCCGGGTTCCTCGACGTCGCCAGCAACGTCGGCTTCTTCTCGGCCTATGTCGACCCCGACGGCGTGCTGCGTCGCCAGCCGGTGGTGTTTCGCGTCGGCGAGACCTTCTTGCCGGCGCTGTCGATGTCGGCGGCCGCCGCCTACTTCGGCGCCAACCCGCTCTTGTTTGCCGACGGCTTCTACAAGTCCGGCTTCGCCCGCGTCGGCTTCCCCGGCGACGGCGGCGCCATCGTCGAGGTGCCCGTCGATCTGATCGGGCGTCTGCTCGTGAACTACTACGGTCCCGGCGGCCCCAATGATCCGGGCCTGCCCGACGAGCAGCGCGGCGTGTTCCCGCGCGTGCCGCTGTCCGACGTGTTCTGCGCCGACCTCCCGCCCGTGGGGCAGCCGCTGTCCGAGGCGCAGAAGGATCGCGAGGCGCAGTGTGGCGAGCGCGCCGTCGATCTGGCGACGCTGCGCAAGCTCGTCGAGAAGAAGGTCGTGCTCGTCGCCGTCACCGCCATCGGCACCTTCGATCAGCGGGTGACGCCGTTTTCTCCCAACGTCCCGGGGACCGAGGTCCACGCCGCCGCGGTGCAGAACATGATCGACGGCAAGGCGCTGAAGCGGCCGGCGCTGCACGTTCAAGCCGAGATGCTGCTGTGCCTCGTGGTCGCGTTGCTGTTCGGGCTGCTGTTGCCGCGCCTGCCCGTCGCCGCCGGCGTCGTCTTCCTGGCGGCGTCGCTCGGCGCCTGGTGGTTCGTCGACTGGAACATCCTGTTTGCGCAGGGGCGCTGGTTCTACGACGTGCCGCTGCTCTTGCAGATGTCGACGACGTGGGCCGGCATCACGGCGTGGGGCTACCTGACCACCGGCCGCGAGAAGGCCCGCCTGAAGGAAGAGTTCTCGACTGTGCTCGCGCCCACCGTCGTCGACCAGCTGCTGGTGAACCCGGCGCTCGCGGGCCTCGGTGGCGCCGAGCGCGAGCTGACGGTGATGTTCTCGGACATCCGCGGGTTCACGACGATGTCGGAGAAGCTGAGCCCCGAGGGCCTGACGCAGTTCCTGAACGAGTACCTGACGCCGATGACCGACATCCTCATCCGGCACGAGGGGACTCTCGACAAGTACATGGGCGACGCGATCATGGCGTTCTGGGGAGCGCCCCTCGAGCAGAAGGACCACGCGAAGCGGGCCTGCGTCACCGCCGTCGAGATGCTCGAGAAGCTCGACGAGTTGAAGGCGAAGTGGCGCGCCGAGGGCAAGCCCGAGATCGACATCGGCATCGGCCTGAATTCGGGCCTGATGCGCGTGGGCTTCATGGGCTCGGCGCGCATGCGCAACTACACGCTGCTCGGTGACAACGTGAACCTCGGCTCGCGGCTCGAGGGCACCAACAAGAACTACGGCACGCACATCATCGTCAGCGGCGAGGCCATCCACGGCCGCTGGCTCGACGCCGTGCGGGTCAAGGGCAAGAAGGAGCCGGTGAACATCTACGAGGTGAGCGGCAAGGGCCCGCTGCCGCCGTCGATGGCGGTCGTCGTGCAGTCGTTCGAGGACGGGCTGCGGCTGTACCAGGCCCAGCAGTGGGACGCCGCCGAGACAAAGTTCAAGGCCGCCATCGCCGCCCGAGGCGGCAGCGACCCGCCGAGCGACCTCTATCTCGAGCGCATCGACCACTTCCGCCACGAGCCGCCGCCTGCGAACTGGGACGGCGTCTACGAGTTCAAGACGAAGTGACGCGCGCGCGGCCTCACCCTCGTTGGTCCACGGCGGGGTTGAAGGCGGGGTCGACGTCGGTGCCGACTGGCGCTACAAGCGACGGCGGAGCGATGGCCGAGTGGCTGAAGGCACCAGACTTGAAATCTGGCGTACCCGCAAGGGTATCGAGGGTTCGAATCCCTCTCGCTCCGCCACCTGAGCTCAGCCCCTGCGCGCCCAGACGACAACAAGGGCAATCGCTCGCCCCCGTCTTTGTTCTTGCTCCCGCGCAAGCGCCTCAGCGCTCGACGACGGAGTAGACGAAGCTCGCCTTGGGCGCGCGCAGCCAGCGCTCCTGGATCGTGCCGCGCAGCTTCGCCCACGCGGCGCCCGCGCCCTTGTCCTCGACGAAGCGGTCGCGGATCCTCTCGGCCAGCGCCTTGTCGCCGCGGCCCTTGATGCCGAGCACGATCTTGCCCAACTCGTCGACGGCGGGCTTCCACTTCGCCAGGTCGACGTCGAAGCAGCCGACGTCGGCACCATTGGCGGCCTTGTCGGCCTCCTTCCAGACGAGCGCGCCCTTGTCGTTCAGGAAGCCCATCTGGATCGCGGCGAGCTGCGAGTAGGGCTTGGGCTTGCCCTCGGCGTTCTTCATGCCCTGGGCGATGTGGCCGAAGGCCCAGGCGACGTCGCGCAGGTGGGCCTTGTCGGCTTCGGCGCGCGTCAGCAGGCTCTTGTCGACGAGCCACTCGGCGAAATACAGCGCCGCGGTCTGCGCCTTCAGCTCCTCGAGCGTGCTCGCCAGCGGCCCGCCGAAGACCTGATCGTCGGTCTTGCCCTTGACCTTGTACTCGTGGGCCGGGCCGAGGTTGTGGGCCGCCTCGTGGAGCACCGTCGACAGGGTGCCGTGCTTCGGGTCGGGGTCGACCTGATCCATCGTCGCCTTGCAGTAGACCGAGCCCACCTGCTCGAGCCACGCCGCCGTGCTGTCGTCGTCGGTGTACAGGTTGGTCATGGCCACGGTGCGGCCGCCGCTCTTGGCCACCGGGCCCCAGTTGGGCAGCGACTGGCCGATGGTGGCGCCCAGCGCCGGCCGCGAGTCACCGGCGTTGACGACGATGTCGATGAAGTCCGGCAGCTGGAAGCCGACGTCGCGGGCCTTGTACGGCGCGCCGGCCAGGACGGCGAGCGCGCCCTCCATGTCCTTCTTCACCGGGTCGAGCTTCTTCTGCCACGCCAGCGACTCTTGATTGATGCGCGCGAACGACACGTGGAAGCCGGCCTTGCGGCTGCACGGCTCGAAGTAGACCTCGTCGGGGCCGATGCGCAGGTACCACTTGCTGTTGGCCGCGGTCATCGCCTTCCACGCGAGGTCGGCCTTGAACCAGTCGTTGTCGACGAAGGCCTGCGCGGCGGCCTGCAGGTACGCCTTGAACGCGGCCTCGGTGGGGTCGGTGATGGCGCCGGCGGCGACCTTCAGCTCAGCGCTGATGGCCTTCATCTCGTCAGCCCAGACCACGTTGTAGGGCACCGCCTCGAGGTCGTCGGTGGCGGCCTTGCCCTCTGCCTTGCCGCCCGCCTTGTGGCGCACGACGACGAACGGGCTCAGCAGGGTCTTTTCGTCTTTGCGCTTCTCGAGGACCTCGCAGAACTTCGGGTCGGTCTGGATCGACGCCGGGTAGATGCCCGACACCTTGGTGGGCTTCGACGGCAGCGCGCTGCAGCTTGCGTCCTTCTCGGTCTTCGGCGCCTCGCAGAAGGGGCCCTGGTTGCGGAAGAACAGCCACCGCGACGCGGTGTCGTCAGCGGGGATCTGCGCCGCCAGGGCGCCGACGCCGTTCTGCTGGCCGTGCAGCGCCTCCACCAGCGAGGCCGCCGCGAGCACGTGCTTCACGACCGCCTTGTCTTCGGCTGTCGTCAGCGTCGTGGCGACGAGCGTCGGGCGGCCCTGGGCCAGCTCGGCGAGCACCGCCTCGCGGCGGGCCTTCTCGTCGGGGGCGAGGCCCTCGATCGACTGCGGCGCCTTCAATGTCTCGTAGATGGCGCGGAAGTCGGCGGTGAAGGCGCCCTTGTCGTCGACGGCGGCGAAGGCGGGGCGGCCCCACAGCGGCGCCAGCTCGGCGGGGTCGAGCGCGCCGTCCTTGTTGTCGTCCTTGATCCAGAACAGCGGCAGCGCGCGCTCGGCGGCGCGGCGGTTGAACTCGAGGCGAGGGATGGCGTCGAGCTTCGGCGGCGGCGGCGGCGGCGGCGGCGGCGGCGGCGCCGCCGCGACCACGGGCGCGATCTTCTGCTCGGTCTGGCAGGCGGGCAGCGTGGCGGCGCTGGCGACGCCTAGAGCCGCAGCGACGACGAAGGAGCAGCATGGCGACAGCCGACGACGGAACAAGCGAGACCTCCACGGTGCGAACGTACGCGCTGCTACGCCGGCTACGGGAGCCTGTCACCGGGCGCCGTCCTCGGCGCGGCCACCGTCGCGCATGATCATGCGCTGGTTGACGACGCCGCGCGGCGGCCGCACGCTGTCGCCATGAAGTCTTCCTCCGCCTTCGCCGTCGCCCTCGCCCTGACCGCCGCGTCGCTCGTCGCCGCGCCCTCGGCCCGTGCGCAGGACGGACCGGTCGTGACCCCCAAGGACGGCAGCGGCGACGCCGGCGACGAGGGGGTCGACGACTCATCGGTGCCGCCGGAGCAGGACGAGGCGCTGAAGATCTTCGTCGGGACCTGGCGGTGCACGGGCACGTCGTCCACCGAGTTCAGCGTCGACGCACCGACGACGCTGTCGCTCAGCGTCAAGAAGGACCTCGGCAACCGCTGGCTGGCCGTGCGCACCGAGCTCGTCGCCAAGGCGAAGGGCGCCCGCCCGATCGCCACGAGCGAGCTGTGGGGCTGGTCGCGGGCGAAGGGCGGTCTGGTGCGCAACGGCGCCACGACCCAGGGCGGCTTCCTGTCGTCGACGTCGATGGGGTGGGTCGGCGAGCGCTTCGCCTGGTCGGGCGAGGGCGCGCAGCGGGGCAAGCCGGCGAAGGAGAAGCTCGCCTTCGAGAAGCGGTCCGACAAGGAGCTCGCCGTCGAGCTGAGCCTCGGCATCGACGAGCTGCACGTCGCCTTCGAGGGGACGTGCAAGAGGTGAAGCTCATGTCGGCACTCACTACCGTCGCCGCGCGCTCTGCCGTCGCCGTGGGTGCAGGGGAGCGCGTTCTTGCCGGCCCGCTCGGTCCGGTGGCCGGCGTCGCGCTCCTTTGGCTGGTGGTCGGCTCGCTCGTGGGCACGCTGATCGCCTGCGACGACGCCGAGCCCGTCGGCCGCGGGCGCGCCTGCCGCATCTCTGCCGAGTGCGCCGCCGACGAGGTTTGCGTCGCCGGCGCCTGCGTGGCCGCGGCCGGCGGTGAAGGCGAGGGTGAGGCTGAAGGTGAAGGCGAAGGTGAAGGTGAAGGTGAAGGTGAAGGTGAAGGTGAAGGTGAAGGTGAAGGTGAAGGTGAAGGTGAAGGTGAAGGTGACGCCGGTGAGGGCGAGGGCGAGCCAGCCCCGCCGCCCACGGCCACGCTCGTCGCTTCGTTGTCATCGCTGCGCGTCGGTCTGGCGACGACGCTGCAGTTCTCGTCCGCGCACGCCACCGGCTGCACGCTTTCGCCCGGCTTCGGCGCCGTGGGCGTGCAGGGCGAGCGCCGCGCGCGCCCGGCCGAGGACACCGTCTACACGCTGGCCTGCACGGGGCCGGGGGGCGTGGCGACGTCGGCGACGACGGTGGCGGTGGCGGGCTGCGCGCTGCGCTGCACCGCGACCCGCGCGACCAACCGGCTGACCTGCGACAACGGCACCGACGTCGAGATGACCGGCTCGCTGCGGCTGGCGGTCGGTGCTGACATCGCCGGCGCGCTGCTCGACGTCACCGTCTGCGACCCCACCGGGTACAGCTTCCATCTGGCCGACACGCCGACCTCCGACGGCTACGGGGGCGACGCCCCGGTGACCCCCCCCGCGCTCGCGCAGCAGGGTTTCGCCCCGAGCTGCTACGACGCCGAGCTGTTCACCGTCGGGCCGACGCTGTCCGCCTGGCGCAGCGACCTTGGACCCACCGCCGAGGCGTTCTCGTTGGCCCTGCCGGCGACGGGCTGCTCGACCTTTCACGCCGTTGTCGAGGACCAGCTGCTCGAGTTGTTCGGCTCCGTTCAGGGCCCGGTGGTGGAGGGGACGATGAACGGGCCGTCGTCGTTCCGCCTCGACCCGCCGGACTGCGGCGACGCCACCCAGACCGATGCCCCCGATCGCTTCTGGTTCTTCGGCTTCAATCGCGTCGTCGGCGCCGCGGGCGATCCTGGCGGCGATCGCACCGGCACCGGACTCGATCGCGTCGAGCTTTGCTTCCGCTGAGCGATGGACCCCGCCACGCTGCTCTGGTCCCGCTCGCTCGTCGCCGTCGCGCCGTGCCGCGCCGATGATGGCGCCGGCGCCGTTGTCGTCACCGCGCTCGATGGTGACGCGGTGGTGCTCCTCGACGCGGCCGGCCGCGCGCTGCTCGCCCGCGCGCTGCGCGACCGCGATCGCGTCGTCGCCTTCGCCGACGCGAAGCCGGCCCTCCGTTGGCTGCTGGCGCGCGGGATCGACGTCGCGCGGCCGGTCTGTCTGCACACCCTCGCGATCCTCGGCGGCGTCGAGCCGCAAGCGTCGCCCGGGGCGCTGTCGTGGTCGTCGTCGCTGTCGTCGTCGCCGCTGGCGGCCCGGGCCGTGGCCCGCGCTGTCCTCGATGGACTCGACGCGCGCCTGGCGCGCGTCGAGCAGCGC
>VGSZ01000121.1 GCA_016874845.1 Deltaproteobacteria bacterium
ACGGCCTGCGGCCATTTTCACCGCAGGCTGCTAGCCGGGTGTCGTGCAGACGCCGTCGGCGTTTCACCCGGGCTGCTCGCCGGGTCCGGCGCGTCGACGAGGGTCCACACCAGGCTGACGGCAGCGAAGGCGATCGACGCGGCCACTGTCACCCTGCCCGGCAGCGCCCGTCGACGCACCCCAGGCCCCCAGGACAACGGTTCGTCTCGCAGGGATCGCCCTCGCCCACGGCGCGGCAGAGGCACGTCGCCGGGTCGACGAGGAAGAGCTTCGGGTCCAGCGTCCCCGACACCGCCTCGCACCCGAAGGCGTCGACGTCGCAGGCGCAGGCGCCGTCGACGCACGCGGCCTCCACCGGCCACGGCGAGTCGAGGGCGCTGCACTCGTCAACGCACTGCGCCGGTTCGCGACGGGCAAGCCGCGGCAGGCACGTCGACGCCGGACCGGTGTCCAGCGACACGACGACGCACTCGAGATCGCTCTGGCACTCCACGGTGGACAGGCACGGCTCGCCAGCCCCGAGCTGGCACCCCGGCAACGCCCACCACGCGCACGCCATCAGCCAACGCCGTGTCTTCATTGCGCCTCCGCGTCGTCGGCGGGGTTCACGGCGCCGAATATCGCCATGCCGCCGCCCACCAGCGTCGCCGCCGCCCCGACGATCCCTGCACAGCCACCAGCGCAGCCCAGAGGAATGAGGACGGCTCGGGCAGGTCACCGCGCGCCGCGATCACGCCTTTGGCGGTCGCGTTGTCCGGGCTGCGCCGGTAGGCGTCAGCGGCGTCGTTGACCCCGGCGATGTGGTCGTTCGCCAGCACAAACACGAGCCCGCCGGCGATGAGCCCGCCGAGACCCACGCCGCCCACCGCCAACCCGGTCGAGACCCACGGCGACGGCTTGCCCGTCGGGACGGCCACGGCGAGGGCCTTCGCGCGCACGGGCAGCGCCCCAGCCCCCGCCACGACGAGGTCGTCGACGACGCCCGGCAGGCGCGGGGCCAGGGAGTTCCCGTCGCCGCCCTTGCCCGTGGCCAACGCCACCGCGCGGCCGGCGCTCTTGTCGAACACCTCGACGCGCAGCACCCGATCGCCGCCGAGCGCGACGATGCGCGAGAACACGACGTAGCGGGCGCCGAGGGCGTCGGCGACCTCGGCCATGCATGCCGCGGCGTCGCAGCCGGCGAGCTGCTGGTCGACCGCCAGCCCCACGCGATCGCGCAGCGACGCGGCGGTGAACACCTCGACGTCGAGCCGGCGGGCGAGCAACAGCCCGAGCGACTCGGCGAGCGCCGTGCGCGTGGGGGCGGCGAGCTCGCCGCCGGTGACGTCGAGCACCAACATCGTCGGCGGCGACGCAGCCGGCGACGGTGCTTCGACCGCGGTCGTCGATGGCGAGGCCGACAGCTGCGCGGCCATGGCCCAGGCGAGGCACAAGGCGGAGATCATGGACGAGAGCCTTTCACGCTGCCGACCTTGGGCTGAACGACGGCGAACGAGGCCCGTTGCTCAGACCGGATAGACGCAGTGCTTCTTCTTGATTCGCTCGTCGGCCTTCGACTCCATGTAGGCGAGACGTCGGACGAGCTCGGCGCGCAGCGCCGCGCCGGGCACGATGGCGTCGACGACGAGCGAGGCGGCGAGCTTTCGCAGATCGATCTGCTCGCGGTACTCGGCGCGGAGCTTCTCGACGTAGGCGGGACGCTCGGCCTCGGGCAGCGCCTGGATCTTGTTGAAGTAGACGGCGTTGACGGCGGCCTCGGCCCCCATGACGGCGATCGACGCCTGCGGCAGCGCGATGGTGACGTCGGGCTCGAAGGCCGGTCCGCTCATCGCATACAGCCCGGCGCCATAGGCCTTGCGCACGACCACGCAGATGCGCGGCACCGTCGCCTCGGACATCGCCGCCAACATCTTGGCGCCGTGGCGGATGATGCCGTCCTTTTCGACCTTCGAGCCGATCATGAAGCCCGGCACGTCGCACAGGAAGAGCAACGGGATCTCGAAGGCGTCGCAGAGGAAACAGAAGCGCGCGGCCTTGTCGGCGGAGTCGACGAACAAGACGCCGCCCTTCTGCTTGGGCTGGTTGGCGACGACGCCGACGACGCGGCCGTCGATGCGGGCGAGCCCGGTGACGAGCTCGGGCGCGAAGCGCTTCTTGACCTCGAAGAACGAGCCCTCGTCGACGATGGCCTCGATGAGTTCCTTGACGTCGAACATGGTCTTCTCGTCGGCGGGGACGATGTCGTCGACGGCGCGCGACTTCTTCGGCGACCTGCCGCCGGCGACGGGCGGCTTCTCGCCGGCGCGCTGCGGAAAGTACGTGAGCCACTCGCGACACTGCTGCAGCGCCTCGTCCTCGGACTTGACCAGGAAGTCGCCGCAGCCGGACTCGGACGTGTGCATGCGCGCGCCGCCAAGGTCGTCGAGCGAGATCTTCTCGCCGATCACCATCTCGGCCATGCGCGGCGAGCCGAGGTACATGCTCGCGTTCTTGTCGACCATGAAGACGACGTCGCAGAACGCCGGGATGTAGGCGCCGCCCGCGGCCGACGGCCCGAACAGCAGGCACACCTGCGGCACGAAGCCCGAAAGCTTCACCTCATTGTGGAAGATGCGGCCAGCGTGTCGACGACCGGGGAACATCTCGATCTGGTCGGTGATCCGCGCGCCGGCGCTGTCGACCAGATAGAGCATCGGGATGCGGTAACGCATCGCGGACTCTTGAATCCGGATGATCTTCTCGACAGTGAGCGCACCCCACGACCCCGCCTTGACCGTCGAGTCGTTGGCCATGATCGCGACGTCGCGCCCGTGTACGCGACCGATGCCGGTGATCACGCCATCGGCCGGCAGGTCACCGGCGAGGCAGTTGGCGAAGGCGCCGTCTTCGACGAACGAGTCGGGATCGCACAGCCGCTCGATGCGCGTGCGCGCGAACAGCTTGCCCTGCTCCGCGTTCTTGCCGTGGTAGCCGTCGGCGCCGCCCTTCTTGAGGAGGGCCAGCTGGTCGGAAAACGTCTTCGCGGGATGCGTCGTCATGGTGGCGGTGTCGTCGACGACGGCGCCGCGGTCAACCCGGTGCCGGGGCCCTGCCCGGCACCGGGTTGACCGCGACGCCGTCAGCCTTCGAGCTCGCGGCAGGCACATAGCGACTGCTGACAGATCGGGGTGGTCCCGCCGCAGGCGTTGTTGCAGTTGACGTTGCCGCGCGCGTCGACGCCGCACTCGCAGGCGCAGGTGTCGGGGTTCAACACGCGCGTCGGCCCGCACGCCTGCTGCAGGTCGCACGTGCAGCCGCAGGCCTCGGGATCCCAGACAAAGCCGGCGGCGCAGGTCGCGTTCTCCTCACAGACGCAGGCGCACAAGGCCTGATCACACACCTCGCCGAAGCCGCAGCCGCCGCAGCCAGCACGACACTCGACGGTGCACGTCTTGCGGTTGCAGCGCTCGGTGGGCGCGAGCACGCCCACGCCGCAGTCCGCCGGACACTGGTACGAGCACGTCGTCCTGTCCCACGTGAAGGACAGGTTGCCGCTCGGCGGCGGACGCGACGGCAGGGCGTTGCACTCGTAGCTGCAGGTCGTGGCGTTGCAGGTGAAGTCGGGCGACGGAGACGGCGCGCCGCAGTCCGCCGGGCACTCGCAGGCGCACGTCGCCAGGTTGCACTCGGCGGCGCCGTCGCAGCCGCCGCAGTCGGCGGGGCAGCGGAACTCGCACGTCGCCTGATCGCAGACCGCGTTGGGGCCCGGCGAACTGCCGCCGCCACAGTCATCGGGGCAGCGGAACTCGCACGTCGCCGGGTCCCACGCGAAGCTCGGCCCCGGCGGCACGCTCCCCGCGGGCGGCGTCGGGCACTCGTAGCCGCAGGTCGCGATGTTGCAGACCATGCCGTCGCGCGGCGGCGGCCCGCCGCAGTCGGCGGGGCAGTCGCAGGCGCACGTGTCCTGGTTGCAGACGCTTGCGCCGCGGCAGCCGCCGCAGTCGGGCAGACACTCGGCGTCGCAGACGTCGACGTTGGTGTTGCAGAAGAAGTTCGCACGCAGCTGGTCGCCGCCGCAGCCATCGCAGCGCCACGCGCAGGTCGCGCTGTCGCAGAGGGCGTTTCGCCCGTGGGGCTCGTCGGCAGGGCACTCGGCACACTCGTAGGCGCAGCGGTTGACGTTGCAGGCAAAGCCCGAACCCGGCGGAACGCCCGGGCACGACTCGCACGTGCAGGCGCACGAGGTCGTGTCGCATGAGAACGGCGCGTCGCATCCACCGCAGTCGGCGCGACACTCGACGTCGCACACGGCGGTGTTTGTGTTGCAGAACTGGTTGGGTGGCACCTCACCGGCGGCGACGTTGCAGTCGGGGCAGTCCCACTCGCAGGTCGCAAGGTTGCACTCGGAGAACGGCCCCGGTGGGTCGCCCGGGCAGGCCAGGCACGCGTACTCGCACGTCGTCAGATCGCACTCGAAGGCGTCGCTGGGGCGCGTCCCGTTGCAGCCAGGGCACTCGCACTGGCACACGTCGAGGTTGCAGGCGAACCCCGCGTCGCAGCCGCCGCAGTCGGGCAGGCATTGGCGGGTGCAGGTCGCCGCGTCGCAGGTCTCATTGGCGCCGAGGCCGCCGCTGCCGCAGTCCGACGGGCAGACGCACTGTTCGTCGACGCAGACGAGCGGGTCACCACAACTGGCGCAGGGGTCTTCGTTGCCGTCGGGTTCGACGCTGTCTTCGAGCCAGTAGCGATAGCTGACGGCGATCGGCTGCCCGATGTTGGCCTGATCGAACGTCGGTCGGCAGTCACCGAAGAACTGGATCGAGTTGGTCGGGCCGTCGTAGTCGAAGCCGGCTGCGCGGCTGCGCGGCACGTCGGCCTTGTTGCACGAGCCAAACGTCGACACCCGCGGATCGAACGCGACCTTGAGCGACGCCGAGATGGGCGCCTTGGTGAGGACGTAGGGCGACGCCTCGGCGATGGAGGCCTGCAGGATCTGCCGGATGGCGTTGGCGACCTTGCGCGCCTGCTCGGGGTCGCTGTCGGCGGGCAGCACGGCCTCGATGCCGCCCATGTCGGAGAGGAACTTGCTGAAGCGACCGTTCTGCGTGTCGTCGCTGCAGTTGGCGCCCACCGGGCAGAGGATCGCGCCGAAGAAGGGCCGCGACTCCGGCGTGCCGAGGTCGTCAATGTTGCTGAAGATCGATGTCCACGTCGGGATGGATTGCTCGGCCACCGGCGACCCGGCGCGCACGGCGTTGTACCGACCATCAGACTGCTCGGACGCGTCGGTCAGGAAGATCACGACCATCTTCGCCCCGGTGCGGAGCTTGCGTGGGTCGTTCAGGCTGCGCGGCAAGAAGCGGAAGCTCGGCGGCGCCGCCGCGTAGGTGAGCGTCCCGCCGGTGTAGGGCGCGAACGCCTGGCTGCGCCCGCAGGCGTCGCCGTCGGCGGCCCCCCCGACGGCGGGACTGCGACGGATGCTGCCGCGGTTGACGACCGCGGTGTCGTCGTTGTTGCGCGGGTCGGGCTGCAGCGAGCGCAGCTGCGTCGGCGACAGCACCTCGCCGACGATGTAGTAGGACGCGTTGTAGGTCACCCCGACTACGGCCGGCACGGGGTCGACGCCGAGGACGTCGAACGGATCGCCGACCTGCAGACCGTGCGGCGTGGTGGTCGTGATCACGACGGTGGCCTGCTGCACGCCGTTCAGGAGCACCGGCGCGCCGTTGTCGTCGATGGCTGCGACCCCGACCGACGGGCCGGCGGGCAGGAGGTTGGTGGTGATGCCGTCGCCGGCGGCGGGCAGGCCGAGCACGCACGCCAGCGGCCGGAAGAAGTTCTCGGCGCCGCTGCCGTCGATGCCGTAGTCGCTGATGCAGGCGTTGAACACCGCGGAGTTCGTCGTGAACGGACAGTAGGCGAGCTGCGCGGTCACCAGGCTGTTGCTGGCCGCGCAGGCGTTGGCGACGAAGCCGCGGCCGGTGATGACGACGTCGTTCTCGGTGGCGCCGCCCGGATCGAGCTCGCGCGTCGTGATGGTCGTCGCGGTCAGCTCGGCGATCGTGTAGACGCGGTTGTAGGTCGCGCCGTTGGCGTCGACGTCGCCGACGACGATCAACGAGTTGTTCGTGATGTCGGCGCTGGTGAACGAATGTCCGGGCGCGGTGATCACGACCACGCTGCCGAGCCCGTCGTCGATCGACGTGATCGCCGTGCGCCGGTCGAGGGGCTGGTCGCACGCACCCCATTCAAGAACGGCGTCGTTGGCCAGCGCGTCGGTGTCGCTGCTGATCGCGGCGATGCGCCAATTCACCGTCGACGCCGAAAGCTGCCGACCGATCTCCGTGGCAGCGGTGGCGACGGCGGCCTGCTCGTTGCTCATCGAACCCGAGTTATCGACGACCATGACGAAGTCGATCTTCTGCGCCTCCTGCACGCGGAATCGATCGCACTGCGGTCCGGTGTCGTCGCCGAACTGCGCCAGCGCCGAGCCGTTGGCAAGGTCGTCAACCCGGAAGAGCGTCGGCTCGTCGGCGGCGACGCTCTCGGCGCGCGCCATCGCCATCACCAGCAGCGTCGACGTCGGCGACCGTACGATGACCTCGACCTGCAGCGTGTACGGGCCTTTGTCGGCGCCGCCGGCGAGCGTCGGCACCGAGGCACCCAGCGCAGTCACGATGTCGCGGAGGGATTTGCCCGTGGTGTCGTTTGCATCCGCGTCGCTCCACGTCAGCGTGCCCAGCGCGGCGTCGAAGCCGTCCCACGAGCGGAACGACCGCACCGTGAGCGCGCCGACGTCACCGAGGGCGCCGTTCAGCAGGTCGTTCAACGCGCCCTGAATCTTGGCGGCCGGTCCGTCGCCTTCGAGCGCGACCTTCATCGCCACGCCCGCGACCTGCTTGACCGGGTCGAAGACCGTCGCGCCCACCGTCGCGCCGGCGCCGTCGACGACGGTGGCGATGCGGTCGTCGGGGAAGTCCTCGGGCACCGCGAGGACGAGGTCGGCGGTGGTGTCGGCGCGCTCGACGAGCTTGACTCGGCGGAGGCTGGCGGTGCCGCAGGCGCTCTGGTCGGCGGCGTTGGCGTCGCCGCGGTTCGCCGGGTTCAGCTCGCCGCTGTCGACGCGGCCGTTCTGGTTGCCGTCTTCGGCACCGTCGAGGACACCGTCGCCGTCGCTGTCGGGAGCCAGCGGGTCGGTGCGCGATGTCGTGTCCTCGTCGCGGACGCAGCGCGCACCGCACGTCGTCGCGGTCTGCAGCGGCGGCGGGGTCGTCAGGCAGCGGGTGCCCGTCTCGACGCCGTCGGTGATCCCATCGCCATCGCTGTCGACCACCAGCGGGTTCGTGCCCGCGGCGATCTCGCTGGCGTCGCTCAAGCCGTCGCAGTCGCTGTCAGGGCTCGTCGGGTCGGTGTTGGTCACCGTGACCTCGCGCCCGTCGAGCAGGCCGTCGTCATCGCTGTCGGGGTCGGCAGGATCGATGCCGCGCGCCCGTTCGTCGGGGTCGCTGAGGCCGTCGGCGTCGGTGTCGACGTCAGGGACATTGGGATTGGTCTCGGTGGCGTCCGTGCGGCCGTTCTTGTTGATGTCCTCGCCGGCGCGGCACACGTTGGCCACGACGCCCGGGCCGTCGCACAGGCTGTCGTCGTCGGTGTCGGGGTCGCCGGGGTCCGTCTCGTTGGCGAGCGCCGTCGGCGCGTCGACGCGGCCGTTGCGGTTGGCGTCCTCGACGCCGTCGTTCAGGCCGTCGCCGTCGCTGTCGCGCAGCAACGGGTTGGTCGTGGTGGCCGCATTCGCGTCGAGCGGTGACGTGACGCAGTCCGAGCGGGTCGTCTTGCCGGACTCGACGCCATCGACGACACCGTCGCCGTCGGTGTCGGCGAACGCCGGGTTGGTGCCGCGCGTGCGTTCTTCGCGGTCGTTCAGCGAGTCGCAGTCGGCGTCGGCGCGGCGCGGATCGGTCTCGCCGACGTCGACCACGCCATCCCGGTCGAGGTCCTCGCCAGCGACGCAGACGGCGCCTACCGCCACCGCGCCGTCGCACAGGCCGTCGTCGTCGGTGTCGGGGTCGGCGTCGTTCGGATCGGCCGGCGTGCGGACGCCGTCGCTGTCGTCGTCGCGCTGGGCCACGCGCGGATCGGTCTCGCCGCGGTCGCTGCGACCGTTGCCGTTCAGGTCCTCACCGACGACGCAGGCCGCGGCAAGGACAGCGACCGGACCATCACAGAACCCATCGTCGTCGCTGTCGGCTTCGTCGGGATAGGTCTCGTAGGCGTTGGCGCCGGCGACAATCAACGCGGCGTCGCGCACCGGGTCGAGCGGCGGCGGCGGCGCGGTGCGGCCGTCGCGGTTCGCGTCCTCGATACCGTCGAGCACCCCGTCGCCGTCGCTGTCACTCGACAGCGGGTTCGTCGTCCGCGTCGGGTCGGCGTCCACCGGCGAGCGAGCGCCCGCGGGACACACGAGGGACACGACCCTCCCGAGCTCGATGCCGTCGGGCAGGCCGTCGTTGTCGGTGTCGCGCAGCAACGGGTTGGTGCCGAGCGTCCCCTCGCCGCCGTCGGCGAGGCCGTCGCAGTCGGTGTCGGGCACCCGCGGGTCGGTCTCGCTCACCGCGACCACGGCGTCGCCGTTGCGATCCTCGCCGGCCAGACACGCGCGGGGTCGGATCCCCGGCGGCGAGGCACTGCGGTTGTCCACAGCGACGGCACCGTCGCACAGCCCGTCGCCGTCGACGTCGGGATCGAAGTCGTCGGGGTCGATGTCGTCGGCGCGGCGCGGCTCGTGGGCGCGCAGGCCGTCGCGGTCGCGGTCGAAGTCGCCGACCAGCGGATCGGTCTCGCCGACGTCGAGCCGTCCGTCGCCGTCGCGGTCCTCGCCGCTGACGCAGACGCCGACGACGGTCAGGCGACCATCGCACAGGCCGTCATCGTCGCTGTCCGGATCGCCCACGAAGGTCTCGCGCGGCGCGGCCCCGGCGTCGAACGCGCCGTCGCGATCACGGTCTTCGAGGCCGTCGGTGATCCCGTCGCCGTCGCTGTCGGCGCGGCGCGGGTCGCTGTTGGTGGCCGGCGCCGGATCGGCGTCGAAGGCGAGGCTGCCGCAGCTGCTCGTGCCCGGCGGTCGGGTCGTGCGCCCGAGCTCGAGGCCGTCGGTGAGGCCGTCGTTGTCGCTGTCGGCGTCGACGACGTTGGTGCCGACGACCAGCTCCTCGAGGTCGCCCACGGCGTCGCAATCGGTGTCGGCGTCGAGAGGATCGGTGTCGCCCGGGTCGAGCAGCCCGTTGCCGTTGTTGTCCTCGCCGGCGACGCAGACGCCGGCGACGTCGAGGCCGCCGTCGCACAGCCCATCGCCGTCGCTGTCGGGCAGGTCGGTGGCGGTCCCGTTCTCGGCCTCACGGGTATCGGAGATGCCGTCGCCATCGCTGTCGGTGTCGGGGGCGCGCGGGTCGGTCTCACTGCCCGAGGTGAAGTTGTCGCCGTTCAGCTCCTCGCCAGCCCCGCAGACGCCGGCGACGCCACGGGGGCCGTCGCAAAGCCCGTCGCCGTCGGTGTCGGGATCGGCAGGGTCGGTCTCCTGCCGCTGGCCCGGTGCGGGCGGCGCGACGCGGCCGTCGCGGTTGATGTCCTCGATGCCGTCGTTGAGCCCGTCGCCGTCGCTGTCGCGCGCGCGCGGGTCGGTGGTGGTGGCCGGGTTGGCGTCACCAACGAAGGAGCCGACGCAGCTCGTGTCGTCGCGCCCGGTATGACCGAGCTCGAAGCCGTCGCCCAGCGAATCACCATCGGTGTCGTCGTCGAGGGGGTCGGTGCCGGCGGCGCGCTCGTCGCCGTCGTTCAGGCCATCGCAGTCGGTGTCCAGGCGCAGCGGGGCGCTCTCGCCGGGATCGAGCAGACCGTCGCCGTCGCGATCCTCGTCGCCGTCGTCGACCCCATCGCCGTCGCTGTCGGCGCGGTCGGGGGCGGTGCCGTTGCGCACCTCGTCGAGGTCGGGGATTCCGTCGCGGTCGGTGTCGAGCGCGTCGGCACCACCCCCAGCGTCGGTGCCCTGCGCCAGCTCGACCCCGTCGCTGACGCCGTCACCGTCGCTGTCGGCGTCGGTGGGGTCGATCCCGAGCTCGACCTCGAGCCCATCCGGAACGCCGTCGCCATCGCTGTCGCCGTCGAGCGGGTCTGTGCCAGCGCCGCTGCCCTGCCCGGGCAGCTGGTTGCAGCCGACCTCGTCGCCGTCGACGAGCCTGTCGTCGTCGCTGTCGGGGGTCGTGGGGTCGGTCTCGCCAGGATCCTGCCGGCCGTTGCGGTTGACGTCCTCGTAGTTGTCATCGAGGCAGTCGGCGTCGCTGTCCTTGAGCGTCGGGTTGGTCTTCGTCGCCGCATCGGCGTCCAGGGACGTGAACGGACAGCGGGCGTCGACGGCGGCGGTGCGGCCGGCCTCGACGCCGTCGGGCACGCCGTCGCCGTCGGTGTCGAAGTCGGCGGGGTCGGTGGTGGCACCGCCCGGCCACACGTCCCCGAATTCATCCTCGTCGGAGATGCCGTCGCAGTCGCTGTCGAGGGTCCGGTTGTTGGTGTCCTCGGCGTCGGGGTCACCGACCGGCGTCGGCTCCTCGAACCCCGCGTCGGCGTCGCCTTCGCCTTCGCCCTCGCCCTCGCCCTCGCCCTCGCCCTCGCCCTCGCCCTCGCCCTCGCCCTCGCCCTCGCCCTCGGCCGACCCGTCGGGCTGGGGCGCCTCGTCGTCGCAGGCAACGGCGAGACAGCAGGCAGAGAAGGCGAAGGCGGCGAGGCGCGGTCCAAGCATGAGGGGGGGGCTCCTAAAGACCGTGATGGTCACTATCTAGGCGTGCACCCCGTTGCCCGTGGATGACGCGTTGGGACACTGCCCCCATGACCGCGGACGGGCTGCACGGGACGGACGACGAGACCAACGCGGTCGACGCCGCCGACCTCGAGTCCGACGGCGAGGTCGACGACGCGGCCCTGCGACCGGCGTGGGGCCGGCCCGAGGCCGTGGCGATGCGGTGGGCGGTGCCGCCTGATGCGGACGGTCGGACGCCCCCGGCGGTGCTGGCCCACAAGGTCCGTCGGCTGGGCCTCGGCCGCGCGCTGCGCGTAGTGCAGGCGGGCGACCTGCGCGTCGTCGTCGGCGACGCCACGCGCGCCGCCGTCGTCGATGAGGTGCTGCCCCGCGGGACGCAGGTCGAGGTGTGGCGGCTGCCGCCGGACGCCCCCGGCGACCTCGTCGGCGAGCCACGCGTGCTGCGGCAGGGCGACGGGCTCGTCGTCGTCGACAAGCCCGGCGATCTCGCCGTGCACCCGTCGGCGCGTTACCTCCACTGCACGGTGACGGCGTGGCTGCGGCGGCGGGGCACGCCGGCAAACCCGTGCCATCGGCTCGATCGCGAGACCTCTGGCGTGCTCGTCTGCGCCAACGACAAGGCCGCCGAACGACGCTGGAAGCAGGCGTTCGCCCACGGCGCCGTCGAGAAGGAGTACCTCGCCGTCGTCGACGGCGAGGTCGCGGCCCCGTTCGTCGTCGACCTTCCGCTGGCCCTGCAAGGCGATCGCGGTCTGGTGCGCATCCGCGTCGTCGCCGACGACGCCGGACCGCCGGCGCGCACGCGGTTCGAGCCCGTCGACGTCTCCGCCGACGGACGACGGACGCTGCTGCGCTGCACACCCGCGACCGGTCGACAGCATCAGATCCGCGCGCACCTGCACGCGGCGGGTCACCCCATCGTGGGCGACAAGCTCTACCAGATGGGCGACCGCTGGTTCGACGCCTTCACACGGCGGGCGCTCACCGACGACGAGCGCGCCCGGCTGCCGTGCGCGCGTCAGTGCCTGCATGCGTCACGCGTTCGGCTCGGCGCCGAGGAATTCGTCGCCGAGGCGCCGGTGGATCTGCTCGCGGCGTTCGCGGGCCGCTGAAGCGCGGGCGACGCGGCCGCTGTCGACCTTCAGTCGTCGATGACCATCAGGACGTCGCCCTCGGTGACCGGCTGTCCTTCCCTGCAGCGGACCTCCTTCACCGTGCCGGGGTCCTGGGCCTCGATGGGCATCTCCATCTTCATCGACTCGATGATGATCAACGTGTCGCCCTCGTCGATGCTGTCGCCGACCGCGGCCTTGATCTTCCAGATGGTGCCGGTGATGTGGGCCTTGATCTCGGTGGCCATGGACGTCCTCGGGCGCGGCGGCGCGCTTTGTCGAATGGTTGCAGTTCGCCAAATATTGGAGTGATTTGATACCACAGCAGAGTTGGTCTCTGCCGCGAACCTCGGAGCCGACGCATGAACACGATCAACCACGGCGTCCGCGCCGGCACCGTCGGAGCGTCGGCGTCGTCGCCGGCCGGCGCCAGCCCGCTGGCGCGGCTCTACGCGCTGAACCCGAAGCTCGAGGCGCAGGTGAAGGCCGACCCCGGGCTCCGGGCGTTCCTCGAGCTGAACCGCGACGTGCTGGTCGGCTTCGAGCCGTCGTCGCCGCCGGCCGGCGCGGCGCGCACGAACGTCGCGTTCGACACGTGGACCCACGCCACGACGCTCGTGCCACCGCGCGTGCGCGACGAGGAGTTCATCGTCGTGATC
The DNA here is from genome assembly GCA_016874845.1 of Deltaproteobacteria bacterium. Lineage (GTDB taxonomy): Bacteria > Myxococcota > UBA727 > UBA727 > VGSZ01 > VGSZ01. The sequence continues at coordinate 12,561 of VGSZ01000121.1, forward strand.
GCCCGCGGCTCAGCGTACGAGAGCAAGAAGGACGTGCGAATCCCGCTGCAGAGCGGCGGCACCGGCACGTCCGACGGCGTGATCGCCTACGTGGGCCGCAGCGGCGACTACCAGCACACGTTCGTGGACGACAAAGACGCGCACTACCCCGGCGCCGGGTCGATCCAGTTCCCGCTGCCGGTGTTCGGCAAGCCCGGCGAGCAGGTCGAGCTCAGCTACTGCCGCATCAAGCCCGACGCGCAGGGCCGGGCCCACCCCCAGCACGCGGCGTGGCCCGACAGCTTCGACGGCGTCTACGGCGGCTACGCCGGTCGCGACCGCACAGTCACCGTGCAGCCCGGGGCCTCGGTCCGCCTGAAGAACCCCGATTGAACCGCGGTCACCGACGACGGGCCGTCACGGCGACGACGGCGACGTCAGGTACAGCTCGAGCCGCGTCGAGGCGCCGGTCCAGCAATGGGCGGCGCCTTCGCCCATCGGCGGCGCCCTCTTCGGCCGCTTGACGACGACGCGCCGGCGCGCCGCTGCCCGCGCCGCGGCGAACAGATCCGCTGCATCGACGTCGTCACCGACGGCGGCGCGCAGCAAGCGCATCTCCTTTTGCGGCATCGCGCGGCGTGGGCCGTGCGGGTACATCGGGTCGAGGAACACCGCGTCGGGCGCCTGCGCCGTGCCCGCGACGGAACGCAGGAACTCCGCGGCGTCGGCGGCGACGAAGCGCAGCCGCTCGGGCAGACCGGTGCGGGCGATGGCGTCCTGCCACAGGGCCTGCACCAGGGGGCTGCGCTCGACGGCGGTGACGCTGAAGCCGACGGACGCCAGCGCCAGCGCGTCACGCCCGAGGCCCGCCGTGGCGTCGATGACGGTGACGACGCCACGCCCGAGCCCGAGCGCGCGGACGAGGTCGTCGGTTCGGGCCAGCGACCGCGGCGTCGCCAGATCGACGACGATGGGCAGCAGGTCGGGGGCCTCGTCGACGGCGAGGCCGAGGGCGGCGCGACCGTCGTGGTCGAGAGAGACGAGGCGGGCCGGCATGGGCGTCAGCGGAAGCGCATCTTCCAGACCGCGGTGACGGCCTCGGCGACGATGGCGCGGGACATCTTCGAGCGCCCCTCGACGCGCTCGTAGAACACGAAGGGCACCTCCTGCACGCGAAAGCCGAGGCCCATCGCGCGGTGGGTCAGATCGATCTGGAACGCGTAGCCGGCGGTGGTCACGGACTCGAGGTCGATGGCCTCAAGCACCTCGCGACGAAAGCACTTGAAGCCCGACGTCAGGTCGCGCACCGGCAGGTCGAGAATCGTGCGCGCGTACAGCGAGCCGCCGCGCGACAGCAGCTGCCGCCCGAACCCCCAGTTCACGACGCCGCCCCCGTCGACGTAGCGGGAGCCAAGGACCAGATCGGCCGCCTCGGCGGCCTGCAGCAGCGTCGGCACGTAGCGCGGCTGGTGCGAGAAGTCGGCGTCCATCTCGAGCAGCAGGCGGTATCCGCGCTGCAGACCGGTGCGAAAGCCGGCGATGTAGGCGGTGCCGAGGCCGAGCTTGCCCGCGCGATGCAGCACGAAGACCCGCGTCGGGTGCTTCCTCGCGAGCAGGTCGGCGACCTTCCCGGTGCCGTCGGGGGAGTTGTCGTCGATGACGAGCACGTCGACCGGCGCGGTCTCGATCAGCTCCTCGACGAGCGAGGGCAGGTTCTCGCGCTCGTTGTACGTCGGGACGCAAACGAGAGCGTCATGGCTGCCGGGGCTCATACGTCGGGCCATAGCGCGTCGACGCCGCCGGCGCACCGCCAGCCGCGGCGCGACCCGCACGACCCGCACGACCCGCACGACCCGCACGACCCGCACGACCCGCA
>VGSZ01000122.1 GCA_016874845.1 Deltaproteobacteria bacterium
GCAGCGGCTGCCCCATGCGAGCGGTGCCAAACAGCGTCCTGGCCGCGGCGAGGCGGGCGAGGACCGCTGGCTCGTCTCGGGCGTAGGCGAGGTCGGCCACCAGCTCATCGCGCTTGCGGTCCCAGTCCTGACCGGTCAGGACTGGACGCAGCACGAGGTCGGCGAGCAGCGGCAGCGCGGCGACGAAGCGGACGCTGGCGACGTGCAGCGTGACGTTGGTGCTGGTCCAGTCGACGCCGGCGCCGAGGCTGGCGCCGAGCCGCGCCGCCGCGTCAGAGAACGCGAACGCGTCGCGGTCGCCAGCCCCTTGCGACAGCATCGCCGCGAGCGCCACCGCCTCGCCCGGGCGGTCACTGGCGTCGTCCAGGGCGCCGGTCTTGATGTTGACGACGACGTCGACGAGCGGCGCGCGCTGCCGCGGCACGAAGTACACCGGGAGGCCGCTCTTCAGCGTGAAGCGCTCGGGCACGGGCAGCGTTACCGGCGCCGGCCTGCCGAGCGGCGGCGGCGCGCTGCGGTCGACGGCGGCGACGGCTCGGCCACCGGCAAGGGCCGGCGTGGTCGCGCACAAACCGGCGAGCACAGTGACGATCAGGCTGCTGCGCCACGGCCTCGGCGCGACGTCGTTCATCGCGCACCTCCGGGGGCCAGCGCGGCTCGCGGGCGTACGGGGCTCGTCACCGCGAGGGGGAGCTGCCCATCGGGGACAACGCTGAGCACGAGCCGCCCGGGCCCGAGCGTGCGACGTCCGGCGGCAGCGACGCCGACGGCGGTGGTGTCGCGGGTGCGGGCGAGGTCGCGGTCCATCCCGTCGGGATCGCCGAACACGAGGTGGTACAGCGACGCGCGCTCGGCCTTCGCGGCGAGCGAGTCGAGCTCGTCGAGCAGGCGAGCCTCGACGGTGACCTTCGCGCGCTCGAGCTCGTCGGGCGTCGGGCCCGCGGCGACCAGCCGGGCGACCTCTTCGTCGACCACGCCGACCACGTCGGACAACGCGGTGCCGGGGAAGGCCGTGACCTCGATGGCGAACTGGCCGGCGCGCACGCGCGACTCCTGCGCCGCGGTCACCGACTGCGCGAGGCGCAGGTCGTGAACGAGGCGCTTGGTCAGGCGCGACGACTCGCCGTCGGCGAGCACCAGGGCCAGCAGGTCGAGCGCGGCGTCGTCGGGGCCAAACAGCCGCTCCGACGGCCACAGCAGCGTGACGCGCGGCAGCTCGACGTCGTCTTCGAACACCGCCCGGCGCTCGACGGCGAAGGTCACCGGCGCGGGAAGGGGCGCGGGCGGCGCCGGGCGCGCGGGGACGTCGGCGAACCACCGCTCGACGGCGGCGCGCGCCGCGGCGGGAGAGAAGTCGCCCACGATCACCAACGTCGCGTTGGCCGGCACGTACCAAGTCCGAAAGAACGTGCGGACGTCGTCGACGCTGGCGGCGCTCAGGTCTTGCATCGAGCCGACCACCGGCCACGAGTACGGGTGCCCCGCGGGCCACAGCAGCGCGGGGACGGCGAGCTCGGCCGTGCCGTAGGGGCGGTTCTCGCCGGTCTGCCGGCGCTCGTTCTTGACGACGTCGCGCTGGCCGTCGACCAGGCTGGGCACGAGCTTGTCGAGGAAGAACCCCTGCCGGTCGCTCTCGAGGAACAGCACCAGGTCGAGCGCGTTCTCCGGCGCCTCCTCGTAGTAGTAGGTGAAGTCCTCGCTGGTCCAGGCGTTGTTGTCGCCGCCGGCGGCCTCGAGCCACTGGTCGAACTTGCCTTCGGGCACGTGCTCGCTGCCCTCGAACATCAGGTGCTCGAACAGGTGGGCGAAGCCGGTGCGCCCGGGCGCCTCGCTCGCCGAGCCGGTCTGCACCCGCAGGCCGACGTGGACACGAGGGACGCTGTGATCCGGAGCGAGGATCACCGCCATCCCGTTTTCCAGGACGAAGTGCGTGAAGGGCAAGGCCGAGGACGCGCGCGGCGCTCGGGCCGGGGCCGCCGACGTCGTCGACGCTACCGACGTCGTCGACGTTGCCGACGGTCCCGACGCCACGGCGGGCCGACGCGCGTGGGCAGGCGAAGAGCCCGCGACGATCACCGCGACGGCAGCGACGACGCCTGGAAGCAGGACGCGACTCATGGGTGGACCCTGCCACGTCCCCGTGGCCCCCGGCGACTGCCGCGGGGCAGCGGATCGCAACGTCGGCGCGCGCCGCCGTGAGCAGGGCACCTGCGGTCCGCGGTTGCGCCGCGCTCACCTGCCGTGGGAACGACGCGGCATGCAGGACTTCACGCTTCGCGAGCGACTCCGGTACGCGTTTGACAACACCCTGGCGCGGGGGACGGGCGCGCTGATCGCATGGTTGTCGGTGGCCTCGTTCGCCGTCGTCGTCATCGCCGCCGCGCTGCTCGTGGCCGGGGACGTGCGCCCGCCCGACGGCGAGCCGTTCTCGTTCGGCGAGGCGGCGTGGCAGGCCTTGATGCGCACCATCGACGCCGGCACCGTCGGCGGCGATCAGGGCTGGGGCTTTCGCGCGCTGATGTTCGCGGTGACGCTGGCGGGCATCTTCACGCTGTCGACGTTGATCGGCATCCTGTCGTCGGGCCTGCAGGAGCGGATCCACGAGCTGCGCAAGGGCCGCTCCCGCGTCGTCGAGCGCGACCACACCGTGATCCTCGGGTGGTCGGAGCAGGTCTTCCCGATCATCGGCGAGCTCATCGAGGCCAACGCCAGCCGCGAGGACGCCGCCGTCGTCGTCCTCGGCGACCGCGACAAGGTCGCCATGGACGACGCGATGCGCGAGCGGTTCGCCACGACGAGGACGACGCGGATCATCTGCCGCAGCGGCTCGCCGGTGGAGCTGAACGACCTCGCCATCGCCAGCATCGACACCGCGCGCTCAATCATCGTGCTCGCCCCCGACCGCCCCGACGGCAGCCGCCCCGACGACCCCGACGTCGACGTCCTGAAGGCCATCCTCGCTATCGTCAATTCACCGCAGCGAAAGACAGCAAAGTACCACCTGGTCGCCGAGCTCCGGGATCCGCGCAACGCGACGGTGGCCGAGATGATCGGTCGCGACGAGCTCGAGCTGGTTATCGCCGGCGACCTGATCGCGCGCATCACCGCCCAGACCTGCCGCCAGTCGGGGCTGTCGGTCGTGTATACGGAATTGCTCGATTTTGGCGGCGTCGAAATCTACTTCAAAGACGAGCCGTCGCTGGTGGGGCGCACGTTCGGCGAGGCCTTGTACGCCCACGAGGACACCGCGGTGATCGGCCTGCGCCCACGAGACGGCGCACCGCGACTGAACCCGCCGGCGACGACGACGCTGCAGGCGGGCGACCGCTTGATCGTGATCGCCGAGGACGACGACGCAATCCGTCTGTCGTCGTCGGTGGCGGCCCCCGACCCGGCGTGGTTCGTCGCGCGGCCGGCCCCTGAGGCGCGGCCGGAGCGCTCGTTGATCCTCGGCTGGAACTGGCGCGGGCCGAGTGTCATCCATGAGCTCGACTCCTACGTGCCGGCGGGGTCGCAGGTGCACGTGGTCGCTGACGTCGACGGCGTCGACGATGCGCTGGCCACGCGCTGCGGCTCGGTGGTGCGCCAGACGGTGACGGCGCAGCGCGCCGACACCACCGACCGGCGCGTGCTCGATGCTCTCGACGTCACCGCCTACGACCACGTGATCGTCCTGTGCTACGGCGACGGCGTCGACGCTGGACGCGCCGACGCCGTCACGCTCATCACGCTGCTGCACCTGCGCGACATCGCCCAGAAGACGGGCAAGCCGGTCTCCATCGTCTCCGAGATGCTCGACCTGACGAACCGCCGGCTCGCCGAGGTGACCCGCGCCGACGACTTCATCGTCAGCGACCGCCTCGTCAGCCTGCTTTTGACGCAGATCAGCGAGAACAAGGAGTTGAATCTGGTGTTTCGCGAGCTGTTCTCGCCCGCCGGCAACGAGATCCACCTGCGGCCGGTGGGCAACTACGTGCAGACCGGCGCGCCGCTGACGTTCTCGACGCTGATCGCCGCCTGCGCCGCCCGCGGCGAGCTGGCCTTCGGCTACAAGCTCGCCCGCCAGGCGAGCGACGCCGACGCGGCCTACGGCGTCGTCGTCAGCCCGAAGAAGAGCGAGCTGGTCACCTTTGGGCCCGACGACCGCGTCATCGTGCTGGCGGAAGGCTGAAGGCAGGCGCGCCCTTCAGCCACCCTTCGCCGCCCTTCAGCCGCCGTTCTCGACGATGGTGAAGCGGAGCTTCTCGCCGTCGTGGTGCGTGGCCTGCACCTTGACCTCGGCGCCGACGTACAGCCGCGACAGCGGACCGGCGGCCGCCGCGTCGGTGACCAGCGCGCAGCCCTCCTCCTCGAGGTGGAACTTCGCGCCGGGGCACAGCCGGCGCAGGTCGTCGAGGCCGAGGCGCACCTCGACGTCGGGGTCGTGCAGCTGCACGTACACCTTGCCGGGCGTCACCGCCGTGACAACGCCCGCGCGGCGCGGCGCCGCCGGGTTGCCCGCGGAGTTGCCGCCGAGATCGCTCAAGAACAGGTCGTCGAACAGCAGGCGCAACGCCGCGCTCTCGACCTGCCCCTGTCGGATCTTGCTGTTGTTGCCCGCGCCCATCGCCCGATCGAACACCGCGTCGACGAGTTTCTGCTCGTCGGCCGCCAACCCCGGTGCCTGCCGCGCCGCCTCGGCGGCGAGGCGGGTCGCGAGCGCCGCTCGCTCGGCCCCGCTCGTCGACAACAGCTGCTGCGTAGAGGCCGCGAGAGCGCGACGCGCCTCGGGGATGTCGCCCGGCGGCACCGTCGCGCCGAGCAGCAACGGCGCCCACAGCGCCCGCGCCTGCGCCGGCGACAGGCGCGCGTCGACGACGACCTGCTCGATGGCGTCCTTGGCGAAGAGCACGGCGTGGCTCATCACACCGACCTGCTCGCGCATCGGCGCCGAGAAGCGCCCGTAGGCCTGCACCTTCAGGCCCGAGTGGGCGCCGGGCTCGCGCTCGTAGCTCGAGGCCACGTTGATGCGCACCGCAGCCGTCTGCAGCACCAGCGACAAGGACCGCTCGCGTGCGTTCGTCGGCAACGTCTTCACCCGCTCGACCCACGCGGCAAGCGGCTCCTGACGTTCGTCCCAACGCCAGGCGTCGGACAGCCCGTTGCGACTCACGACGACGTTCACCTGACGCGACAGCGCCGCGTACGCCGACGGTGCCGGCTCCTCGTGGGTCTTGAAGATACCGGGCACCCAGATGCCGTCGAGGCGGGTCTGTGCCAGCGCCTCGGCGCCGCCGACGTTGGCGAGGATCGACAGCTCGGCGTTCAGCTTGCTCGCGTAGTCGGCCTTGCGGTCGGCCAGGAAGAACTGCGCGTGGTCGAAGGCGATCCCCATCTCGCGGCGCTCGGGATCGACGACACCGCGGGCCCGGGCCTTGTCGATGCGCTTCCTTCCGATCTCTTCGAACAACGACAGCTGCGACAGCACCACCTTCGGCACCGCCTTGCCATGCTCGTCGGCGGCGATGGCCTTCTTGTCCTGCAGCAGCGTCGACACGCCGCCGTAGGTCAGCTGCGCCTGCGAGCGGATCTTTGCCCGCACCACGTCGGGGGTACCCTCGACGTTGCCGTCCTTGTCGAGGCGGAGCTGCAGCACCAGCGCGCGGTGATCTTCGTGGGCGTTCAGCGAGATGGCGCCCTCGGACAGCTCCTCGGGCAGCATCGGGATCGACAGCCCCGGTAGATAATAGGAAGCGCCGCGCTTCATCGCCTCGTCGAAGAGCGCCATCCCCGGCTTGATATAGTGAGAGGCGTCAGCGAGCGCGTACGACACGATATAGCCGCCGTCGGGGCGCCGCTGCAGATGCATCGCCTGGTCGATGTCGGTGCTGCCAGGGTTGTCGATGGCGAAGAAAGGCTGCGCCGTCAGGTCGACGAGGCTCCTTTCGGCGAGCGCCGCGGGTTGGGCGGCGGCGAGCTTTGCCGCCTCGGCCTGGCAGCGATCGGAGAACGTGGCGTCGAGGCGCTCGGCGCCCGCGAGAGCCCACGTGCGGGCCTGCGGCGAGCGGGCGTGGGCGACCTCGGCGTGGACGGCGGCGACGGCCGCGCCGTCGGGGACGGAGACGTTGAGGATGGCGCCCTCTTCCCAGTTCTGTCCGCCGGCGGTGGTGGCGGGCAGGCGCGCGAGGCGCGGCGGCGGCACCAGATCGCGCACGAAGGGCTCGCCGAAGACGAGATCGACGACGCCGGTGAAGCGCGCCCGGGGCGTCGGCGCCGGCTCGCCGTTCAGCCGGTACACCGTGGCCTTCTCGGCGCTGCCGTCGGGCAAGGCGAACTCAACGGACCTCTTCGTCGCCTTCGCCACGAGCACGACGCCCACCGGCAGGTGGCGGCCGACGTCGGCGGCGACGTCGAAGGGCTGGATTGCCTCGTCGGCCGGGTAGAACGTGAAGACGTCGCCGCGCGGCTTCAGCACGCCAGGGACGTCCGGTGGCAGGCGCGCCGGCGCGCCCTTGCCCGTCGTCACCGCGAGCGCCACGGCGAGACGCAGCGGCACCTCGACGCTGGTGGCCTTGCGCACGCGCTCGAGTGCGCCGGCGGCGGCCGAGAACGTCGAGGCCACAGCGGCGTCGGCGGACGCCGACAGCGCCGTGGCCACCGCCGTGGCCGTCGACAGCGCGCGCTCGGTCACCAGAGCCGCCGCCGGTGTGCGCCCCACCGGCGTGGTCGATGGGCTCGGCGGGCTGACGCCCGCGGGCCGGCGCCCCCCGTCGACGCCATCGGGTCGCGTGGTCACCGTCGGTACCGCCGCGGTCGACGGGTTCGGCGCCGCGGTCGGTCCGGCGGCGCCGGCGGGCGACGACGGCGGCGGCGGCGAGGTTTGAGCGGCGGCGGGGGCGCCGCGCGGGGGGCGACCGATGGAGAGGGTCATCGCGGGCCCCCGGCCGTCGCCGTCGGGTGCTCGCCGCCCAGGGTGTCGAGCAGCGCCGTGGCGGCGGCGCGCAGCTCGGGGGCGCGCGTGCGGGTAAGCACGAAGGTCAAGAGCGCGCGCGCGGCGGATGGCGCGCCGCAGGCGGCCTGGGCGCGCGCACAGGCGACGGCGGCGACGAGGTCCTTGTCGTCGCGGGCGACGGCCTCCTCGAGCGCCGCGCGCGCGTCGGCGGCGCGGCCCAGCGCCCACAGCGCGTCGCCGACGGTGGCCCACGCCCGCGCGTCGTCGGGGGCGACCGCCAGCGCGGCGCGCCCGAGCACGACGGCGTCGTCGGGGCGCCCGAGCAGCAGGGCGCTGCGCGCCGCGGCGACGAACGCCGGCGCCGAGCTGTCGGCGGCCGCAGACTCGGGCAGACGGGCGAGGGCCGCGTGCAGGCGGGTCACCTCGTCGGGGCGGGGCGCGTCGATCATGGGGTGAGGCTTGCACCCCACGGTGCCGCTGGCGAGCCCGAAGGCCGCCGGAAGCGTCGACCCGACGCATTGCGACGCGCCAGAATCCTTACGCCAAAGCGCGCCGCTGCTGGCTGCTGCGCGGTTGGTCATTTGGGTGGGATTTTATCCTACCCATTGAGGGGTCGCACCGGGGGCGCTAGCGGAGCCGGGTGAACGTCCCCCTTGCCCCAGCTGCCGACGCCGCGACGCTCTCTTCGGCCCCCGCGCCGGCGCGCCGCCCCACCCCGGTCCCCGGCCACGCGACGAACGGCGCCGGTGAAGCCACAGACGGCCACGGCCACGGCCACGGCGACGTCAACGGCCGCAAGCTCATCGCCCTCGCGCTCGGCGCCGTCGGCGTCGTCTTCGGCGACATCGGGACGAGCCCGCTGTACACGATCAAGGAGTGCGCGCACGCGCTGCACCACGGCGACGGGGTGCTCACGTCGACGGACGTGCTGCAGATCCTCAGCCTGATCTTCTGGTCGATGACGATGGTCGTGACGGTCAAGTACGTCACGTTCATCATGCGCGCCGACAACCGCGGCGAGGGCGGGATCATGGCGCTGGGCGCGCTTTTGCCCGAGCGCTGGCGCGCGAACCCGCGCCGGCCGCTGACGGCGCTGTCGGTGCTCGTCGTCGTCGGCTCGGCCGCCCTGTACGGCGATGGCGCCATCACACCGGCGATCTCGGTGCTGTCGGCGATGGAGGGCCTGACCCTCGCGCAGCCGCACATCCCGCAGTGGCTGATCGTCGGCCTCACCGTCGTCATCCTGATGGGGCTCTTCGGCATCCAGAGCCGCGGCACGGCGCTGCTCGGAACGCTCTTTGGCCCGGTGATGTTCCTGTGGTTCCTTGTGCTCGCCGGCACCGGCGCCTGGTACGTCGTCGACAACCCCGCCGTGCTCGCCGCGCTGAACCCGGCCCACGCCGTCGCCTACTTCGCCGACCACGGCGTGGGCGGCATCGTCATCCTCGGCTCGGTCGTCCTCGCCGTCACCGGTGGCGAGGCGCTGTACGCCGACATGGGCCACTTCGGACTCAAGCCCATCCGCCTCGCGTGGCTGACGTTCGTGATGCCGGCGCTGCTCTTGAACTACATGGGTCAGGGCGCGCTCTTGATGAAGCACCCCGAGGCGATCACGAACCCGTTCTTCGCGATGGTGCCGACGGGGAACTGGACCTACGCGCTGGTGGTGCTGTCGTCGCTGGCGACCATCGTCGCCAGCCAGGCGCTCATCTCGGGGAGCTTCTCGCTGACGAAGCAGGCGATGCAGATGGGCCTGTTCCCGCGCGTCACCGTCAAGCACACCGCCGAGGAGGAGAAGGGGCAGATCTACATCCCCGAGGTCAACGGCCTGCTGGCCGCGGCGTGCATCGCGCTCGTCTTTACGTTCCGGTCGTCTTCGGCGCTGGCCGGCGCCTACGGCCTCGGCGTGACCACGACGATGCTGACGACGTCGACGGTGTTCCTCGCGGTGCTCGTCGGTGTCCGCGGCTGGAGGCTGTCGCGGGCGCTGCCGCTGTTCCTGCTGTTCGTCGGCTTCGACCTGCCGTTCCTCGCTGCGAACCTGCTGAAGATCCCCGCGGGCGGCTACGTGCCGCTGCTGCTCGGCTCGCTGATCGTCGTCGCGATGCTCGTGTGGCATCAGGGTCGCTGGCAGCTGTTCCGGCACTACACCGACCGCTTCGTCAGCTTTGACGAGGCGTGGCCCGAGCTCGAGCGAGAGATCGCCCAGCGTACGCCGGGCACCGGCATCTTCATGGCTGCGTCCGACGACGGACTGCCGCCGATCCTGAGCCACCTCGTCCAGCGCACCCACGCGCTGCACAAGCAGATCCTGCTCGTCACCGTCGTCACCACCGAGCAGCCCAAGGTCGAGAAGCGCGACCGCCTGAAGATCGAGACCCTCGGCCACGGCTTCCACCGCGTGCACGTCTACTTCGGCTTCATGGAGCAGCCCAACGTGCCACGGGCGCTGAACCTCGCCATCGTCCGCCGCGACCTCGACTTCGACCTCGACGAGGCGACGTACTACCTCGCCCGGGAGCGCGTCCTCGCCGGGCCCGGCGGCGGCATGGGCGTCCTGCCCGAGAAGATCTTCGGCTTCCTGAACCGCAACGCGACCAACGCCGATCGCTACTTCCAGATCCCCAACGCTCAGGTCATCGAGGTCGGTACCCTGGTCGATCTGTGAGGCGACGAAGATGACGACGACGCCGACGAAGCGCCACCCGATGATCGCCTTCGCCGGCGGCGTCATCGCCCCGGGGCTCGGCCTGCTGCTCACCGCGCGCCCGGCGGGCGCGCTGCTCGTCGCCACGCTGTCGGTGGCGCTGACCATCGTCGTGCCCGCCCTCGTCATCGACGGCGTCCTCGCCAGCGTCGACCTGCTGCCGTCCCTGCTCGTCGCCACCAGCGCTGTCGTCCGCTTTGTCGCGGCGGCACTGGCCGCCTGGTTCGCCTTCCGCGACGCACCGCGCGTGTTCCGCCCCTACGAGCATGTCTGGTGGGCCGCGGGCTTCGTGCTCGTCACCTTCATCGTCTCAGGCAAGGTGCGCGACGCCGTGGCCACCGCGCACGTCGCCGCGTTCGACTTCCCGCTGAACACCGCGCTGCGGCCCGCCCTCGCCGACGACCGGATGCTGGTGGTCGTCAAGCGCGGCTTCGACCCGACCCGCGTCGCCGTCAACGACGTCATCGCCGTGCGCGCCGACAGCCGCTCGTTCCCGCGCGACCCCACGCTGGCCCCCGAGGCGCCGTCGCGCCGCGGCTTCGCCCGCGTGATCGCCCTGCCCGGCAGCACCGTCGAGGTCAAGGAAGACGGCGGCATCCTCGTCGACGGCTTCCCCGTCGTCGCCCAGCCCTGCGCGGCCACCATCGTCACCGAGGGCCGCGTCTGCATCGAGGAGCGCCAGGCAACGACCAGGGGCGAGGCCCGGCGCCTGACCACGCAGACGTCGTTTACCCGCGCGTTTGGACCGACGGCGGTGGGCCCCGGCACCGTCTTCGTGCTGCCCGACGATCGCGGCCGCAAGCTGTACGCCCCCGCCGGCCTCGTGACGATGAGCGACCTTGAAGGTCTGGTCGTCCCCGCGCGCGCGCGCGACTGACGCCGCCACCGTCGTGGCCGAAGACGGCGGGTGCGCGCTTCGTCGATGCTGCCATCGGGTGACGCTCAATCGCCAAAGCCGATGCCGATGTCGCGCGCCGTCGGCACCGTATCGCAGTCGAGGGGCACGGTCTCCATGCGCCGGGTGGCGTCCTCGAGCTTCACGTACTTCACCACCGGGGAATCGAGCGCGACCATGACGCCCGACTGGCCCTCCGGCAGCGCGCGCACGGCGGCGGCGCCGAAGCGCAGCGACCACAAGCGGTCCGCCGGCGTCGGCGAGCCGCCCCGCAGCAAACGCCCGAGCACGACGGCGCGGGTCTCGTGGCCGGTGAGCGCCTCGAGCCCGGCGGCGATGCGCTCGTCGGCGCCGCCGACGCGCTCGGCCTGCCCGATGGCATTGCCCTTGATCGAGTGCGTCCCGCCAATGGGCTTCGCGCCCTCGGCGACGACGACGATAAAGAAGTGGCTGCCGTGGGCCAGCCGGCCGTCGTTGGCGACGAGCAGCAGCGCGCCGTCGTCTTCGCGCAGGCGCGCGATGGCGACGTCGAGCATCTCGCCCGGGTGCGCCGCCGGCGGGGCGGTCTTCATGACGGCGGCGACCACCGCCTGCGGGCCGAGCCGCGTCAGCCCGTCGTCGAGCACCCGACGGGGCAGGACGCCCACCAGCGCGCTGGCGTCGTCGATGACGGGGAGATCGACCTGCTCAACACGCGCAGCAGCGTCTGCGACGTCGTGGCCAGGCTGTCATCGCCGCGCAGGGCGATGAACGGCGCGACCATCGCGTCGCGGACGGACACACCGGCGAGGGCAGCCTTCATCTGCACCGCGCCGGACTCGACCGCAGCGCCGATCCACACGAACAGCGCGATGAACACGAGCAGCGGGTTGGCGAACAGGCCGACGACGCCGAGCAGCAGCGCGAGGGCCTGCCCGAACGTCCCCGCGCGCCGCGTCGCCGTCACGAAGTCGCCGCGCCACACGAGCAGCGCGCGGCCGCCGTCCATCGCGAAGGCCGGCAGCAGGTTGAAGACCGCGAGCGACACGTTGACCCAGAACAGGCGCGCGAGCAGCGGCGCGTTCTCCAGCGGCAGCTCGGCCGAGACCAGCACCGAGCCCCGCGGGTGCTGCTGGTGGAACGCGACGAAGAACACCACGGCGAGGGCAACGTTGAAGACAGGGTCAGCGAGGGCGCACAGGATCGCCTCGCGGGGACCTCGGGCATGCGCTCCAGCCGGGCCATGCCGCCGATGGACAGCAGCGTGCTGTCACGGGTGGCAAAGCCGAAGCGCCGCGCGACCAGCGCGTGGGCCAGCTCGTGCACGAGCACCGTCGCGAACACCGCAAGCAGGGACCCCACGCCGTCGGCGGCCGCCGCCAACGTCCCGGCGCGCAGGAACCCCGACGACCCCACCCACGGGAACGCGACGAACGTCGCGTGCACATGGAGCTCGAGGCCGGCGAGCCGGCCGATGCGAAACGCCCATTTCATGCCTGCCCACTCGTGCGTCAGCGCACGAGGCCAGGCGCAGGCACGGCGAAGGCGGCGACGACGGGGCTTCCGTGACCGGGTGACCCGCGGTGGAGGGTCAACGACGCCCGGGACCAAACGAACGGACGCGCGACGACGAAGACGACGAGGGCGACGACGGACCGCGGCCGCCGGCGCTCGCGCTCGTGCTCGTGCGTCCGCCGCCGTCGGGACCGCGACCGCCCCCGCGACCGTGGGAGCCGCCACGACCGCCGCCGGGCCCTCCGCGGCGGCCGTGCTGTTGCGGGCGCTGCTGTTCATGGCCGGGGGTCTCCCAGTTCTGGGCCGGGGCGCCGGGACCGGTGAAGGGATGGGTGACGCTGTCGATCTTCAAGCGGATCGTGCGCTCGATGTCCTTCAGCAGCGGCCGGTCGTCCGACGAGCAGAAGGCCCAGGCGACGCCGTCGCGGCCGGCGCGGGCGGTGCGGCCGATGCGGTGCACGTACTGCTCGGGCACCTCGGGCAGGTCGATCTGGATGACGTGGCTGACGCCGTCGACGTCGATGCCGCGGGCGGCCAGATCGGTGGCCACCAGCGCGCGCAGCTTGCCGGTCTTGAAGCCGTCCAGGGCGCGCTCGCGCGCGCCCTGGCTCTTGTTGCCGTGAATGGCAGCGGCGGCGACGCCGGCCTTGTCGAGGGTCTCGGCGACGCGGTTGGCGCCGTGCTTCGTGCGGGTGAACACGAGCACGCGGCGGACGTCGGCGCCCGACAGCAGGTGCAGGAGCAGCGGCCGCTTCTGCTGCTGCTCGACGAAGAACACCGACTGCGCGATGCGCTCGACGGTGGTGGCCGGCGGCGTCACCTCGACGCGCACCGGATGCTGCAGGATGCGCGCCGCCAGCGCGGTGATGTCGTCGGGCATCGTCGCGGAGAACAGCAGCGTCTGCCGCTTGACCGGCAGCTGGGCGATCACGCGCTTGACGTCGGGCAGGAAGCCCATGTCGAGCATGCGGTCGGCCTCATCGAGGATGAACACCTCGAGCTTGCCGAAGTCGACGGCGCGCTGGCCGAGCAGATCGAGCAGGCGGCCGGGCGTGGCGACGACGATGTCGCAGCCGGCGCGCAGGGCCTGCTTCTGCCGCTCCTCGCCGACGCCGCCGAAGATGACCTCGTGGGTCAGGCGGGTGTCGCGCTCGAAGCCCTCGAGGCTCTCGCCGATCTGCGCGGCGAGCTCGCGCGTCGGCGACAGCACCAGCGCCCGCGGCGACCGCGGCCCCGCCTTCGGGGCGGCCATCAGGCGCTGCAGCAGCGGCAGCGCGAACGCCGCCGTCTTGCCGGTGCCGGTCTGGGCGATGGCGATGACGTCGCGCCCGGCGAGCACTGGCGGGATGGCCGCCTGCTGGATCGGGGTCGGCGCGGCGAAGTGGGCGACGTTCTGCAACAACGTAGGGTGCAAAGAGAGTTCAGCGAAACGCATGTTCCGTCGTACCGGGCCACCCGCAAAGCGAAAGGGCGGACTGGACGATCGCGGCCACACCGGGCGCCGACGCGGCCCCGTCGGGTCCCAGGTGGCGGCCTCGTCGAAGGCGGTGGCAGCGTCGGACAGCGCGCCGTCCTCGGCACCGCACATGCCGACCCACACCCGCGCGCGGATCTTGTCGTCAAGCTTGCGCTTCAGCAGCCCCTCGAACCGCTCCCGCGCGTCAGCGAATTCGAAGTCGCGGTCGGATCGGACGCGAGCGGAGCCGCCGACACGAGCAACGCCACGATCACGCCCAGCACGGGGGCGCCGTACACGACCCCGGCCCGCGGTTGAAATGACGCAGCACCGGGCGGTGGCAGTCGGGATCCGCCATGTCGACGTTGACCTTCACCGCGTCGACGCCGGCCCGCACGTCGACGACCCGGTTCACCACGCGGCCCACCTGCTCGAAGCGCGCCCCGGCACGACCCGCACCGGCGGCGGCGTGCGTCTGGCCAAGCTCCGCCTCGCCCAGACGCACGCTCGCCCACGGACGGGTGCGCAACCGCAGCGGCACCCGCGGCAGCGCGTCCCAGTCAGCGACGCCACCCTGCACCAGCACCTCGCTCTGCACGCCGCGGCGCGGGTCGAAGCCCGTGACCCGGCGCGTGTCCGCCGGCACCCCCGCCGCGCCCGCCCCGCCGCGCAGCGGCCGGCCCCCGGCGCTCCACGCGAGCCGCGCCGTGTCGTCGGCCGGCGCGGCCGTGCCACCGCCGGGTCGGTCGCCGGCGTCCCGCCTCCCCCCGCCTCGATGGCCGGCTCGCCCGACGGAAGAACCGCCAGCGAAAGCGACGAGGGTGGCGACGACGACGAGGGTGGCGACGACGACGAGGGTGGCGACGACGACGAGGGTGGCGACGACGACGGTGGCGACGACAACGATGACGAGTAAGCCAA
>VGSZ01000123.1 GCA_016874845.1 Deltaproteobacteria bacterium
ACGCAGGCGCCACCCACGGCCGCTCCAGCCACGGCAGCGGCATCCACGGCAGCTACATCGCCGGTAGCTGGCGCGCCGGCGGCAACAGCTGTGGCGACGACGTCGGTGGCCACCGCCGACGAAGAGTACGGCCTGCGGATGAAAGAGCTTGAGGACGCCGTCTCTGAGCTGAAGGAGCAGGTCTTCCGCAGCAAGGCGAAGCTGACGTTGCTGACCGAACAGGTTCAGGGCGGGTCCGGCGCCGGCTCTCGCATCGTCATCACGCACAAGAACCTCATGGGGCCGAACTTCCTGCTCGTCGAGGTGAATTACTTCCTCGATGGCACTCCGCTCTGGCAGGAGTTCGACGATGCCGGCACGAAGCTGACCGCGATGAAAGAGCACCCCTTGTGGGACGGCAACATCGTCGAGGGCAGCCACACGCTCACCGTCGAGCTTCGGTATCGCGGAGATGGCAGCGGCGTATTTCAATACTTGTCGGGATATACTTGGAAACTGAAGGACGCCCTGACCTTCACCGCCGAGTCCGGAAAGCTCGTGCAGATCGACGTTGTCGGCTTCGAGGCGGGCAACTTCACCACCGAGATGAGCGAGCGCCCGAAGCTGCGATTTGACAAGAACGTGCAGACCGAGGGGGTGAAAAAGCCGGAGTCGCCGAAGTGAATCCAGGGACGATGCTCACGGTCCTCGGCCTCGCGACCGCGGGCGTTGCTGACGTGGTGACGTCGGTGGACCTCGCGCAAGTCGAGCGTGACGTCGTGACCGCATCTGCCGAGGCGGAGCGCCTTGAGGCCCAGTACCAGTCCCTGCCTAATCTCTTTTCGACGGACGACCGCGAGGACCGCGCCACCTGGGGCTCGATTTATCACTTAAATCGTGAGTTCGATCGCGCCGCGCTGGCGTTGTTCGGGGCCGTCGAGCCCCGCGACGGCGAGACGTCCGACAAGCTCGCGCAGGACGCGAACTACGGCGAAGCGCTCTACCTGTTGGCCGACAGTCTCCTGCAGCTCGGCAACGAAGGAGCGGCGAAGCAGTATTTCGAGCGGCTCCTGATCCTTCGCAACGGGGGCTATCAGGATGAAGCCATCCAACGCCTCATGGAGATCGCGGCGCGTGCGCAGCTCTTCGGCGAAGTCGACCGCTACTTCGCGCAGTACGTCGAGACCGTCGGTGGGAACATCCCCGGGAAGGTCCGTTACTTGCGCGCGCGCAGCCTCTTCCTCGCGAAGCGCGACGCCGAGGCTGGCGAGCAGCTCGCGAAGGTCGGCGCCGGCGAGCCCTTCGACCAGCGCGCGCGCTACCTGCGAGCGGCCATCGCGACGCGCAAGGGCGATCTGACCACCGCCCTCGCGGTCTTCGACGAGCTCATCGCGCTGAAGCCGGTGGCCCGCGAGGACGCCGCCGTACGCGAGCTGGCGCATCTGGGCCGCGGCCGCATTTTGTACGAGCTCGACCGCCTCGATGAGAGCGTCGACGCGTACCAGGCCATCGACTACGACTCGCCGTACCTCACGTCGATGCTCTACGAACTCACATTGACGTTCGTGCGACGCGGGCAGCTGGCCCTGCGCGGCCAGAAGGACGACGGTCTCACCGACCTGCAGCGCCGGGAACGCGCCCGATCTGAGTACCAGCGCGCCCTGCGCCAGCTAGACGACCTCCGGTCCCTTGACCCCGACGGCCAACGCTCTGCCGACATCGAGATGCTCGCTGCCAATCTTCGGCTGCAACGGCACGAGTTCGAGCAGGCGGAGGCGATCTTCGAAGGGTTGCTCGTCCGCTTCCGCTCCGTCGACTCCATGTTGCAGGGGTTGATCGGCGATACGTCGATCGCCGACAAGGTGCTGGCCGACATCCTCGCGCTCGAGAAGGACCCGCGGGCCTCGCTGCAGTCGCCCCTGCCGCTGATCGCTGCCCAGCGTGCGGCTCGACTTCCTGCGGTCGCCCAGGCGGTCGCAGTCTTCAAGGAACTTCAGGAGAGCCGCGTCGATGTCGCGGCGACCCGCGAGATGCTCGACCGGCTCGACGAGCAGCTGTCGCCGAGCAACCCCGGCCGAGCCGAGTTGTTCAAGCCGCTGCGCAGCGCGGTCGAGCGGTCGCTGTCGTTGGCGAACTCGTTGTTGGAGATGAGGGCTCGTGCCGTCGCCGTCGAACGAAGCCTCGCCCGTCCCGGCGCCGACGAGCGCGCGAAACTCGACCAGATCGCCGTGCGCCGAGAGCGACTCGAGCAGCAGGTGGATTCGCTGCCGCGCACGGCAGAGGCCTACGCGGCGCGGCGCGAGCGCTTGAAGGAGCGGGCCAACGGAATCGACCGTTCGCTGCACGAACTCGAGCTGGCGAACAAACATCTGCGGGCCGCCGCGACGTCGGTGGAGTGGCTCGCCGGCGCCGACCCTGACCCCGCGCGCGTGGCGTCGTTCCGGACCAGGGCTCGCGAACTCGCGGCCGAGCTCGCGGCCAACGACCGTCGGCTCGTCGAACTTCAGTCAAAGACGGTGGCGGTCCGGGCCGCCGTGGGCACCGCCGGAGGACGCGGATCCGCCGAAGACCAGCTGCGGCGCACCCTTGAGCAGACGTATGCGGAGGAGCGGGCCGTGCTGGCGACCGTGCGCGACACGGGGCGCGGCCCCGACGCGGCCCGCGTCGACGCGCTTTATGCGCGTATTGATGAAGTCGATCGACGAAATACGGGATTCCGCGAGCGCCTTGACGCTGGGGTAGAGCAGCGCCTGAGTGGAGTCCGCGCCATGCTGTCCGCCGAGCGTGACGCACTGGCTGCCTACGATCGAGCGCTGGCCGGTCTGGACAGCCGCGCCGCGGCGCTGCGCAGCGGCGCGACAGCGGACGCGCTCGAGCACGTCCGCGAAGACGTGGGCAGCATCGTGTTGCGCGGTGACGTCGGGCTGATCGATTCGGCGTTCAGCCGGAAGCAGGCCGAGACCGAGATGATCGGAGCGCTGCAGCGTGCGCGGGCGGCGGAGTTGACCGACCTGACGCAGGCCTACGCCGATCTGACGAAGGACGAGCAGCCGTGATCCGAGCGCGAACCGCAACTGCCGTCTTCGTCGCGGCCGTCGTGGGCGGCGGCCACGTCCACGCTGAGGGTGAGCCGGCGGCGCCGCCCGCTGCCGCGGTGACTGCCACCACCGGCAGCGCGGATGCAGCAGCCGCTCCTTCCGAGCCGGCGGCCGCGTCAGCAACGAACCCAGCTGGCCCGTGGTCGGATAGCGACGCGCGCGTCCGTTCGTTGGCCTACATCGAGGCCGCCGAAGCGTACGCGGCCCATCTGACGGACCTGAAGGACCAGCTGCGCGAACTGGCGGAGCGCAAGTACAAGGAGCGCCGCGCCCAGATTGAGTCGAACTACCGTCGTCAACTCGAGCCGGTGGAGCGGGCAGAGCGGCAGCGACGACTGGAGGCGATCGCGGCGTTCGAGGCCTTCATCGAGCGTCACCCGCAGGACCGTGACTACCTGCCCGACGCGCTGTTCCGTCTGGCCGAACTCTACTTCGAGAAGATCGACGACGAGTATCAGGTCGCCCTGGTCGACTATCGCAATGCCTATCAGGCATGGAAGGACGCTGGCGGCAGTGGTGATCCGCCCGTCGAGCCGACCCGTCGTTTCGACCGGACCATTGCTGTCTACCGCCGATTGATCGACCAGTTCCCCGACTATCGTCTCCTCGACGGCGCGTACTACCTCCTCGGCTACACGCTCCGGCAGCAGAACGAGTCGGAGGCGGGGATCGCAGCCTGGACGACGCTGGTGGAGCGCTTCCCTCGGTCGCGGTTCTATGCTGAGGTCTGGTTCCGCATCGGTGACTCGTACTTCGACGACGAGAAGTGGCCAGAAGCCGTCGCGGCGTTCGATAAGGTTGTGCCGCTGAAGGAGTCTGATTTCTACGACAAGGGTCTCTATAAGCTTGCCTGGACCTATTATCTGGTGAACCGCTTCGACGACGCCGTCAGCCGGTTCTTCGACCTGCTCGACTTCTCCTGGGCAAAGAAGACCGGGAGCGGCGGCGGCTCCGTCCTCGAAGAAGAAGCCATCCAATACGTCGCGATCTCGTTTGGCGACGACAACTGGAACCGGGGTGGTGATTACAAGC
This sequence comes from Deltaproteobacteria bacterium, assembly GCA_016874845.1. Classification (GTDB taxonomy): domain Bacteria; phylum Myxococcota; class UBA727; order UBA727; family VGSZ01; genus VGSZ01. Next base: position 4,110 of record VGSZ01000123.1, read on the forward strand.
GGCTCGTCCGTGGCTCAGGACCCGACGACCCGGAGGCCGAATTCGAGACCGACTATGCACGCTTCGCCCGGGACTGGTTCGCGCGCGCATCGTCGACACCGAGGCCGTACGAGCGAGACGTGATGGCGAAGCTTGGTGACAATCTGTTCCGCCAATCGAAGCACCCACAGGCCGTACAGGCGCTCGAGCGGGCGCTCGAGCTGGACCCTCTGCACCGCGACGCGCCACGATTGCAGGACCAGATCGTTTCTTGCTGGGTCCGTGAACGCCAGTTCGACAAGGCAGCGACGGCGCGTGACGTGCTGGTCAAGAACTACGCTCGGGGGACGCCGTGGGCGAAGCGCTTCGCCAACGACGCCGAGGCGCTGAAGGCGGCGGAGGAGTTCGCGCGAACGAACCTCGCGAATGCCGCTGCGTACTACCACATGCAGGCGACAACGTACTTCAATGCTGACCGGCAGGACCTTGGGGTCCAGTACTTCCGGCTCGCGTCGGCCTCGTATTTGGAGTATGTGACGCGTTATCCGCACGACAAAAATGCATATGACATGAGCTTCGGGCTCGCAGAGACATATTTCTATTCGCTGCGCTTCGAGGACGCTGTCCGACAGTACGAGGCTGTACGCGACTCGACGGCCGGCACCCGGAACCGTGCCGAGAGCGCGCTGAACGCGGTATACTCGTACGAGAGGCTGCTCGAGAAGGCGATCGCCGACGGCAGCATGCAAAAGCGGGCCATCGCCAGTGGCGCCCGCGATCCGAACAAACAGCCCGAAGAGATCCCAGCGCTCCAGCAGCGATACATCACAGCGATCGACAAGTTCCTTGAGGGGGGCGAACAGCACGAGATGGCTCCGGCGTTCGGCTACCGCGCCGGCGAAATCTTCTACTCGTATGGCCAGTACGAAGAGGGCGTGAAGCGTTTCCGGCGCGTGGTCGATCTCTACCCCGAGTCCGACGCGGCGCGCTTCGCGGCGAACCTGGTCCTTGACGACATGCTTGCCCGCAAGGACTGGAGGGCCGCCGCCGAGACCGCAGCGCTCTTCACCGACAAGAAGGTTGGCGGCAGCGTCGACGAATTCCAGAAGATCCAGGGCGGCGCCCGCTTCAACATTGCCAAGGAGACGCTCGAGCGCGGCGAGAAATTGATGAACGAGGGGCGCATCCAGGAGGCGATCGGCGAGCTCGAATCGGGCGCCGAGCAGTACCTGAAACTCCTCGAGGAGGACCCCAAGCGTGAGTTCGCCGACGTCATGATGTACAACGCTGCCCTCTCGTTCGAGAAGGCGCGACGTCCGCTGCGTGCGGCCAGTCTCTACGAGCGGCTCTTCGGCGAATACCCGGCGTCGGAGTACGCGCCTGAGGCGATGTTCCGCGTCGCGGAGAAGTCCGAGCAGGCCTTCAACTTCGACAAGGCTGTTGCGACGTATCTCGCGCTCGTGAAGAAGTACCCGGAGACCAAGCAGCGTTCCGATGCGCAGATCAACGCCGCTCTCGCCCTCGAGGGACAGCAGCAGTACGAGCGCGCGGCCCAGGAGTTCGAGCGCTACGCGACGTTGTTCCCCGACAAGGAGGACGCGCCCGGGGTGTTCTTCCGCGCCAGCGTCGTCCACAAGAAGCGGAACAACGCCGACGCTGAGATTGCCGTCCTGAAGCGCTTCATCGCGCGGTTTGGGGTCGTCGACGCTCAGCTTCCTCGGGTCGTGGAGGCGCGAACCCGCCTCGGTGACATCTACCTCGACCAGGCAAAGAAGACGCCGGCGGCGAAGAAGGCGGCCATCGACTCCTACAAAGCGGCGGTGGCGGATTTCGCGCGCGCCGGGGGCAATCCCGTGGCGGCGCGGTTTGCGGGCAAGGCGGCCTTCACGCTCGCCGAGGACGATTTCGCCGCATACGCGAAGCTGACGATCGCCGCCAAGAACGGTGAAAAGCAGGCGAAGGAGCTCGAGCAGAAGGCGGCGCGGCTGAACGAAGTCGAAGGCGTCTACAAGAAGATCATCACGTCCTACAAGGCCGTCGAGTGGTCTCTTGCCGCGCTTTACCGAATCGGCTCGCTGTACGGAAACATGCAGCAGATCGTCCAGGCCAGCCCGTGTCCCGACGACATCCGCCGCGCGTTCGGCGAGGACGGTTGTGACGAGTACTCCAACGCGATTGAAGATCAGGCTTTCGCCGTCGAAGAAAAGGCGGTCGCAAACTACAAGATTGCGTTTGAGAAGGCTCAGGAGTTCAAGGTCACCAACGAGTGGACGAAGAAGACGCTCGAGGCGTTGAATCTGCTTCGGCCGCAGGAGTATCTGATCGACAAGGACCCGCTGACGCAGCCGACGGCCAAGCCCGTCGACGACGGCATCGGTCTCGCGTTGCCCGATGGCGGGGGTCCCGACCTGAAGGCCCTTGGCGCCGGGCCGGCCGAAGCTCAGTTCGGGGGTGGCTCGTGAACACGAATCTCTGCGGGTTGCTGGCGATGGCTCTCGCGCTGCTGTCGGCGTGCGCGACGCCAGGTCCCACCCCAGGCGCTGTGGCGATGACCGATGGCGCTGTCGGTGGGGCCGCCTCGGCCTCGCCCGATGCATCGGGCTCGACGTCGCCGTCGCCCCCGACGGACGGCGCTGCGCCGGCGGATGCTGCCGCGCCTGCCGCGGAGCCCGCCGCCCTGTCGTCGACGCCCCCAGCGCCGGTCGCGTCGGCATCCGCTCCGGCGCGCGCCGGGGACCGCACCGACGACGGCATCGACGACGAGAACTGGCTTCCGCGCAGCGATACGCCGGCGTTCGCCGCCTTCCAGACCGCAGTGGAGATGGCGCGCCGCGAGCCCGGCGCCGCCGTAGGCGCATTCGTCGAGGCAGCGCGCAAGACCTCGGGCTTCTACGCGGCGTGGTTCAACGCCGGCGCCGCCGCCGAACAAGCCGGGCGTCCCGGGGATGCTGAGGCGCACTACCGCAAGGCACTGGAGGTGCGTGGTGATTACGGTCTCGCGCTGGCTAACCTTGCCGCGCTGTTGGGGCGCACGGGCCGCGACGACGAAGCGACACAGCTGCTCGACGACGCCTTACGCCGTTATCCCGAGAAGGCGGGGCCGCACCTCGCGACGGCGCTGCGTGCGCTCGCCCGGACGGACCTCGCCGGAGCGGAGGCTTCGGCGCGGAGCGCGATGAAGTTCGACGAGCGCAACGTCGCAGCAATGTCCGTGATGTCGAGGGTCTTCCACGCGCAGGGACGCCTCGACACTGCCCGCTTCGCCATAGATAACGCGCTGGCGCTGGAGCCCGGCAACGCGCTCCTGCATCTGGAGCGCGGAAGCATCCTGCTTGCCCAGCAGGACGGAAAGGACGCTCTGGTCGCCTTCGAGCGTGCGGCCCGGCTGCGCCCCACGCTCGCCGAGGCGCAGGAGGCCTACGGCCTGTCGCTGCTTGACCATGGATTTCCCGTCGATGCGGAGCGCGCGTTCCAGGCGCTGGTGGCGCTGGAGCCGCGGCTTGGCTCGGCGCAGCTGCATCTGGGCAACGCGCTGCGGGCAAACAAGAAGTACCCCGAAGCCGAGGCGGCCTACCGCCGGGCGCTCGAGCTGGACCCGGCGCTTGAGGGCGCTCGCTTCAATCTCGGCGTGCTCTACATCGACAACGCGCTCCCCGGGGTGGACGAACTCGGTCGCCTGCAGCGCGCCGTCGACGAGCTCAAGACCTACCGGGACAAGGGCGTCGTGGACGTCGCCCTGAAGAAGCGGGTCGACGAGTACATCGACGCGACGGAGAAGCGCATCGCGAAGGAGCGCAAGCGCCGCGAGCGCGAGGAGAAGCGGAAGGCTGACGAAGCGCGGAAAGCCGCCGACGAGGCCGCCAAGGCGAAGGAGGCTCCGGCCGCGACCTCGCCGGCTCCGGGAGTCGAGTCCACGCCGGCTCCGGCGCCTGAGGTCACGCCGGCTCCGGGAGTCGAGGCCGCTCCGGCTCCGGCTCCGGCGCCCGAGGTGGTCCCGCCGCCCGCGTCCGCTCCCGAAGGTGCACCACCGGAGACGCCGGCACCCGAGGGCATCCCACCGTCGGCCCCTGCGGCTGAGGCCGCGCCGGCGTCGCCGGTGTGGTCGTCGGGCGCCCAGCCCGATTCCCTCGACCCCATGACCGGCCGTGACGCGACACGGCCGAGTCCGCCGTCGCCCTTGCCAGGAGCCAAGCCATGATCCGCATGATCCGGAGGGGAAGACTTGCCGTGGTGGTGTGGGCCTTCATGGCGTTGGGGCTCGCTGCGGGGGCGGCCTCGGCGCAGAAGAAGAAGATCACGCTCGAGGAGCTGGTCATCGAGGGCAACATCCAAAAGCCCGAGGCCTTCTTCATCCTGCCGCGCAAGGCGCTGAACTTCTCCGATCTCGAGCGACGCGAGGACCTACGTAAGAAGATCGTCGAGTCGGTGGCGGCGCAGCCGTTCTGAAGAGGCATTGAGGTCTTCCCTTCGCGCGGTGTTTTCTGTCATTGTCCCGCCGGTTCGTTTGACTGCCGCCACGCCGGTGGCTTTTCGTTGGTTGCTGGAGGTCTGTCATGGATGCGGTCGTACGTTTCTTCAAAGAAGGCGGCGTGTGGATGCTGCCGATCGCCTTCGTCTCGTTTCTCGTGCTCGGCATCGCGATCGAACGCGTCATCGTGATCGTGTTCCGCCTGAACCTGAATGGTGCGGCGTTCATGGCGCAGATTCAGAAGCTCGTGATGGCAAACAACATCGACCGCGCCGTCAAGCTCTGCAACGCCGCGCCCCACGCCGCGTTGCCGAAGGTGATCAAGGCGGGCCTGACCCGCGCGAACAAGGGCGAGATCGAGATCCAGACCTCCATCGAGGAGGCGATGCTCGAGGTGATGCCGCCGCTGACGAAGCGTTCCGGCGCGCTGGCCACCCTCGCGTCGCTATCGACGCTGCTCGGCCTGCTCGGCACCGTGATGGGGCTGATCGGCGCCTTCCGCGCGGTGGCCAAGGCCGACCCGGCGCAGAAGTCGCAGATTCTGACGGAGTTCATCGCCGAAGCCATGAACTGCACGGCCTTCGGTCTGATGGTCGGCATCCCCGGCCTCTTCGCCCACATGTACCTCGCCGGCAGCGTCAAGAAGATCACCGACGAGCTCGACATGTACTCGGTGAAGCTCGAGAACCTGCTCATCACCCGCGGCAAGGGTGGCCTCGACACCAGCCAGTCCCCTGAAGGCTGATCCCCGTTTCCCGCGAGGCACGTGACCCATGGCGAAGAAGCCCTCCGAGCGACGTCACCAGGACGAGCACAACGACGAGCCGCTCGACCTCGACGTGACGCCGTTCTTGAACATCATGTTCATGCTCATCCTGAGCATCCTCGCGATGACGGCGTGGACCCAGCTCGCCATGCTCAACGTGCAGGCCCCCCAGATTGGCGGCGGCGATGGCGGGGGCGGCGGCGACGCTCCCCCGGACGGCCTGTCGCAGCTCAACCTGACGGTGTTCGTGCTGCCCGACGGCTTCAACGTCGGCGCGTCCGGCGCGACGCTCGACGGCAACAGCGAGGGCCGCACGGGGCAGCCGCTGATCGTCAAGACGCTCAAGCAGACCAACGAGCTCGTGAACGAGGCGATCGGCTGCGCCGGCGTCGACCAGCGGACCAAGGACTCACTGCGCATCCCGACGGGCGCCGACGAGACCCGTCGCAAGGCGGCGGTCGCGGCGCTCTCGGCGGCGTGTCCCCGGTACGCCGATGAGTACACGTACGACTACGCGAGGCTCCAGCAGAAGCTCATCGAGGTGAAGAAGACCTTCCCCACCGAGGAGTCGATGATCGTGTCGGCGGACGGCAACACGCCCTACGAGGTGATCATCCGCATCATGGATGCGTCGCGAAAGACCGCCGACGGCAACCTTCTCTTCCCTGCGGTGGCTTTCGCCGCCGGCGTGGTGGGCTGACGTGACCGAAACGAACCCTGGCGTCTCCGATGGCACGCAGCCCTACGCTGGCTGGCCCGACCACCTGAAGCACGCCCCGCAGAAACAGAAGAAGAGCTCGCGCGGCAAGCGCAAGCCCATCCATACGCCGCCGCTGTCGATCACATCGCTGACCGACGCCGTGACGCTGCTGCTCGTGTACTTGCTGAAGACCTTTGCCACGAACCCGATCGAGGTGAAGGACAGCAGCATCCAGCTGCCGCGGTCGAACTGCCGACCAGTCCCTGGCAGTGGCGAGAAGGAACGCAAGGACGGCACGCGTCCGCGGGATGGCTGCGGCGAGGTCGTCGAGACCACCATCGTGATGGTGACGGGGCCGAAGGTGCGCAACCGGGCGGGGGAGGCCCCTGAGGTCGTCGCGCCGCCGCGCATCGCGGTGAACAGCGACGCCGTGCTTGAGCTTGATGGTGCGACGTACCGCGTGAAGCCTGAGGACCATGACGCCGACAGCGGCGGCTGGGTCATCAAGCCGCTACGTGACGCCCTGAAGAAGGCCAAGGAGCTGAAAGAGGTCGGCGCGCTGCGTGATGGCAAGAAGTTCGACGGCAAGGTGATCATCCTCGCCGACAAGAACACGCCGTATCGCGTTCTGTCCGAAGTCCTCGTGACGTGCGGCGAGTCCGGCTTCGCTGACTTCCGGTTCGCGGTCATCAAGCCCGACTGATCCGAGCCCGAGCCAAGCCCGACCGATTCAAGCAGCGCCGCCCGACGACACCGAGAGCGACGACCCGCAAAGGATCGGAACCGTGACCCGCCCGTTGGTGTCCGTGACCCGAAAGTCAGCGAACGAGCCAGTGAAGAGGAGCCCACCGTGAGCAATGCAAACACGAATCAGGGCGGGGCCAAGGTGCTTCGCGTGGGCGTCATTCAGGGCGTCCGCGTCATCGAGGAGCGGATCCTGCCGCGCAAGGGCGCGGTCACCTTCGGCACCGGCGAAGGGAACACGTTCGCGTTTGCTGCCTCCGACCTACCGAAGTCGGTGACCCTCTTCGATCTGAAGGGCGACAACTACGAGCTCGTATTCGACGAGTCGATGCACGGCCGCGTCGAGAACCCCGAAGGCAAGCACGACCTGACGTCGTTGAAGGCGTCGACGGCGAAGCAGGGCAACGTCTACCGGGTGCCGCTGCCCGACGGCGCCAAGGGCCGGGTCTGCCTCAGCCCCGAGATCACGGTGATGTTCCACTTCGTCGCGCCGCCACCGGTGGCGACGGCGCCGGTGGTTCCGCCCGAGGTGGCGCAGGGCGTGTTGAGGTCGGTGGAGCCCATCTTCACGGCCGTCCTCACCGCGTCGTTCCTCGTTCACTTCGGCTTCGGCTTCTATATCAACGTGACCGAGCCGCCGGCGCCGCCGTCGGTCGATGACCTCAAGCAGCTGGTCGAGCGCATCCAGCCGCCCAGGGTGGAGACCAAGGTCCCGCCACCCAAGACGACGCCGACCGAGACCGGCAAAGAGAAGAACGACGGGGCGGGCAAGACCGAGCCCGACGCCGGCGCGGGCAAGAAGGAGCCGGCGCAGGCGGGCGACGGCGGCGGCGGCAAGAAGGAGCCCTCGGGTCCCGCCAAGGGCTCCGGTGGGGGTACCGGAGCCGGGCCGCAGCGCGACGCAATCCGGCAGAGCATTGCCGGCAAGGGCATCTTGCAGCTCATCGGTGGTCGTGGCGGCGGCGGTGGCGGTGGCGCCGCCGGCAGCGTCTTCGGTGCTGGTGGGAGCGTCTCCGACGACATCGGCTCGGCGCTGGCCGGCACCGCTGGCGTCGGCATCGCCGGCGGCGCCGGCGGCGGCGATGGGATCACCCGCCGTGGCAGCGGTGGCGGTATCGGCGGTGGCGACGGCAGCGGCGGCATCGGTGGCGCCGCCGTCGGCATCGGCGATTTGACCACCGGGGGCGGCGGCACGGTCGACACGGGCTCCAAGCAGGCCGCGAAGGTGCCGCGCGTCAGCGTGAGCAGCGAGGACATCGAGGCGGACGGCGGCAAGATCGACAAGAAGAGCGTCGCGAACGCCATCCGTCGTCGCCAGGACGGCTTTCAGGGCTGCTACGAGACGGCGTTGAAGGCGAATTCGAAGCTGGCCGGCAAGCTTGTCGTCGACTTCACGATCGCCGACGACGGGCGCGTCATCGAGGCCAACGTAGTCAAGGACGGCATCGGGTCGGCCGAGGTGTCGTCGTGCGTCATCGCGCTGTTGAAGCGCCTGAAGTTCCCGGCGCCCGAGGGCGGCGAGGTGACGATCAGCAACACGTTCGTCTTCCAGCCCGGCGGCTGACGACGGTCCCGGTCGGCGACGGCGCAGCGTTCACGCGACGGCGGCGCTTCCAGTGGGGTGCCGCCGTCTGGCTTTCGCCGATATCGCGCGGGGCTGCGCACGCGGGCTGTCGACCGCAAGAGCGTGCGCCTGAAGGCGCACGCCGCGCGTCAGCGCGGTGCCGGGGGCGCCCGGCTGCTGACGACGGCGTCGATGGCCGGCGCCGTCGACGGCGCTCCCGTGACCTCGAACACCGGCATCGGCCGCGAGAACCCCTTGATCTGCCGGGGCTCGAGCGCCGTGGTGACAAGGCCGGCGGCGCGGATGGTCCGGTCGGTGGCCTCGTCAACGAGCAGCTGCCCCGCGCGCGCCTGGCCGCAGAGGCGGGACGACAGGTTCACGGTGTCGCCGATGACGGTGAAGTCGAGGCGCCGGCGCGCCCCCATGGCGCCCGACACCACCCGACCGGTGGCGATCCCGTAGCCGACGGCCAGCGCCGCCTCGCCGCGCGCCCGTCGAGCGGCGTTGACGACGTCCTGCAGGGTGCGGCGCATGTCGAGCGCCGCGCGCACGGCGCGCACCGCGTCGTCGCCGGCTTGCATTGGCGTTCCCCAGACCGCCATCAAGCCATCGCCAAGGAACTTGTCGAGGGTGCCGCCGTACTGGAACACGACCTCGACCATCGCGTCGAAGTACTCGTTGAGCATCGACACGACCTGCTCAGGCGCGGCGCCGTCGCTGAACGACGTGAAGCCGCGGATGTCGCTGAACATCACGGTGCATTGGACCTTGTCGCCCGTGGTGCCGAGGTTCAGCTCGTTGCGCACGGCCTTCTCGACGAGCGCCGGCGACAGGAAGCGCGACAGCTCGGCGCGCATCGCCGCTTCCTCCTCGATCTTGCGCCGCAGGCGCGCGTTGGCGACCGCGAGCGCCGCGGGCTGGGCGATGGCGCGCAGCAGCGCGAGGTCCTTGGCCTCGTAGGCGCCAGTCAGCGAGTTCGAGCTCAGGTGGATCGCGCCGACGACATCGCTGCGGACGACCAGCGGGACGCATAGGGCCGATCGGATCCGCGCGCCGACGATCGTTTCGCTGCGCCGTAGCTGCTTGTCGACCTGCGCGTCCGACGTGAGCAGGCCGCTCTTGGTGGTGAGCACCCGCTCGATGATCGCGCTCGGGATGTGGACGTCCTTGCCCTGCTCCGACCACGACGACAAAGCGACCAGTTCGTCGCTCATCGTCGGGTCGCGCAACATGATAGCCGCCGTGTCGCACGCCAGTACGCCGCGGACCTTGCGCAGGATCAGCTCGCCGAGCGCCTCGAGATCGGTCTCGAGGCCGACGTTGGTGAACAGGTCGAACGCAGCGCGCAGCCGCTCGTAGTCCCGCCGCAGCAGCCGCTCGTCCTCGACGCTGTCGGCATCCACGAAGTCGAGCTCCGCAGATTCTTCGGCGAAGACCGAGTCGGCGCCGGGATCCGACAGCAGGCCCTCGGGGACCAGCGTGACGCTGGTCTGCTCACTGCGGTGGGGTTCGACGCGACCGCCGAAGACGTCGCTGCGGCGCACCTGGGCGAACGACGTCAGCACATGAGGGGCTGGTCGGATCGCCGCCGCGGCGACGATGCCCGCTTGCACCGGGTTCACCACCGCGGCGGGCCGGATCACCGCCCGCCCGGGCGCTGGTCGCCCCGCCACGGGCGACGGCGCCGGGAGCACAGCGCGACGACGCGGCTCGAGGCGGAAGGTCAGCCTCGAGTTGCCGACGTTGATCACGTCGCCTTCGTTGAGCCGGCAGCGCGCCTTCCGGGTCCCGTTCACGAGGGTCCCGTTGGCCGAGTTCAGATCTTCGAGCATCCACGCGTCTCGGACCCGTCGGATGGCGAGGTGGGCCTTGCTGACCTCGGGGTCGAGCAGCTGCACGACGTTGTCGGTGTGACGTCCGATCGACGTTGAAGGCTGCAGGGCGCGTGACTGCGTCGCGCCGCCGGGCAGGACGATGTCGAGGCGTGCGTCGGCGTCCTCGGCGACGTTGCCAGCCATCGAGCACACGGCGGCGGCGGCGGCGGCGAGGTCGTCGGTGGGCTCGTCGCC
>VGSZ01000124.1 GCA_016874845.1 Deltaproteobacteria bacterium
CGCCGAGGCCGCCGCTGCTGCCGAGGCCGCCGCCGCCGCGGAAGCCGCTGCTGCTGCCGAGGCCGCCGCCGCCGTCGAGGCCGCCGCTGCTGTTGCCAGCGAGTCCCACGCGGCCGAGCCGCCGTCGATCGGCGCCTCGTCGATCCTTTCGGGGCTCGATGAACTCGAGGCCGCCCTCGCGTCGTCCAGGTTCACGTCGCGGAAAGCGCCGACGGCCGCGCCGCCCACGGCGAGCGCGCTGGCGTCAGCGCCGGCGGCGGCCGAGACGCTGGCGGCGGCGCTGGCGTCCACCGCCGTCGACCTCCAAGCGCAGGACACCCTCGTGCACGCCCCGGCGACAGCGGCCCCGCCGATGCAGGCCGGCGACTCGCCCGTGGGCCTCGAGAGCCTCGACATCGACATCGACTTCGTCGCCGCCGAGGCCTCGACGCCGCCGTCGCCGTCCCCAGGCGTCACGGGCGGTGAAGACGACTTCGGCGACGTCGCCGCATCGCTGGCCGAGAGCGACGCGGCGCCGGCGCCTGCGATCCCGGCGGCGGGGTTCGTCGACTTCGGGGCGTCGAGCCCGGTGCCCATCGTCTCGACGCCGCCCCAGGACGCGTGGGGCGGTGCGCCGTCGGCGGCCTCGGTGCTGCCCGACCTGCTCGCTGGCCTGCACGCGCTGCCCGAGCTGGGCACCGAGCCCGTGGACGAACTCGAGCCGTTGCCCGACGCGAAGCTGCCCGAGTTCCTCCCCGCCTCGTGGGCCGCCACCGCGCCCGCCGCGCCCGCGTCCACCGAGAGCTTCCCCGCCGACGAGCTCCCCGCGGTGGCGCCCGCGCAGGTCGACGACCTGCCGTCATTCTCGCTGGAGTTCGAGCCCCCCACGTCGTTGGCGCCGTCGTTGTTCGCGTTCGCCGGGGACGAGGCTGCCGCGGCGGTGCCCGCCGTGGCCGACGAGGCGTTCGCGCTTCAGGCGTCGCTCCCGGGGGACGACGGGTCCGCGCCGGTAAACGTGGCCACCGCCTGGGCGTCCATGGGTACGGACGCTGCGGAGTTCGAGTCCCTGCCGGTGACCGCACCCGAGGGCCAGCGGGCCGGGGCTGCGGCTACCGCCACGGCTCCTGCCACGGCCTCTGCCTCAGTGCCCGCCGCGCCGACGGCCTGGTCGCCGGCCCCGGCGGTGCTCACGCCGGAGCCCTCGGCACAAGCGACGTTCGAAGACGTCGCGTTCCTCGAAGCGCTGCTCCTCCGGGTGCGCGAAAACCGGCGCGCGGCCTGAGCAGTGCCGCGGACGCAGGGCCCACGGGCCGCGGCCGATGCGCCCTCGCTCGTCACGCTCGCGGTCGACGGTGTCCGGCGCGCGCTCGCGCGCCGACGCGGCTTGCCGATCGCCTCGAGCACCGATGTGCGTCGCCTCGTCGACGGTGACGGTGATGGCCTGCCGGGCGTCGTCGTCGACCGTTACGCCGACGTCGCGCGCCTCGAGCTGTGGGCGAGCGCGTGGCCCGCGCACCTCGATGACCTCGCGACGGCGCTCGTGGACGATGGCGGCGTCCGCGCGGTGGTGGCGGTGCTGCGCACGGCGGCGGGGCGCAGCGAGCAGCGGGTGCTGCGCGGCGCGGTGCCCGCGGCCCACGTCGTGCACGAGGCGGGGCTGCGCTTCCTCGTGCGCGTCGCCGACAAGGACGCCGTCGGCGCCGGGGTCTTCGTCGACCAGCGCGAGGGCCGGGCGCTGGTGCGCGCGTCTGCGCGGGGGCGCGTCGTGGTCAACCTGTTCGCCCACGCCGGGGCATTCGGCGTCGCTGCGGCCGTCGGTGGAGCCGCGCGCGTCGACCACGTCGACATGGCGAAGAAGTGCGCGCCGTGGGCCGCGGCGAACCTCGCGCTCAACGGCGTCGATCCTCGTGGCCACCGCTTCCTCGTCGATGACGCGCTGTTGGTCCTTGGCAGGTGGGCGAAGAAGGGCGGCGCCGGGGTCGTCGTCTGCGATCCGCCGACGCAGGCGGTGCGTCAGGACGGCTCGCGCTTCGTGCTGCGCGACAGCCTGCACGAGCTGGCGCGCGACGGCTGCGCCTCGCTCGGCGACGGCGGGCTGCTGCTGCTGTCGTGCAACGACCGCAGCGTCCCGGTGCAGCGGGTGCTCGAGGAGGCCGAGCGCGGCGCGCAGCTCGCCGGGCGGCGGGTGCGCTCAGTGGTCGAGGTCCCGCTGCCTGCCGACGTGACGAGCCGCGATCACCCGCGGGCGCGGCCGATGCGCGGCGCGGTGGTCCGACTGGCGTGAGACAGGCCGCGGCACGGACAGGCGTCCCATCGACGACGAGCCTCGGCTGCGCTTGCATCATCGGACGGGACCGTGGGATCACCGCTGCATGGCCACCAAGAAGTCGTCGAAGCTGCCCCGCAATTCGAACGCAAGGACCACGAAGGCGTCGTCGCCGTCGACCAAAGACGCGCGCAACCACACGCATAAGATCTTCGTGCTCGACACCAACGTGCTGCTGCACGATCCGCGCGCGATCTTCAGCTTCGAGGACAACGACGTCGTCATCCCGATCTATGTCGTCGAAGAGATCGACACCTTCAAGAAGGACCTGAGCGAGCTTGGCCGCAACGCGCGTCAGGTGTCGCGCTACCTCGACCAGCTGCGCGAGGACGGTTCGCTGGCCACCGGCGTCAAGCTCGACCGCGGCGGCACCCTGCGGGTGGCGACGACGGCGCTGGAATTGCCCGAAGACATCAGCACCGACCGTGGTCAGGACAGCAAGATCATGGCGGTGGCTCTCGAGCTGACGCTGGCCACGCGCAAGCAGAGCAGCAAGGTGGTGTTCATCACCAAGGACACGAACCTGCGCATCCGCGCCGACGCGGTGGGCATCTACACCGAGGACTTCGAGCCCGAGCGCGTCGTCATCGACGAGCTTTACAAGGGCTGGCAGGAGATCGAGGTCGACGGCCCGCAAATCGATCGCTTCTACGCCGAGGGCACGCTGACGCTGCCCGAGCCGTACTACGCGCCCAACGAGTACATCTGCCTGAAGGATCGTGACCGCCCGGCGCGCACCGCCATCGGTCGCGCCCGGCTCGACTCCGATGCCAACTGCAGCCGGCTGCAGCCCCTCGACCCGTACAAGACCGGCGTGTGGGGCATCCGTCCGAAGAACCGCGAGCAGCACTTCGCCCTCGACGCCCTGCTCGACGACAACATAAAGCTGGTCACGCTGGTGGGAAAGGCTGGCTCGGGCAAGACGCTGCTGGCGATCGCCGCCGGCCTCACCAAGGTCACCGACGCTGCCATCTTCCAGCGGATGCTCGTGTCGCGGCCGATCTTCCCGCTCGGTCGCGACATCGGGTACCTGCCCGGAGACGTCGAAGAGAAGCTGAACCCGTGGATGCAGCCGATCTTCGACAACGTCGAGTTCCTGATGGGGCTGACGGCCAAAGAGAAGAAGCGCGGCCGCTCGCACAAGGAGCTGATCGATCTGGGTATCGTGCAGATCGAGCCTTTGACGTATATCCGCGGTCGCTCGATCCCGCAGCAATACATGATTGTCGACGAGGCGCAAAACCTGACGCCCCACGAGGTCAAGACGATCATCAGCCGCGCCGGCGAGGGCACCAAGATCGTCCTGACGGGCGATCCGTACCAGATCGACAATCCGTACGTGGACCAGACCAACAACGGCCTGATCCACGTCGTCAACCGCTTCCGCAACGAGAAGATCGCGGCCCACGTGGTGCTCGCCAAGGGCGAGCGAAGCGAGTTGGCCGAGATCGCCGCCAACCTGCTGTGAGCCCGCGTCGACCCTCGTCGCCCGGGAGGGTGCGGAGGCCTCGTTGACCGCGACCCCGACCCCGACCCCGACCTGGACCTTCGACGAGCTGGCGCCGCAGATCGACGGCGTGCGTGCCCGCATCAACCGGCACCGGCGCGAGCTGTCGTCGTACTTCGTCAACCGGGCGGCCGAGATCGACCTGATGACGGTCTGCGCGGTGGCGCAGGAGCCGCTGTTGTTCGTCGGGCCACCGGGGACCGCGAAGAGCGACCTCGTCGTAAAGTGGGTCGAGAGCGTCGGCCTCGGCGACGACGCCTACTTCGAGTACATGCTCACCAAGTTCACCGAGCCGTCGGAGGTGGTCGGCCCCATCGACATCGACCTGCTCAAGCAGGGGCGCTTCGTGCGGCGCACGAAGGGCAAGCTGCCCGACTGCCGCGTGGCGTTTCTGGATGAGATCTTCAAGTCTAATTCGGCGATCTTGAATCTGTTGTTGACCATCCTGAACGAGCGAAAATTCTATCAGGACGGCGCCCCCGAGCCCGTCGCCCTGCAGGTGCTGTTCGGCGCCACCAACTACATCCCCGAGCAGAGCGAGCTCGACGCGATGAGCGACCGCTTCATCCTGAAGGTCGAGACGAAGCCGGTGAAGGACACGCACTTCGCCGAGCTCATCGACGCCGGCATGCGCAACGAGGCGCTGCGCGCCATCGGTCGCAAGCCGTGGGTGTCCGGCACCGCCAGCCTCGAGGACTACCAGAAGGCCAAGCGCTGGCTCGATCTGCAGTTCGCCCGCGAGGGCGACGACCCCGGCCTGCGCGAGGTGTCGTTTCCGTCGTCGGCGTTCGCCGAGCTGCGGCGCATCGTGCGGGCGCTGGAGACCGAGGATCGGGTGCTCGTGTCCGACCGCAAGCTCGTGAAGATCTACAAGCTGATCCGCACGCGCGCCTTCGTCTTCCATGGCGGCGCCGTCGACACCCCCGACCTCGCGCTGCTGGCCTACGTCGGCAACCGCCGCCATGAGCTCCCTGCCGTGCAGGCCCGCGTCGGCGCGCTGCTCGGGCTCGCCACCGCGTCGTGACCGTGACCGTCGGCTCCGACGACGCCGACGACGCTGACGTCGAAGGCGCCGGCGTGCTCGACGCCACGAGCCCCGAGGCCATCGCCGCCGCCCTCACCTGCGCCGTCGTCGACGGCGGCTCCGACGACGACCGCGTCGTCACCGCGCTGCGCTGGGGCGTCGACGTCTGGGGCGCCGGCCTCGACGCGGCGCCGCTGTGGCTCATCCACGACCTCGGCTATGCGCTGTTGCGGGGCCGCGCGGCGCGCTTCAAGGGCGGCCGCGCCGTGTCCGGGCTCGCGGTGTTCGACGACGACGCAGCGCTGCTGCGGGCCGCCCGGCTCGCGTACGAGGATCGCGTGGTTGCCCCCTGGCTGGCCGAGCCGTCGTTCGTCGCCGCCCACGTCATCGTCGCTGGCCTGCCGGCGCCCCTGCGCGACCGCGCCGTCGCCCATGCCCTCACGCTGGCGCTGGAGCGCGTCGTCGTCGGCGTCGGACTCCGCGCCGGCAACGTTGCCCGGCTGCGTGCGGCGCTCGAGCGCAGCAGCGGCCCGGAGCGCGTCGCCGACGCGGTGACGCTGGCCCGCCGCGCGACCCCGCGCGCCCTCGCCGCTGTCGTCCAGCAGCTCGAGCGCGTGCGCGGGGCGCTCGGCGGGCAGCCTTTGTTCCTCGAGGAGGATCTCTGGGAGCTGGCTCACCTGCAGGACCTGCCCGGCGAGGGGGCGCGCCTCGCGCTGCGCACCGTGCACGCGACGATGGCGCGCCTGCCGCCGCCTACGCCGGGTCTCGTCGCCCGGCTGCGCCGGCGCGCCCGCGACGTCGCCGTCGACGAGGCAACCGTTGACGTCTTTCCCGCCGGCGGCTTCGACGCGATGAGCACGAGAGGGACGTTCGAGAACCTCGTGCGCAGCGAGGTCGCCTACGTCGGCGAGGGCCGCGTCACCGACGCCCGCGGGCTCCCGACGGGACCCGACCTGTTCGACCTGCGCTACGTCGAGGGTGAGTTGCTCTACTACACCCGCGACGAGAGCCCGCTGTTCGAGCAGCGGCGCGCCTTGACGTTGATCGTCGAGCACACAGACACCCTTCGGCACAAGGTGGCGGCGTTGCCGGCGCAGACCATCGTGCTGGCGTTGGCCGTCTGCCTGCGCGTCCACCGCGACCTTGCCGACGTCGTCGGCGCTGCGGCGCTGCAGACCGCGTTCGCCCTCGGCGGCGACGACCCCGCGGTGGTCGACGAGGAGCGCGCGCTGCTCGCGACGTCGCTGCGCGCCGACGTCGCCCACCGTCGCGTCGCGCTGATCGAGCCCGCCACGGCTCCCCTGCGCGGCCGGGTGGTGCTATCGCCGCGCCCGCCGCCGACGGCGATGCGCGAGGCGCCGCGGCAGCGGCCGGCCCGCCTGTGGGTGCAGGTCGGCGGGGCGCAATGGCTGGTCGACGACGGCGACGAGCCGGCGCTCGTCGACGTGTCGACGGGTGTGGGCCTGCGCGACGTCGTCGACCGCATCCTGATTGCGGCGACGCGCTGAGGGGCCGACGGATGGCCGCCTTGTTGATCTTCCGTTAGGCAGCCGCGCCGGTCAGGTCGGTCGCGTCGGTCACGCCGGTCGCGTCGGTCACGCCGGTCGCGTCGGTCTAGTTGTTGCCGAGCGCGAACGAGACGCGGTGCAGCTCGTTGGCGGGGTTGGTGAACGACAGCCAGAGCTCGTCGCCGACTCCGGGGATCGCCAGCGCCGCACTGGGTCGGTCGCTGGACTCGTCGTTGAATCCGGCGCGCAGCACGCCGTTGGCGAGCTCGCCGGCGTCGTCGGTGGTCGACGGTAGCGTCATTCGCCATCCCCAGGCGCCGTTGGTCATCACGTAGAACACCGTGCGGGCGAGACCCGGGGCGTCGACCATCAGGACGCGTTCCTCGACGTCGGGCACCGTCGTGGGAGTGTCGCCGGTGGTCTCGAAGTCCAGCGGGTTGAAGCCGGTGGCCTCGGCGTCGAACACGGCCCCGCGGGCCAGCTCGAGCTCGAGGCGGCCGACGCCCACGCGCCCGAGCGTCGGCAGGAACACCCACAGGTTGACGGCCTCTTCGTCGAGGCCGCTGAGCGTCAGCTGGTCGGGATCGCCCACGAGCGCGGCGTCGACTCGCACGGCGTGGGTCTCGTCGGGCAGCGGCAGCACGCGCCACGGCGCCGCGGCCAACGCCCACGCGCTCGAGTCGCCGATGGTGTTCTGTCGCTCGATGGGAACAAGCGCGGGCTTGTCGTCGGCGCCGGGATACTCGCGGTCGAAGACGAGCACGATGTCGCCGTAGTCCTCGTCGTTGGTCTCGCTGACGAGGGTCAAGCCGGCGATGGCACCGAAGCGCAGCCCGAGCAGGGTGTCGCGCTGGCGCTGGCTGCCAGCGGCCTCGGTGCCCTGCTCACGCACCTGCTCGATCGCCAGCGTGCCGCCACCGCGCCGGGTATAGACGCGGCGCTCGAGGATCTCGGGATTCTGGCGGTCGGGCCGGTTCAGGCGCACGAGCAGGTCGGCGCCGTCGACGCCGCTCGGCGCCACGACGAAGTCGAGCAGGTCGCTGGCGTCCTGCGCCTGGAACAGGCCCGCGTCCTTGCAGGTAAACCACAGCTCGTCGTCGCCGGCCGTCTTCATCGAGATGCCGCGCTCGCGGCTGAGGGCGTCGATGTTGCACGTGCCAGCGCCCACCGACGTCTGCCGGAAGTCGATCAGCTGCTCGCCCACCGTGCCGTTCACGGCGTCGAAGGCGTGCAGCATGTCCTTGTTCCCCGGGTCATAGAAGCCAACCACCGCGTCGGCGAGCCCCGCGCCGCCCTGCAGCATCGACACCTGGTGACCGGCCAGCAGACGCTTGACCTGGTTCCCATCGCCACCCCCACCGCCGCCGCCGCCGCCGCCGCCGCCGCCGCCGCCGCCGCCCCCGCCGCCGTCGGGCAGGCTGATGTCGGCGGGCACGCAGACGCCCTCTTCGCAGACCTCGGACAACGAACAATCGAAGTTCGCGGCGCACTCGGGGCCGCTGCAGGCGCCGGGCGCGACGGCGACGGCAGCGCCAACCATGACGCTCGTCACCAGCGATCGGTTCATGACTCGGGCTTGCATTCGACCTTCTCCTTGCACTTCTCGTCGAGGGTGGTGCACGACGGGGGCGCCGTCGGAAACGTGGGCAGGGTGGCCAGCTGGACGTTGACGACGGCGACGAGCTCGTCATCCGCCGACGCCGACGGCTCGGCTGCCAGGTCGACCACCGTGCACCCGCGCACGATGGTGGTCGACGAGTGGTCGACGGTCTCGACGAAGAAGACGCGCCGTCCGACGCCGACTCCATCGATGCGCACCGAGGCGTCGGCGAAGTCGCAGGCGTCGGCGAGCCCGGAGGTAGCGACGGGCTTCACCCCTGCCGGGGGCGCCGGCGGATTCACCGACAGCGAGCGGCAGATGGCGTCGGGGGGCGCGGCGCCGGAGCCACCGCCATCGTAGACGTCGATGCGGGCGAGCGCCGACGCGAAGAACGCGCGCTCTGACGGGAAGACCAGCCGCACGCCGATGCTGGCGTCGCCGCAGCCCGCGCCGACGCCCAGCGCCGTGGCCAGCGTTCCCACGATGAGCACGGCGCTGGCCGCGTGACCCCGGCTGCACGCCCATCCCGCGACCTTGATGACTCGGTGACACGACACCCTGTGAGTGTATTCCGGAGCGCTCGCACGGCGCTGAAAAACGCCTTGCATTCGTCAGCGCCCCGCTCGGTGTTTCCCGCTCGTGTCGAGCACGAGCGCGCCCTGGATCGAGCGAGCTGGTCAAACAGGCGGTGAAGGGCCTTGTTCAGCAGCCTGCCAGCGGCACGAACACTGGCGAACACGATCCCGGGCAGCCGTGACGGAAGGCTTGTGCGCCGGCCCGCCACTGCGACTATCGTCGCCGCGATGTCGACCGTAGCGTGCTCGCTCGTGCTCGTGCTGTTGGCGTCGTCTGATGTCGTCGCTGCCGCTGCCGCCTCCACCGCCGCGGAGCCACCGCCGACGGGGGGTGGGGCGGCAGCGCCCGCGCCGTCGGGTCCCGACGCTGCGCTAGCGGCGACGCCGTCAGAGACGGCGACCCCGACGCCACCCGCCGACGCTGCGCCCGCGGCAGCACCCGCCGCCGGACCGCCGTCGCTGTCGGCTGCCCCCGAAACCACCGCACCGCCCGATGTCGCGGCGACTCCCTCCGCGTCGTCCTCGCCACTGCCTGCGCCGACGACGTCCGTGGGGACATCGTCGTCGTCATGGCGGACACTGGGGGTGGGCATGGCGGCGGCTGGCGCGGCGCTGGCCGCAGCGGGCACGGTGGGCTTCGTGCTCGCCGAGGGGCTGACCCGACCCGACCGGCCCGACGCCGAGCGTGACGATGCGCTGGAGGCGTTCACGCAGACCGGCGGCTTCGTGGCCGTCGCCGTGGCCTCAGCGAGCGCGGCGCTGCTGCTCGGCGGCGGCGGCATCGTGCTGGCCGACGTCGTCGGCGCCCCAGCCATGGCGCCTGCCGCCTTGGCGACCGGGGCCGGGGGCGGCTGATGTTGCAGACCGTCGCCCTGCTCGTCGCCGCGGTGCGGGGGGCGCTGCGCCTTGGCGCACCGGCGCGGCGGGTGCTGTGGCGCGTCGTGGCCCGGCAGGTGTTGTTCACCGGCATCGAGGCCGTACCGATCGTCGCGTTGATCGCCGCAGTGGTCGGCGTGCTCGTCATCGTGCAGTCGGCGGCGAGCCTGCCCGACTTCGGTCAGGCCGAGTTGATGTGCAAGCTGCTGGTGTTCTTCATCCTGAAGGAGCTCGGCCCCATCCTCGTGGCGTTCGTCGTCGCCGCGCGGTCGGGCGCGGCGATCGCCGCCGAGCTGGCGACGATGACCGTGCGCGGCGAGATCGACGGCCTCGCCGGCAGCGGCGTCGATCCGCTGGCCTACCTGGTGCTGCCACGCGTCACCGGCGTCGCGGTGGCGGTGGCGAGCCTCACCGTCGTCTTCAACCTCGTCGCGTTCCTCGCTGGCTTCGGCTTCGCGGCGGCCTCGCGCACGACGCTGACCTTCGGCGGTCTGGCGAGCACGCTGTTTGCGGCGATGGCGGTGGGTGACGTGCTCGTGTCGGTGGTGAAGTCGCTCTTGCTCGGTGGGGCCATCGCCGGCAACTGTGCGAAGCACGGCCTGTCGTCAGGGCGGGCGCCCACCGACGTCCCCCAGGTGACGTTGCGTGCCGTGGTGTCGACGCTGATCGCCTGCGTGATCATCGAGGTGATGGTCACCGCGGTCACCACCGACTTCTCGTCGTTGGTCGGTTGACCCTCCGACTCTCAACGCGGCGGGCGCAGGCGCGTCAACGCCTTGCGGGCGTCCTTGACCTTCTCGGCCTTCGAGTACGAGTGAACGACCTCGTCGTAGAGCGCCTCGGCCAGCGCGGGCTCGCCGAGGGCCTCGTGTGACACCGCCATGCCGAACAGCGCGTCGGGGATCTTGTCGCTGCGCGGGAAGCGCAGCGGCAACTTCTGCCAGGCATCGACGGCGAGCCGGTGATCGCCGCGGGCTTGATGGCAGAAGGCCGCCCAATACTGAGCGTTGTCGGCCAGGGCGTCCTTCGGGAACCGTCCGACGACGTCCTCGAACGCGGCGATGGCCTCGATGTGCCGGGACTCCTTCAGCCGGGTCTGCGCCCAGTCGTACAGCGCCGTCGCCGACGTCAGCGACGCCAGCGGGTCGTCGCCGGCGCCGACGGGCCCGGCGCCGGCGGCGCCGGGCCCGTCGGCGGCGCCACGCAGCCGGAGCACCACGGGCTCGTCGTCGTCGCGCCCGGCGGCGAGGCCGTCATCGTCGGCGACCTCGGGGACCGCCGGGGCCTCGCTGCCG
Organism: Deltaproteobacteria bacterium; assembly: GCA_016874845.1. GTDB lineage: Bacteria > Myxococcota > UBA727 > UBA727 > VGSZ01 > VGSZ01. Next base: position 10,691 of record VGSZ01000124.1, read on the forward strand.
CCGGCGCCGCTGCCACGCTCGATGTCGATGCTCGCCAGCGCGCCGTCGTCGACGGCGCTCAGGTCCATCGCGCGCTGCTCGCCCCGCGGGGCGTCGAAGCGCAGCGGCGCCCGCGCCGGACCGTCGGCACGCGCCAGCAGCAGGCCGAGCCGGGCGTCGACGTCCGCCAGGCGCTTCTCGAGCCGCGCCACCCGCTCACGAAGCACCAGCACCTCAACCGTCGTCGCGCCTGACGCTGGCGCTGTCACCGCGGTCGGCGCGGCGGTCGCCGGGATCGTCGGGGCCGCAGGAGCAGTCGCGCACGCCGCGGACAGCAGCAGCGCGGGGCCGGCGAGGAAGGACATACGAAGAGCCATGGCGCGCAGCGTGCTCCCGACGGCAGGCCGAGGCAAGGCGCGGGCCGCCGCTGCGAGGTCGGCGGGGTCGGAGCCGCACGACGGCCTCCGGTTGCTGTAGGGTCCCCCGGTGCGCGCGTGGCTGCTCGAGGCGTTGAAGATCCGCGACGGCGAGGCCCGCCGCGTGTTCGCCCTTGCTGGCTATCTCGTGTTCACCGTCTCGACGTTCATCACCGGACGGATCCAGCGCGACTCGCTGTTCCTGAGCGCGTTTTCCAAAGAAGACCTCGCCTACATGTACATGTCGGTTGCGGTCATGGTGCCGCTGCCTGCCTATCTCTTCGGGCGCGTCGCCGACCGCTTCCGCCGCGACCGGATGCTCGTCGCCACCCTCTTGGCGACCATCGCCACGATGGCGGTCATGCGGGTCTTGCTCGAGACGAAGCGACCCTGGGTCTATGTTGTACTGTATAATTTCGTTGAGGTCTACGGGACATTTCTGATTTTACAGTTTTGGACGTTCGCCGGCGACCTCTTCTCGTCGCGCGAGGCCAAGCGCCTGTTCCCCGTCGTGTCGGCGGGCAGCGTCGTGGCTGGCATGGTCATCGGCGCGGTCATCTCGGGGCTGGTGAGGGCCATCGGCACCGAGGACCTGCTGTACCTGCAGATGGGGTGTCTGGTCGGCGCTGCCCTGCTGATCGCCTGGGTCGGCCGCACCGAGCGGAAGCGCATCTGCGAGGCCGTGGTCAAGGGGCAGGCGCGTCCGGCGCCGGGCGGAAAGGTGACGTTCGCGGTGTCGTCACAGGCCGCCAGCGTGCTGCACTCGAAGCACCTGAAGATCATCGCCGGCATGACGGTGGCGACGTTCGTCACCGTGCCGCTCATCGACTATCAGTTCAAGGTGCTCGCCAAAGAGCACTTCACCCAGGGCGGCGTCGTCGACACCGACGCGATCTCATCGTTCATGGGCCTGTTCTCGGCGGCCACGGGAGTCATCGCGGCGGTGACGCAGCTTGGCCTGACCGGCCGCGTGCTCGAGCGCTTCGGCGTCGCGGCGGCGCTGCTGCTGCTGCCGGTGACGCTGCTGGCCGGGCTGGTCGGCCACATCGCATCCCTCGTCTCGGCGTTCGTCGCCGTGGTCTTCACGAAGGGCGCCGAGAACGCGTTCCGCTACAGCATCTACGACGCGACGATGCAGGTGCTGTACACGCCGGTATCGACGCAGGTGCGCGGCCGGGCGAAGACCTTTATCGACGGTATCATCAAGCCCGTTGCTGGCGGCGTGGCCGGCGCGGCGATGGTGCTGTTCGTCGGTCCGCTGAAGCTGCCAATGAAGTCGCTGGCGGTGGCCTCGGTGGTGCTCGTGACGGCGTGGATCGCGCTCATCCTGCTCATCCGCCGCGAGTACGTCCGCGAGCTGCTCGCGACCCTGCGCCGCCGACGGCTCGAGTTCTCGGACAAGAGCTTGGTGATCACCGATGGCCCGACCGTGGACCTGCTGCGCGAGCGACTGCGCAGCGCCGACGCGTCGGCGGTGCGCGACGCCCTCGAGCTCTGCCGGCGCGTGCAGGGCCATGACCTGACAGCATCGCTCGAGCCGCTCTTCGACCACGAAGACGCCGACCTGCGGGCCCGGGCGCTGGAGATCGTCGCCGACAAGCAGGCCTCCGCCGACCACGAGCGCATCGAGAAGATATTCGGTGACGATGACGAGCGGGTGCGCGCCGCGGCGGTCCGCGCCTACTGCGCGATCCTCGGCGAGGCCAGCGTCAAGGCGGTCGAGCCGCAGCTGACATCGCCGTCGGCGTCGGTGCGGGGCGCGGCGGTGGCCGGCCTCATCCGCTACGGCGGCCTCGAGGGCATCCTGCACGCTGCCGACAACCTGAAGGCGATGCTGACGTCGGACCGCGAGGACGTGCGCTACGCCAGCGCCCAGGTGCTCAAGGAGATCCAGATCCGCAGCTTCTTCCGCCCGGTGCAGCGGCTGCTCGGCGACCAGAGCATCCGGGTGCGCAACGCCGCCATCGCCGCCGCTGGCGCCATGAAGGTGACCGAGCTGGTGCCGAGCCTCATCTACATGCTGCGCAAGCGTGAGACTGCGCGGGCCGCGTCGATGGCGCTGTCGGTCTACGGCGAGGACGTCATTGACACGCTACGGCGCGTGCTGCTGCAGCCGCGCGAGAACCCCTACCTGCGCCGCGCGATCCCGCGCATCCTCGAGCGCATCGGCACTCCGGCGGCGTTCGACACCCTGCTCGGCGCCATCGAGGTGGGCGACCCTGACACCCGCATGGAGGTGGCGCGCGCCGCCAGTCGGCTGCGCGATCGCCTGCGCGTCACCGTGGAAGCGGCCCGCATCCACCGGCTCATCGATCAGGAGATCGGCCGCCACTATCAGCTGCTGGCCATCGTGCAGGACCTGGGCGTCGTCGCCGAACGCACGTCGGGGGCCGCCGCGCGCGACCTGTTGACCGACGCGCTCGAGGCCCGGCAGCGCAAGTCGCTGAAGGGTGTCTTCCGCCTGCTTGGCATCATCCATCCCCTGAAGGCCATCGAGACCGTCGACGCGAACCTCGCCAGCGCGTCGCCCATCACGCGCAGCAACGCCGTCGAGGTGCTGGACAACCTGCTCGACAGCGACGACAAGGTGCGACTGCTGCCGATCGTCGAAGACAGCGCCGATGTGCGGACCTGCGCGCGCGAGCGTGCAGCGGCGCTCGACCGGCTGCTCGAGCGCGGTGCCCAGTTCTACAAGCTTGAGCGCAAGCCTCTGCAGGAGCGTCTGCGCGATCTGCTCGTGGGTGACGAGCCCTGGCTGGTGGTCTGCGCGCTGCACGAGGCTGGCGAGCGGGGGCTCGCGGGGCTGAAGGACCAGATCGTGCCGCATCTGCGCAGCAACGCGCCGGTGGTGCGCGAGACGGCGCTGCGGTCGCTGGCGCGTCTGCACTGCGACGACCTCGCCGTCTGGTGCGCCGAGCTGGCCGCCGACCCCGACCGCATGGTGCAGCGGGCCGTCCAACACACCCGGCGGAGCCTCGGGTTGCCGCACGAGGGGCCGCACGAGGGGCCGCACGAGGGGCCGCACGGGGGGCCGCACGGGGGGCCGCACGAACCATCCGCAGCCGCGTCCCGAGAGGCGTCCCCCGACGTCTCCGGCCCGAACGGGGCCTTGCCATCGTCGGGGGCGCAGGGCGACACTCGTGCCGCGCGCGCCGGGGCCGACGCCTGACGTGACGCCGCTCTGACCGCGCTTGCTCAGCCGACCCTGCTCAGCCGACCCTGCTCAGCCGACCCTGCTCAGCCGACCCTGCTCAGCCG
>VGSZ01000125.1 GCA_016874845.1 Deltaproteobacteria bacterium
CGCCCCCGACGACGACGGGCCCGACGACGACGGGCCAGACGACGACGGGCCCGACGACGACGGGCCCGACGACGACGGGCCAGACGACGGGCCAGACGACGGGCCAGACGACGGGCCAGACGACGGGCCAGACGACGGGCCCGACGACGACGGGCCAGACGACGACGGGCCAGACGGCGACGGGCCAGACGGCGACGAGCCAGACGAGGACGAGCCCGACGAGTGCGGGCCAGAGGACGACCACAGGCCAGAGGATGACGACGCTGGAGCCGAGGACGACGACGGACCCGAAGACGAAGGCCCGGGCACCGGCGGCGTGGAGGCGCCGGTCGAGGGGCTGCGCGACGACGCCAGCGGCGGCAGCGATGCTCCCGGCCGCTCTGGCCTTGTCCCCTCGGGGCGCGGTGCGGTGGCGGCGACCGCGCTGGACGCTTCGGCGGGCCGGGCCTCGGGCTGTTCGAGGGGGCCGGCGCCCGCCGCCGACAGTGCCTTGCCGAAGGCGGCGAGTAGCTTGTCTTCACGCGCGGCCGACTCCTGCAGCACGCGGGCGAGGTCTTCGGCGTGGCGCTGCCGCTCGACGCGCAGGCGGCTGCGGAACTGGTCGATGCCGGGGTTCCGTTCTTCGACGAGGTCGAGGGCCTGCAGCGCGGCCAGCAGGCGCGCGGCCGCCTCGGTCGATACGCCCGCTCGCTCGCAGGCCTCCTCGACGGTGTAGGCCTCGCCGAACAGGCGCAGCAGGCGTTCGTCGTCGCCGGTCAGTCCGAGCTTGGGACGGAAGCTCGCCAGCCGCGCGTTCGCCACGAGGTAGCGATCACGCAGCGTCTCGTAGGCGGCCTGCATCTCGTGGGCCGGGGCGTAGCGCCGGTAGCCCTGCACGTAGATCTCGCCCGGGCCGAAGTCGAACGTCGCCGTGTTCGCCTCGGGGGCGGCGGCGGCCACTGTCTGGAAGCGCCCCTGCACCAGCTCGAAGCCGAGGATGATCTGGTCGCGGGTCGTGTTGCGTTGCTCGACGGCGAGGCTCTCAGCGTCGATGAGCCCCAGCTCGACCAGCGCGTCGGTCAGCTTGATGCTTCGCTCGACCATCAACGTTGCGGCCTTCATGTACTGCTCGTCGGTGATGCGGCCTTGCGCCACCAGCAGCTTGCCGATCCGCTGACCCGGCTCGCTGGACGAGAACGCCACCGGCAGTCCGTCCTTCATGAAGACCGTGCGCTGGGTTGCGCCGGTCTGCATCACGACGGAGCCGGTGAAGCCATCGGCCCGGCAGCGCGCGAGCAGGGCCGGGTAGCGCAGCTCCTCGAAGACGCCCTCGGCGGGGACACCCTGCGTCGCCGTCGCCGGCTCCTCGCCCATCTTCGCGAGGCGGGCCTCGAGCTCGTCGACGCGCTTCTGCGCCGTCTCGCGTAGGCGGCGCTCCTGGAGCAGCGCCTTCTTCAACTCGGCCTGGGTGCGCTGGAGTTCCTGGATCTGCATTGAGTCCTCTTCGTCCGCCGGCGCCGCCGGCGACGAAACTGGAAGGTCGGATCGTGGGTGTGCGCTCCCGCCGCCCGAGCCGGCGGGCGGTGTGGGCGGGGAGGCGGCAGGGGCCGGAGTCGACGCGGTGGTAGTCGCCGTCGCGGGGGTCGCCGCTGCGACGGCCGACGCGGTGCTCGCTGCGGCGGGCGGCGCGGTCGTCGTAGCGGTCGGCAGGACGCTCGGGGCGGCGGCGGCGGCGGCGGCCACCGCCGCCGACAGCGGCGACGGCGAAGCCGCGCGGTCGCGCGCGCGCTCGGCGGCGGCGGCAGCCACGATGCCGGGCGAGATCGCCATCCCCGGCGAGGTCGCCGGCGCTCCGTCGCTGGAGGCGGCACCGCGTTCGTCGGGGCGCACCGGCCGAGGTGGCGGAGCGGGGCGCTCGTCGAGCCGGACGTCGTTGTCGCCGCCTGGCGGCGGCAGCTGCGACAGCCTGGCGTCGTCCTGCGTGGCGAGCGGGCCCGTGGGATCGGGCTGGTACCGCAGCCGCTGCAGCTCGCTCCGGGGCAGCTCGACGGTGATGGCGCCGCGCTCGTCGCCGTCGCCGTCGTCGGTCAGCTCGTCGATGACGGCGCTGCCCTCGGCGCTCGCCGTGATGTGGACGATGTCGAGGTCCACGGACTCGCTGGCGGGCTCAGCGACACCGCAGGCGTCACGCACGGCCTCGGCTACGACCGAAGGGGAAGTGCCCACCGGCAGGAACGTCTTCACGCGCCACTGGCGCTCGAGCACGCGGCGCTCCGACGGCGCGAGGTCGCCAGACACCAGCACGACGGCGGGCACGATCTCGCCCCGGGCCACCCGCACCTGGCGCAGCAGCGACGAGCCGACCTCGCCCGACGCATAGCGCTCCTGCACGACGATGCCGGCGAGCCCGCGCCGGGCCTCGTCGATGAGCAGGGCCGGCCGCTCGACGACGACGCCAGCGAGGTCGGCGCGCACCAGCCCCGCCACGATCGCCCGGGCGGCGACGGTATCCTCGATGCAGACCAAGGCGCGTACGACCATCGGCCGCGGACCATACCGCCATCGACGATGCCGGCGCGAGTTCCGTCCCCCCGGGGCCGCGGCCGGCTTGCCGTGCCGCGGCCCGTTGCGCCGATGCGCGGCGCGTGTAGTCCCGCGCATCCCTTCTCCGCGTCGATGGCGACGTCGACGCCCCGAGGTGCACAGTGGATCTGAAGACCGTGGCAGTGGGAGTCGTGGGCGCAGGCAACATGGGCGCCGGCATCGCGCAGAAGTACGCCACCGAGGGCTTCCGCACCGTCGTCGTCGATGTCGATCAGGCTGCCGTCGATCGTGGCCAGCAGCGCGTGCGCGCCACTCTCGACGAGGGCGTCGCCCGCCGCATCTTCACGCCCGAGCAGCGCGAAGCGATCCTCGGTCGAATGAAGTTCTCGCCCGACAAGGACGCGCTGCTGGGCTGCGCGCTGGTCGTCGAGGCGGTCTTCGAGGACCTCGGCGTCAAGCAGGCGCTGTTCAATGACCTCGACGCGCGCCTCGGCAAGGACACGATCCTCGCCACCAACACCAGCTCGTTCTATGTCGACGACGTCGCGCAGGTCTGCGCGCACCCCGAGCGCGTCATCGGCCTGCACTACTTCTATCACCCGGCCAAGAATCGGCTCGTCGAGGTCATCGCCGGCACACAGACGTCGAAGCAGGCGTTTTCAACGGCGTGGCGCATCCAGGAAGCGTGCGGCAAGACGCCCATCGACAGCAAGGACGCCCCCGGCTTCGTCGTCAACCGCTTCTTCGTGCCGTGGCTGAACGAGGCGATGCGGCTCGTGCAAGAGGGCGTCGCCGACGTCGCCACCGTCGAGGCCGCGGCGAAGCAGTCGTTCGGCGTGGGCATGGGGCCGTTCGAGCTGATGAACGTCACCGGCGTGCCCATCACGCTGCACGCCGCCACGACCCTCGGCAAGGAGCTCGGCGCCTTCTACGCGCCTTGTGACCTCATCCGTCCCGTCGTCGGCGGCAAGAAGAGCTGGGACCTGTCGGGCGCGCCCGACCGCGCGAAGTTCGCCGCCGTCGCCGACCGCCTGTGGGGCGTCGTGTGGCAGGTGGCCACCCGGCTCGTCTTCGACGAGCGCGTCTGCACGCTCGAGGACTGCGACCTCGGCGCCCGCGTCGGCCTGCGCTGGCCGAAGGGGCCCTTCCAGGCGATGAACGACGTCGGCACCCGCGCCGCGCTGTGGGCGGTGCAGGCGCTCGCGAAGAAGTACCCCGACGTCGCTGTCCCCGCCGCTCTCGTCGAGCGTGGCGAAAAGAACGAGCCCTTCGCTATCCAACTCGTCACCGCGCGGGTCGACGCCGACGGCACGGGCGTGATCACGTTCTGCCGCCCCGACGCGATGAACGCGCTGAACGAAGAGGTGGTCGCCCAACTCGGTCGCGCGTTCGACAGCCTCGCTGCCGACCCGGCCTGCAAGGGCATCGTCATCGAGGGGCAGGGCAAGGCCTTCGTCGCGGGCGCCGACACCAAATTCTTCGTCGAGCAGATCGAGGCCCACGACGTCGACCGCATCGTCCGCTTCGCCGCCGGCGGGCAGGCGCTGTTCGCGCGCATCGATGTGTGCCCGAAGCCCGTCGTCTGCAAGCTGCACGGGTTGTCCCTTGGCGGCGGCAGCGAGCTGGCGCTGGCGTGCGACTGGGTCGTCGCTTCGCCGCGCGGGTCGCTGGGCTTCCCCGAGACCGGCATCGGCATCTACCCCGGCCTCGGCGGCACGCAGCGCAGCGCGCGCCGCGTTGGCGTGCCGCTGGCGCGCTGGCTGGTGCTGACCGGCGAGACCGTCGACGCCAAGGCGGGCGCGGCCATCGGCCTCGTTGACGAGGTCGTGCCGGCCGACGCCCTTGACGCCGCCTGCCGCCGCTGGGCGCTGTCGGGCCGGACCCGCGCCGAGGCCGCGCCGCCCACCACGCCGCCGGCTGGCTTCGAGGCCCTGTGGACGGCGATGACCTGGATCGCGCTTCCCGACCTGCTGAAGGGGCAGGCCAACGTCGGACCGGCGCTCGACAAGAGCCTGAAGAAGGCGACGTTCAAGGCGCCGCTGGCCGCGATCGCGGCGGACGGGCTCATCAAGCAGACCGCGGCGTCTTCGCTCGCCGACGGGCTCGCCGCCGAGACGGCGGGCCTGCCGCGCATCTTCTCGTCGCAGGACGCCTACGAGGGGCTGTCGACGCTCGGCGTTCGCCGGCCGAGCTTCAAGGGCGCCTGATGCGGCTGCAACGTCAGGCGTGATCCCGGCGCGCCGCGATCATGCCTGACCGCGATCGCGGCGCTGCGTCTGATCGCGGCGTCGGTTGTTTCAGCGCCAACCAAACCCCGCGATCATCGTGGCGCGCAGCGTGCTACCCGCGGGACACCGCCGCGCGCCGCTTGCGTGCGCGGCCGTAAAAGCGGTTACAGTAGCGACACCGATGACGACGACGACTCCGCCGCCCGACGACCTCGCCCGCGCCCCCGTCACCTGCACGGTCTGCCAGACGGCGTTCGCGCCGCGCATGAGCTACCAGACAGAAAAAACCGCTGAAGGCACGCGGTACTATTGCTCGCTGCCGTGTCGGGCCGGCGCCGGGCGTCAGGCGACCTGCGACGTCTGCTCGCAGCGCTTCGCGCCTACGTTTGCGTATCAGGTGACGCGCCAGCCCAACGGCAAGAACCGCTACGTCTGCAGCGAGGCGTGCCAGAAGGATGCCGCGGCGCGCGACCTGAAGGCGGCGCGATCGATGACGCCGAGCGCCCTCGCGAGCCCGTACCGCGTCGCGGTGCTGAACCAGAAAGGCGGCACGGGCAAGACGACGACGTCGGTGAACCTGGCCGCCGGCCTCGCGGAGGCCGGGTGTCGCGTGCTGCTGGTCGACGCCGACGCCCAGGGCAACGTCGGCGTATCGCTTGGCCTCAAGCCGCAGCACACGCTGTTCCACGTGCTCACCGATGAGGTGGCCGTCGACGACGCCGTGGTGCCCATCGGTCGCAGCTTCGACGTGCTGTGCGCCGACGACACGCTGGCGGCGGCCGAGTTGCGGCTGGCGCAGACGCCGTCGCGCGGCGGCGTGCTCGCGAAGCGCCTGCAGGGCGCGGGCCGCGAGATGGGGGGCTACACCCACGTGATCATTGACTGCGCGCCGAGCCTGAGCCTCATCAACCAAAACGCGCTGTGCGCCGTCGACGAGGTGTTGATCCCCGTCGCCTGCGACTACCTGAGCCTGGTGGGTGTCAAGCAGGTCCTGAAGACACTGAAGAACATCCACGCGCACCTTGGCCACACGGTGAAGGTCGGCGGCGTGCTGCCGACGTTCTTCGACGCCCGCGCCAAGATCTGCCGCGACTCGCTCGACGCGATGAAGAAGCACTTCGGCGATCTGACGCTGCCGCCCGTCCGTCAGAACGTGAGGCTGCGCGAGGCGCCGAGCCACAAGAAGACGATCTTCGAGCACGACCCCCACAGCGCCGGCTCAGAGGACTACCGCAAGGTCGTCGCCTACATGCTCGAGCGCTCGCGGCGCATCGCCCTCGAGGACGAGGCTGGCACGACGGCGCCGGCGCAGGCGGCGGGGTAGTACACCGATGGCGACGCGCGCGTCCCGTCCCGACGGTGCCGAGCAGGGGCTCGGCGACAATCCGCTCGCCGACCCCGCTCGCGATCCGCTGCTCGACGCCTTCTACGGACCGGGTCCGGCGAAGCGCGCGACGAAGAAAAAACGCGGCAAGGGGCGCCAGCCGTTGAAGGACGGCAAGACGTTCCGCCTCGTGACCTTCTCGTTCTACGAAGAGGACGTCGCCCGCCTCGACAAGTTGCTGCAGGAGGCGCGTCGGCGCGGTCATCGTCGGGTCAGTCGCAGCCAGATCGTGCGGCTCGCGCTGCGGCAGGTTGACCTGTCGCAGCTGCCCGAAGAAGTCTGAGAGGCAGCGGATGGGCCGCGAGTCGTTGCATGTCGTCATCGTCGGGCGTGGCCGCGCTGGCGGGTCGCTCGTCGCCTCGTTCCGCAAGGCCGGCGTCGAAGTCACCGTGATCCGCGCGCGCCCGTTGCGCGCGGCGACGAAGCCGCGTTTCGTCGAGGCCGACGTCGTCGTGCTCGCCGTGCCCGACCACGCGATCCGGCAGACCGCCGCGCGCATCCAGACCGACGACCTCGTCGTCCACCTCGCCGGCTCACAGGGCCTCGACGTGCTCGCCGGCGTCGCGCGACGCCGTGGGGTGTTTCACGTGCTCGCGTCGCTCGACGGCAGGTCGCCCGTGCCGCGAGGCTGCCTCTGCGCGTGGGACAACGGCCTCGACTGGATCGACGGCTGCGTCGACGATGGCGACACCGGCGAATACGAGAACGACGGGGTGCTGCTGGCGCGGCTCGCGAAGAAGATCGGGCTCGTGCCGTTCCGCGTGCGTGACGCCGACCGCGGCCGCTACCACGCCGGCGCCGTGATCGCCGGCAACCTCGCCACGGCCTTGTTGCACCTTGGTGTGCAGCAGCTCGTCGCCGCCGGCGTCGACGCCGAAGTCGCGCGCACCAGCCTCGCGAGGTTGCTTCAGACCACCGCCGCGCGCGCGCTGCAGGCGCCGCTTGTGCACGCGTTGACCGGGCCGGTGGCCCGCGGCGACGTGGACACCGTCGCGCGCCACCTCGCGGTGCTGCCGCCCGGGCCAGCGCGTGACGCCTACCTGCTGCTCACGCGCGTGCTCGTCGATGACGTGCGTCCGCCTGGCGCGCAGGGCCGCGCGTTCCCGGGTCTGCGCGACGAGCGGTAGCGACCACGCTGCGTCCGCTACCGCGACGACGGAAAGTGGACGCCGCACCGGCGGGCGGGTACGACCGACCCATGCTCGACCTGCCGTCCTCGCACCACCCCATCGTCAAGCGCACCACGTCGTCGGGTATGACCCTGCTGGCGCTGGAGTCGCGCGCCGCGCCCGTCGTCGCCATCCAGGTGTGGGTGGGCGTTGGCTCTGCCGACGAGACCGAGGCCGAGGCGGGGCTCGCCCACGTGCACGAGCACATGCTGTTCAAGGGCACCGCGAAGGGCGGCGTCGTGCGCCGCGGCGTGGGTCAGATTGCCAGCGAGATCGAGGCGTCCGGCGGCGAAATCAACGCCTGGACCAGCTACGACCAGACCGTCTACCACGTCGTCATCGCGAGAGAGTTTTTCGACGCCGGGCTCGACGTCCTGGCCGACGCCGTGCAGCACTCGGCCTTCGACAAGGACGAACTTTCGCGCGAGCTTGAGGTCATCCTTGAGGAGATCAAGCGCAGCGAGGACTCGCCAGGCAACCGCGTCAGCCGCGCGCTGTTCGATCAAGCGTTCAAGGCGCACCCATATCGCCGGCCGGTGATCGGCTACCGCGAAGTCGTGGCCGCGTTCACGCGCGACGACGTGACGCGCTTCTTCTCGGCGCACTACCGCGCCGACCGCCTCACGGTGGTCGTCACCGGCGACATCGATGCCGAGGTCGCCCTCGACCGCGTCGAGCGCGCCTTCGCCGACTGCACACGCGGCGCGCGCGCGCTGCCCGCGCGGCCGGCCGAGCCGGCGCAGGACGGCCTGCGCGTCGCCGGCCTCGTCGACGACATCGAGGAGTCGCACCTGGCGCTTGGCTTCCGCGGCACGTCGCTGCTCGACGCGCGCACCCCGGCCCTCGACGTGCTCGGCGTTCTGCTCGGGCAGGGCGACTCGTCGCGCCTGACCCGCGCGGTGAAGCGCGAGAAGCGCGTCGCCAACGAGGTCTACGCCTACTCGTACACCCCGAAGGACCCGGGGCTGTTCACCGTCGGCGCGACCCTGCACCACGACAAATTCGAGGCGGTGCTGGACGCCATTGGCCACGAGCTGCGCCGCGTCCAGGACGGCGTGAGCCCGCAGGAGGTCGAGAAGGCCAAGGCCATCCTGTCGTCCGAGGCCATCTACCAGCGCGAGTCCGTCGAGGGGCTGGCCCGCAGCCTCGGCAGCTGGCAGCTGCTCACCGGCAACCCCGGCTTCGACCGCGAGTACCAGGCGCTGGTGCAGCGGGTTAGCGTCGACGACGTCGTGCAGGCGGCGCGCACGGTCTTCCGCGTCGATCAGGCGAGCGTCGTCGCCCTTGCCCCCAGGGCCGAGGCCGCGCGCGTCGACGACGGTCGGCTCGCCGAGCACGCGCAGAAGGCGCTGGCGCCGCGTGCACGCCGCAGCAAGCACCTGCGCGAGCGCATCGTGCAGGAGACCGTGCGCGGCGCGCGCGTGATCGTCGAGCGCGACGACACGAACCCCATCGTCGCCGTGCGGGCGGCATGGCTCGGCGGCCTGCGCGCCGAGGACGACGCCACGTCGGGATGGACGCAGCTGTGCGCGGCGCTCGCCGCCAAGGGCACGACCAGCCGCAGCGCCATCGAGATCGCCGAGTACCTCGATCGCACCGCCGGTGGCCTCGACGGCTTCGCCGGCCGCAACTCGTTCGGCCTGCGCCAGACGGTGCTGACGCCACACCTGCAGAGCGGGCTCGAGCTGTTCTTCGACGTCTTCAACGACGTCACCTTCGCTGCCGACGAGCTGGCGCGTCAGCAGGAGCACACGCTCGAGGACCTGCGCTCCCGCGCTGACAACCCCGCCGGCCTCGCCTTCGATCGCTTCCACCAGTCGCTGTGGCTGAGCCACCCCTACCGCCGCGACCTGCTCGGCACGCCGGAGACGGTCAAGGCGGCGACGTCGGCGGGCCTCGCGGCGTTCTGGCGGGCGCGGGCGCGGGCGAAGGACGCCGTCCTCTGCTTCGTCGGCGACGTCGACCCCGATCGCATGTTCGCCTTCGTCGACGAGTCGCTGCGCGACGACGACGGCGTGTCGCCGCCGCAGCCGCCAGCGGAGCCCGAGCCGACGTCGCCGCGCGTCGCCCGCCTCGTGCGCGATCGCGCGCAGGCCCACCTGATCACCGGCGTGCGCGGCCTGACGCTGCACGACGACGATCGCTTCGCGCTCGAGCTCCTCGTCGCCACGCTCTCGGGGCAGGGCGGTCGCCTGTTCCTCGAGCTGCGTGACAAGCAGTCACTCTGCTACTCGGTGGCTGGCTACGCCGTCGACGGGCTCGAGCCCGGGTCCTTCGCGGTCTACATGGGCACGAGCCCCGACAAGGTCGACCGCGCCCTCGAGGGCATCGACCGTATCTGGCAGGCCCTCGTCAACGAGGGCCTGACCGAGGGCGAGGTGGCCCGCGCCAAGCGCTATCTGCAGGGCAGCCACGCCATCGGCCTGCAGCGCACGGGGGCGCGGGCGACGTCGATGACGCTGAACGAGCTCTATGGCCTCGGCCACCTCCACCACTTCGAGCACCAGCGCCGCCTCGCCGCGGTCACCGTCGACGACGTCCGCCGCGTGGCGCAGCGGGTGCTGACCCGCGCCCGGGTGACGGCGGTGGTGGGCCCCGAAGGCACCGGCGGGCCCGCAGCGATCTGATGGCGACGTGGCGGCGGCCGCGCCCGCTTCGGCTACAGTGAACCCATGACCGTCGCCGCTGCCGCGCTTCCGTGGGTGCTGCTCGTGGCCACCGCCGCCGGCGAGCTGGCGGCGGCGCAGAAGGCCTACGCAGACGTCGAGTACGCCCGCTGCCGCGACAAGGCGCGCTCGGCCCTGCTCGTGCCGTCGACCCGCGCCGAGCGGGTAGACGCCTACCGGCTGCTGGGACTCTGCAGCGCCGCCGAGGGCGACACCGACGCCGCCCGCGACGCGTTCCAGTGGATGCTCGCCATCGACCGCGACGCGCGCCTGCCCGAGGGCCTCAGCCCGCGGTTCACATCGAGCTTCCGCGAAGCCAAGGGCGCGTGGGTCGACGTCGCGCCGCTGGCGCTCGTCGTCGAAGCGGAGCGGGTGGACGAAGGCGGGCGCGCGCTGCGGGTGCGCGTGCAGGACGCCGCCGAGCTGGTGGCGCGGGTGGCCTGGCGCAGCGAGGGCGGCGTGCTGTCGCGCCCGGTGAAGCGCGCCGACGTCGTCGAGCTGGCGGTGCCCGCGGCGGCGGCGGTGACGCTGGTGGCGCTGGACGCCCAGGGTGGCGAGGTGGCGCTGCTCGAGCTGCCGTCGAGGGCCGCGGTCGTCACCGGCGCTCTGGAAGAGCCGCGGTCGCCCGCGGCGGGCGCCAGTGAGCCGGCGCCGGTTCCGTGGTGGGTCGTGGGCGGCGTCGCCGGCGCCGTCGTCGTTGCTGGGGCCGGCGTGGCCATAGGCGTCGCGGTGCTGTCAGCGCCGCCGCAGGTGTCGCTGGTGCCGAGCGTCGCCTTCGCCGAGTGAGCACCCGACGCCCGGCCGACGCCGTGACGTGGTGACGCCATGACGTGGTGACGTGGTGACGTGGTGACGTGGTGACGTGGTGACGTGGTGACGTGGTGACGTGGTGACGTGGTGACGGCGCGCCGGCGGTCGCGCGCTTGCGACGGCGTGCGTCGCCGCGTGCTAGACGAGCCCGCATGAAGGACATCGTCGCCCTCGCCGCCGAACTCGGACTTCCTGCTGCCGCCGTCGAAGTCCGCGGCCGCGGCGTCGCCAAGATCGACCCCGAGAAGGTGTCGGGCAAGCACGGCGGCCGCGAGGTTGGGCGGGTCGTGCTGGTGACGGCGATGACGCCGACGCCGGCGGGCGAGGGCAAGACGACGACGACGATCGGACTGGTCGACGGGCTGCGCAAGCAGGGCGTCCACGCCGTCGGCGCGCTGCGCGAGCCAAGCCTCGGGCCGCTGTTCGGGTTGAAGGGCGGCGCCGTCGGCGGCGGCAAGGCGCGGGTCATCCCCGACGACGCCATCAACCTGCACTTCACGGGCGATCTGCACGCGGTGACGTCGGCGCACAACCTGCTCGCCGCGGTCGCCGAGAACCACGCGGTCTGCGGCCACGAGCCCAGGCTCGACAAGATCACGTGGGGCCGCGCCCTCGACATGAACGACCGCGGGCTGCGCACCGTCGAGGTCGGCGCCAGCAACAAGGCGCCGTACAAGAGCCGCTTCGACATCACCGCCGCGTCCGAGGTCATGGCGGTTCTGTGCCTGAGCCGCGACTTCGACGACCTGCGCGCACGCCTCGACCGGATCGTCGTCGGCGCCGGCCCCGACGGCAGCCCGGTCACGGCGAAGGCCGTGCGCGCGTCGGGCGCCATGGCCGCGATCCTGCTCGACGCCGCACGGCCGAACCTGGTGCAGACCCTCGAGGGCAATCCGGTGTTCGTACACGGCGGTCCCTTCGCCAACGTCGCGCAGGGGACCTCGACGCTCATCCAGACGCAGCTCGCCCGCCGCGTCGCCGACGTCGTCGTCACCGAGGCTGGCTTCGCCTTCGACCTCGGTGGCTTCAAGTTCCTCGACCTGAAGTGCCGCGCCGGCGGCCTGCGCCCGGCCGCCGTCGTGCTCGTCGGCACGGTGCGCGCGCTGCGCTTCCACGGCGGCAAGAAGGACTACGGCCAGGTGGACGTCGACGCAGTGACCCGCGGCCTCGACAACGTCGTCGCCCACGTCGAGAGCATGGCGCGGCTCGGGCTGCCGCGCCCGGTATTCTCGCTCAATCGCTTCCCCGACGACGACCCCGCCGAGGTCGCTGCCGTCAGCGCGCGGCTCGATCCTCTGGGCGTCACGGTGGTGCAGGGGCGCTACTTCGCCGACGGCGGCGCCGGCGCCGTCGACCTTGCTGACGCCGTCATGGCGCGCCTGGCGGCGACTCCCGACGACAGCCCGGGGTACACGGCGCCGTACGCGCTCGACGCTGCAATCCACGACAAGGTCGCCGCCGTCGCCCGCGTCGTGCTCGGCGCGCAGGGCGCGGCGCTGAACGAGAAGGCGCAGGCCGATCTCGCCCTCGTCCAGCGTCTGGGCGGCGCGGGCCTGCCGGTGTGCCTGGCCAAGACGCACCTGAGCATCTCTGACGACGCCAAGGTGCAGGGGCGCCCCGGCGAGTTTTCGCTGACGGTCACCGGGCTGCGGCTGTCGGCGGGCGCCGGCTTCGTCGTCGCCCTGTGCGGCAGCATCGTGACGATGCCCGGCCTGCCGAAGGAGCCGCAGGCGTGGCTCATCGACGTCGTCAAAGGCGACGACGGTGTGCGCCGTATCGTCGGCATCAAGTAGCGCGGCGTCCCGCAGCGTGCGCTCGCGGCGCGGCCCGGGCCGCCGGGAAGGACGGCCCTTCCCGCCGACGACGAGGCGGCGCAAAGTCCCTTGATGACCGATCTCGTCCGCTGCTTTGTCGACGGCAAGCCTCGTGAGACCGCGCGTCGGTTCGCCGACGTGAACCCGGCCCTCGGCCGCGCCGTCAAGGACGTCTGCGAGGCCGCGGCCGAGGACGTCGACGCCGCGGTGCAGGCGGCGAAGCGGGCGATGAAGGGGCCGTGGCGCCGGCGCTCGGCGGTGGAGCGCGCGGCGCTGCTCGAGCGGGTGGCCGACGGCATCGACGCCCGCCGTGACGAGTTCCTGCGCGCCGAGATCGAGGACACGGGCAAGCCGGTGGGGCTGGCCTCCGTCGTCGACATCCCGCGCGGCGCGGCGAATTTCCGGGCGTTCGCGGCGCAGCTGCGCACGATGGGCGAAGAGACGTACACGACGGCCACCGACGACGGGCGGGGGGCGCTGAACCTGGTGGTGCACGAGCCGCTCGGCGTCGTCGGCGTCATCTGTCCGTGGAACCTGCCGCTGCTGTTGATGACCTGGAAGGTCGCGCCGGCGCTGGCGGCGGGCAACGCCGTCGTCGTGAAGCCGAGCGAAGAGACGCCGCAGACGGCGACGCTGCTGGGCGAGGTGATGAAGAGCGCGGGCGTCGACGACGGGGTCTACAACGTCGTGCACGGCTTCGGCGTGGGCAGCGCGGGGCAGCTCCTCGTGCAGCACCCCGACGTCGCCGCGATCACGTTCACCGGCGAGTCGAAGACGGGCGCGGCGATCATGAAGGACGCGGCGCCGACGCTGAAGCGCCTCAGCAGCGAACTCGGCGGCAAGAACGCCGCGATCGTGTTCGCCGACGCCGACCTCGACGCCGCCGTCGCCGGCTGTTTGCGCAGCACGTTCCTGAACACCGGCCAGATCTGTCTGTGCACCGAGCGCATCTATGTGCAGCGCAGTGTCTACGCGGCGTTCGTCGAGCGCCTCGCCGAGGGCGCGAAGCGGCGGGTGCTTGGCGACCCCCAGGCGACGTCGACGACGATGGGGCCGCTTATCAGCGAGACGCACGCGAAGAAGGTGCTCGGCTACTACGACCGCGCGCAGGCCACGGGCGCCACGGTGGTCACCGGCGGCACCGCGGCAGCGGCGCCGCCGGGCTTCGATGGCGGCTACTGGGTCGAGCCCACGATCTGGACGGGCGTCGGCGACGGCCACGCTCTCGTCCAGGAGGAGATCTTCGGCCCCTGCACGGTGGTGTTGCCCTTCGACGACGAGGACGAGGCGGTGGCCCGCGCCAACGACTCCGACTACGGCCTGTGCTGCGCGGTGTGGACGCAGGACCTGAGCCGCGCGCACCGGGTCAGCCGCGCCGTCGACGCCGGGCTGGTGTGGGTGAATACGTGGTACCTGCGCGACCTGCGCACGCCGTTCGGTGGCAAGAAGCGCTCGGGCGTCGGCCGCGAGGGCGGTCGCTGGAGCTTCGACTTCTACGCCGAGCCCAAGAACATCTGCATCAAGCTCTGACGACGACGCGCTGCCGGCGACGCGCTGCCGGCGACGCGCTGCCGGCGACGTGATGACCGTGACGCGCTGCCGACGACGCGCTGCCGACGACGCGCTGACGGCGACGCGCTGACGGCGACGCGATGACGGCGACGCGATGACGGCGACGCGATGACGGCGACGCGGTGGCGATGG
>VGSZ01000126.1 GCA_016874845.1 Deltaproteobacteria bacterium
CTTTCAGCAGCCTACGAACTCCCGTTCGCTCTCGTACTCGACGACAGCGAGAAACAGCTCGGCGCGCCGGACCCAGTCCGGCATGCGGGTCGGCTCTCTAGCGCGACGCCGGTGGCAGGGAGCGCAGCGTCGCCTCGACGTCGAGCCACACCGTAGCGCCGTTGGGGGCGGCGGGCGGCGGGTCGACCCTCGCCCGCGACGGGACGAAGCCGGCCTTCTTCAGCAGGAACTCGCGTCCGGGATCTCCCACGGCGACGTCCCACGGCAGGGTGAGCGGCGTCAGCCCGACCAGGCGTGTGCCCTCGGCGGTGACCTCGAAGACGTCGGCGCTCGCCGGGGTGGTCTTGATCGACAGACGCGCCGCCGTGGCCTCGGTGGCCCGTGGACCCTTCCACGCCAGCGGCGCCGACGCCGGCTCGGGGGGGCTGAGCAGCTGCTCAAGAAATTCCTCGAGCGCACCGGTGTGCTCGGCGACGAAGACCAGCGCGATCGCGAGCCCGAGCACGACGCCGGTCGCCACTGCAGCCCACGGCTTGCGCGGGGGGGCTGCGGCGTCGCGTCCCGGCCGCGACGAGAGCGACGATTCCTCGCGATCGCGGAACTGCCACTCGCCCGAGCTCGTCCGAGCTGCGGATAGCGACGGCGACGAGGCCGACGGCGACGAGGCCGACGGCGACGAGGCCGACGGCGACGAGGCCGACGGCGACGAGGATGACGCTGGGTGCGACGGTGACGACTGCGAGGGCGACGGCGATGACTGCGAGGGCGACGAGGACGACGGCGGGTGCGACGGCGACGACCGCGAGGGCGACGAGGACGACGGCGGGTGCGACGGCGCGTACGACGGCGACGACTGCGACGGCGACGACGGCGACGAGGCCGACGGCGACGAGGCCGACGGCGACGAGGCCGACAGCGACGACGGCGAGGTTGATGAGGCGCCGACCGCGGCGCGCGGTCGGGGAGCGGGGCGCGAGGACGCGGTGGTCTTCGGCGCGGCCGCGACCGGGGCGCCTTCGCCGCTGGCGAGCATCTGGGCGCGCAGGCGCTCGCGGACGTCCTCGGGGATGGTGATGTTGCCGGAGAAGATGCCGCCGAGCTCGCCGCGGGCGCGCTTCAGCTCGGCGATCACATCGTCCATTGAGCGGGGGCGGTCGACGGCCTTCTTCTCGAGGCAGCGCAGCACAAGCTGCTCGAGCCCGACGGGCAGGATCAGACCGTCGCGCCGCAACGACGGCACGGGGTCGTTCACGTGCTTCAGCATCACCTCGGCGGGCTGCTCGCCGTCGAAGGGCACCCGCCCGCACAGCATCCGGTACAGCACGCAGCCGAGCGCATAGATGTCGGCGCGACCGTCGACGGGGCCGCTCTCGATTTGCTCGGGAGCGACGTAGCGGGGCGAGCCGAGGAACGTGCCGGCCTTCGTCAGCTGCTGACCGGGGGTGACGCTCCCGGTCTTGGTCTTGGCGAGCCCGAAGTCGAGGACCTTGACGAAGTCGCCGCTGTCCTCGTCGTCGTCGTCCGGGGCGATCAGCATGACGTTGCCCGGCTTCAGGTCGCGGTGGACGATGCCGGCGGCGTGGGCCTCGCGCAGCGAGCGGCAGATCTGCAGCGCGATGTGCACGGCGCGGAGGGAGGGCAGGGCACCGCCTAGGTCCTGCAGCAGCTTCGAGAGCGTCACGCCCTCAAGCAGCTCCATCGTGATGAAGAACGCGCGCTCGTCGTCGATGACCGTCGAGCCGTAGTCGAAGACCGTGATCGTGTTGGGGTGCTTCAGCTTGGCCGCCGTCGCCGCCTCCAGGAAGAAGCGCCGCTGGAACTCGGCCTCCCGCTCCTCGTCGTCCTTTTCGTCGGCGAAGCCGCGCATCAGCTTCAGCGCCACCGGCCGCTCCAACGACTTCTGGTAGGCCCGGTAGACGACACCCATGCCGCCGCGCCCCAGCACCGATTGCAGGGTGTACCTGCCGTCCAGGACCCGTCCAAGGAGCGGGTCGTTGTCGGTCGAGCGGCTCATGCGTGGCATTGTGACCTTGCCACGCCGCGCCGCCGCGCTGAAGCTTCTGGAGGACCTGTCCGGTTTCCGCCTCTGGCCATGCGCCCGGCCACCCCACGCTCCACGGACCGGAAAAACTTTGCGCAACTTGCGCAAGACGCCGTTGCACAATCCGCGCATGCGCATCGGTCATTTGTCCGATCCCTCATCCGGAAGCCGTCCGAAGGCTGGCATCGTCCTTGAATCTCCCCTTGCAACTTCACCGTACGGAGCCCGCCATGAAGACCCTGATCGTCGCCGTCGCCGCCGCCCTCGTCTCCGCCGCCTCGGTCACCACCGTGGGTGTCTTCTCGGGTGTCGAGTCCGAGAAAGAGCTGGCCGTGGCCCTGCCGGTCGACGTCGCCTCGGCCAGCTCGCTCATTCCATTCCTCGAGAAGGCCGCCCGCGAGCGGGGCATCACCCACGTCCGCGCCTACACCAAGGACGTCTTCATCCCCCTTGAGCAGGCGACCGTCAGCTTCGTCCGCAATGGCTCGACGCTCAGCATGCACGTCGCCGTCGAGAGCGAGTATCGCTTCGCCAAGAGCGACCGCGCCGCCGCTCTCGCCCACGTGAAGAGCATCGGCGACGCGATCTTCATCCGCGCCCTGCAACTGCAGGGCATGGCGCAGAGCTGAACGGACGACGATCATCCGGTGAGGTACGAAGGGTCCGGACGCAGTCCGGGCCCTTCGTTGTCTGGAGCCCTGTCCCGTGTCTTTGCTGCTGCTGCTTCGCAGCCACAAAGACACGACGGCCCGGATTCTCTCGAATCCGGGCCTCGCTCTTCGTGGATCCTCAGGGACCTTCGTGGAGCCGACACCCGGACTTGAACCGGGGACCTGCTGATTACGAATCAGCTGCTCTACCAGCTGAGCTATGTCGGCGACGCGGCGCACTGTAAAGGCAAAGCCCGCGGAGTCAAGCCCAGTGTGCGCAAGGCCGCGTGTGAAGGTGCCCCCCCCGCGTCCGCCACACGAGCTGTGTGGCGCAGCGTGGTTCAACCGCGGCGCGCGTCTTGGTCGGCCGCGTCGCGCTGACCGACGACGACCCGCGCGGGCTAGCTGCCGCCGACGGGGGTCTGGTCGTCAGCCACTTCACGTCGGGGCGTCTGTCGGTGGTCGATGTCGACCGTGACGTCGAGCGCGACGCGGTGGGCCTGAAGCTGCCGTCGCGGGCGTTCTTCACGCCGAACCAGCTCGACCAGCTGACGCTGGACCCCGTCGACCCGGGCGTCGTCGTCGTACCCCACGCCGAGTGCAACGATGACCCGGCCCAGTTCAACAGCGGCAGCACGGCGTTCGTCGGCGTGCACGCGGCGCCCTGCTACAAAGAAGGCCCCAGCGGCTTCCCCGCCGTCGTCCCCGGCGTCAGCCGCGCTGAAGTGGTGCTGGGCGCGCTGAGCAGCGACGACAGCGAGCACATCGATCAGCCGGGCCCGCAGCCCGAAGCCGAGGGCCCGCCGTGCCCGATCATCAACCCGCTGAACCGCACGCTGTTGCAGGACGTCAACGTAAACGGCTCGGCGGCCGTGGCCGTCGTCGCCGACGGCGCGGTCGAGCTGGTGGTGGCCCGCGGGTCGGGCAGCGTCGTCGTCCGCCGCACGCCCGTCGGCCGCGGACAGGACTCGATCCTCGGCGTCATCGACGCGGGCGTCGGCGCCGACAGCATCGTCCTGTCGCCCGACGGCGGCACCGCCTGCGTCTTCAACGCCTTCGACCAGTCGGTCACGCGCTGCGCGGTGCCCGCGGCGAATGATGTCGAGAGCCGCTTCGCCCACGGCGGCTTCACGGCCGACGCTTTCTACGACGCGCGCTACGCCCCGATGCAGCGCGATGCGGCGACGCGCTTCATCGGGGCGCCACCGGCGTTGCCCGAGGACGTCGTCCGCGGCCGCGAGCTCTTCCACGCCGTCGACCAGCGCCTGACGCAGAACGGCGCCATCTCGTGCGCGTCGCGCCATCCAGGCGGCGCCGACGACGGCACGACCTGGTCGTTCGTCGAGCGGCTGCGGCAGTCGCCGCCGCCATGGGGCGGGATCACCGGCACCGCGCCCTTCCACTGGGACGGCGTCGGGCGCGACATGGCCGACATCAGACGCTTGACGAGCATCGGCCGGATGAGTGGCAGCGGGCTCGGCCGCGACGGCATGGACGCCATTGGCGCGTTCCTCGACACCATCCCAGCGCCGGCGCCGCCCGCCGCCGCCATCGCCGCCACCGACAGCATCGAGCGCGGCGCGGCGGGCGATCGCGGGCTCGGCTGTCTGCAGTGCCACGGCGGCGCCGACCTGACCGACGACGCCATGCACGACGTGGGCACCGGCGCGGGCTTCGTCGCGCGCGAGACGATGACGGCCTTCGCCACGCCGTCGCTGAAGGGGCTCGCCCACGCCGCGCCCTGCCTGCACGATGGCTCGAGCCGCACGCTGCGCCAGATGATCGACGACCTCATCGTCACCGGTCGGATGGTGGGCACCAGCCGCGCGCTCGACCCGCGGACGCTGACCGCGGCGCAGAAGGACGACCTCGTCGCCGAGCTGCTCTCGCTCTGACGCCGCTGTGGCCGACGCGCGGGTGTCGCGTGCCGTGCGGCACCCCGGGCCTGCCGCGGCGCGGGTCGTGTCGCCGCTGTCCGCCCGGAAACGATCCCATCGGACGTTCGCGCGTTGAGGGTTCTGCCGATCGCGGTACGCTCCCCGCCGATGTCCACGCCCGCCGCTCTCCTCGCCCCCGGTCTTCGTTGTCTGCGCTCCGGCCGTGCCCCGGCCTGGGGAGCCGCGGCGGTCGTCCTCGTCGCCGGCGCGGGGTGCCGCCCCGAGTCCGCCATCGACGACAAGACCGCCCCGCGCGTGCTGGCGGTTGCCCCGTCGAACCCGGTGGTGCCCGTCAACGTGGCGCTGGCGCTGACGTTCTCCGAGGCCGTCGACCCGGCCACCGTCGACGCCGACCCAATCTCCGACGGCGCCACCGTTGTCGTCGCCGAGCAGCCCCGCGCCGAATCGCTCCTGACCGACCTGAAGACCGCCGGCCTGAACGAGAGCAACGAGGACGACGTCCTCGCCATCGACGTCGTCGTCGCCGAGGCGCTGGTGACGATCACGCCGCGCGCGCCGCTGCGGCCGGCCACGGCCTACACCCTGATCGTAGGCGCCGGCGTCCGCGATCTCGCCCAGAACCCCATCGTTGACGGCCTCGGGCTGGCGGCGCCGTTCCGCTACGACTTCACCACCGACGCCGGCCCGCCGACGGTGGTCGCCGCCGACGTCAACGGCACGACCCTGGTGGCGCCCAACCGTCGGCACATCACGGTGACGTTCAACCAGCCAGTGCAGGGCGTGGGCGATGACACCCTGACGCTGCAGCCGGCGGCCCCCGTCGAGGCCGTCCTCGTCGACGAGGCGCGCACGTCGGCCACCCTCGTGCTCGGCGCGCCAGCCGACGGCTGCGCCCGGCTGGTGCCGACGACGACGTACACGCTGGCGGCGTCGCCGGGGATCGTCGCCGACAACGGGCAGACGCTGCTGCCGTTCTCGACCTCATTCACGACCGGCGCCGCCTGCGACACGACGCCGGTCGTCGTCACCGGGGCCGTCGAGGCCATCGCCGGCGAGACGTCGGCCACGGTGCGCTTCGAGACCAACAAGGCCTCGACCACCGAGGCGCGGTACGGCGCCGGCGAGGCGCTTGACTGCCTCGGCGCCGCCTGTCCGGCGCTGGGCGCGCCGGCGCGCACGGCGACGAGCGGATCCACCCCGCCGCGCTTCGCCCACAGCGTCGAGCTGACGGGGCTGCAGCTCGGCGTCACCTACCGCGTCGTCGTCAGCGCCGAGGACGACGTCGGCCACGTCGCCCGCGCCGAGGCGACCTTCGCCACGGCGCCCATCCCGAAGGTCGGGGTGAACGAGGTGATGGCCAACGCCGCCGCCGAGCCCGCCGGCGAGTACGTCGAGCTCGCCAATTTCGGCGACGAGACCGTCGACCTGTCGGGTTGGGCGGTGGTGATCGACGACTGCACCGCGCGGCTGCCCGTGGGCCAGGCGATGCCTGCCGGCTCGTTCCTCGTCGTCGCCGGGCTCGCATTCGATCCGGCGGCCTACGCGCTGCCCGCCGACGTGCTGGTCGTGAAGGTCGTCGACGAGGACGGCAGCAACGGCATGTGCGCGCTGACCAACAGCCGCGCTGAGCGCGTGGTGCTGCTCGACGGCGCCGGGCGGCCGGTGTCGTCGTTCTCGTCGACCATCGTGCCCAGCGACGACGGGCGCTCGGTCGAGCGCACGGCGCCCGAGGCCCCCGACGTCGAGTCGAGCTACTGCCGCGCCCGCAGCGACGTGGGCGCCACGCCGGGCCGGGTCAACAGCGTCGTCGTGAACGGCTGCGAGCGGTAGCAAGAAGTCGTCGTCGCCTGCCTTCCGGCTGCCCTGCGACTGGTCGCCGAGCTCAGCCCCGGGAGCACGCTGGGCAGCGGGCCTGCAAGATGCGACGACGTCGCGGGTGAGCACCGCCTTCGTCCTTTCCTTCGCGCGCGGCTTCGCGGCGGCGTCGATCGCCCGGGCCTTGATCGTCGCCGGGCTCGAGATGGCGCAGGTCGCTATCGCGTGGGAGATCTACGCCGTCACCCGCGACCCGCTGGCGCTCGGGTGGATCGGGCTCGCGCAGTTCCTGCCGGTGCTGTTGTTCTCGCCCGTCGCCGGGCAGGTCGCTGATCGCTTCCCGCGGCGCATCGTGGCGCTCCTCTGTCTCGCCGGCGTCGTCGTCGGGCACCTCGCCTTCGTCGTCGTCGCGCGCTCGTTGTTGCCGGTGCTCGCGCTGCTGTTCCTGATCGGGTGTCTGCGGGCGTTCCTCGGTCCCGCGGTGGCGGCGTTGATCTCGACCTTGATCCCCGCCGACGCCGTGGGCCGCTATGCCGCAGCCAACACGATGCTGTTCACGGTGGCGACGATCCTCGGCCCCGCCCTGGGCGGGCTGCTGCTGGCGGCGCTGTCGCCGACGGCGGTGTACGTCGCTGCCGTCGTCGTGATCGTCGCCGCCGGCCTGCTGCTGGCCACGGTCGCCGCGCCGGTCGAGGCGCGGGCGCCGCCGGCGGTGCGCTTGTCGGCAGCGCTGGACGGCCTGAGCTACTTGCGCGGGCGCCCGCTGCTGTTTGCGTCCATCGGCCTTGACTTCGTCGCCGTCTTCCTCGGCGGGGTCACGGCGCTCTTGCCGATCTTCGCCGTCGACGTGCTGCACACCGGCGCCACCGGCCTTGGTGTCCTGCGCGCCGCCCCGGCCTTCGGCGCGGCGCTGATGGGCGCGTATTTGACCGTCCGGCCGCTCGAGCGCCGGCTCGGGCCCGCGCTGTTCCTCGGCGTCTTCGTCTTCGGCGTGGCGACGGTGGTGTTCGGCTTGTCGACATCGCTGCCGCTGTCGCTGGCGATGCTCGCCGTGCTCGGCGCCGCCGACATGGTCAGCATGGTGGTGCGGTCGGGCCTGATGCAGGTGCTCGTCCCGTCGGAGTGGCGCGGTCGGGTCAGCGCCGTGACGTCGGTGTTCATCGGCGCGTCCAACGAGCTCGGCGAGCTGGAGAGCGGCGTCGCGGCGAAGCTCCTGGGGCCGGTGGGCGCCGTGGTCATCGGCGGCGTCGGCTGTGTTCTGGTGGCGACCGTGGCGGCCGTCGCTGTGCCCGACCTGCGCCGCCTTGAGGCGTTGCCGCGCTCGCCCGACGATGGTCGCTGACGACCGACCGGACCGGGGGCGCCGACGACGAGCTGCTCGTGGCGGGCGCGTGTGGTGCGTCTCTGACGGCGGACCACGCGTCTCGCGGATGCGCGATCCGTCGTCGACGACGCAGCGCGCGTTTCGCAGGTGCGCGGTGCGTCGTCGACGACGCACCGCGCCCTCGGCCCAGCACCCTTGCGTCGGCGACGACCGTGCCCTAACCGCCCGGGGTCCCCTTTCCACTCTCAGGAGGTTCCTTATGGCTGTGTTCGAAGAGCTCGCGAAGAAGGACCACGAGCAGGTCATCTTCTGCCACGATCAGGAGTCAGGCCTGAAGGCGATCATCGCCATCCACGACACGACGCTGGGGCCGGCGCTCGGCGGTTGCCGCATGTGGCACTACGAGAACGAGGAGCTCGCGCTGCGCGACGTGCTGCGCCTGTCGCGCGGTATGACCTACAAGTCGGCGGCGGCCGGGCTGAACCTCGGCGGCGGCAAGGCCGTGATCATCGGCAACCACAAGACCGACAAGAGCGAGACCCTGTTTCGCGCCTACGGCCGGTTCGTGCAGGGGCTGTGCGGCCGCTACATCACCGCCGAGGACGTCGGCACGACGGTGCGCGAGATGGAGTGGGTCCGCATGGAGACCGACTACGTCACCGGCATCAGCCGCGCGCTCGGTGGTTCGGGCGACCCGTCGCCGGTGACGGCGCTCGGCTGCTACGAGGGCATCAAGGCCTCGGTGAAGTGGCAGACCGGCAGCGAGAGCCTTGAGGGCAAGCGCGTCGCCGTGCAGGGCGTGGGCGCCGTGGGCTACCACCTCGTGCAGCACCTCGCGCGCGATGGCGCCAAGGTGGTCGCCACCGACATCGACGGCGAGAACCTGCGCCGGATCACCACCGACTTCCGCTCGGTCGAGGCGGTCGCGCCCGACAAGATCTACGGCGTCGAGTGCGACGTCTTCGCACCGTGCGCCCTCGGGGCGGTGCTCAACGACGACACGATCCCGCAGCTGCGCTGCGCCATCGTCGCCGGCTCGGCGAACAACGTGCTCGCCGACGAAGAAAAGCACTCCGCGATGCTCGAGAGGAAGAGCATCCTGTACGCTCCCGACTACGTCATCAACGCCGGCGGCCTGATCAACGTTGCCAACGAGCTCGAGGGCTACAATCGTGAACGGGCCGTTCAGCAGGCGGCTTCAATCTATAACATCGTGACGACGATCTACCAGATCGCCCGTGACGAGAAGATCACGACCACGCGCGCCGCCAACGCGTTGGCCGAGCGGCGCATCCAGCGCATCGGGCGCATCAAGGGCACCTATTCGGGTACGCAGGTCCAGAAGCGCGGTCGCGGCATCATCTGAGCCGACCGCCGCGGCGCTGCCAACGACGGGGGCGTTCCGCCTGCTCGTCGAAACGCGGCGCCTGTTTCCGGAATCCCGTCGGGGCGTCGGTCCATGCACCAACGTCCGCGAGGTGCACATGCGAGTCATGCTCGGTCGCTATGAGGCGACCATCGTCAGCGCGGGGACGTTTGCGCTCGACGGAGGTGCCATGTTCGGCATCATCCCCAAGCCGCTGTGGGAGAAGAAGATCCCCGCGGACGACAAAAACCGCATCGCCATGGGGACGAACTGTCTTCTGTTGCGCGATGGCCAGCGCACCGTGCTCGTCGACTGCGGCATGGGCACCAAGTGGTCCGACAAGCAGCGCGAGCAGTTCAAGGTCGACACGACCCTCGACGCGACGCTACCAGCGGCGGGCTGCCAGCTCTCCGACGTCACCGACGTGGTGCTGACCCACCTGCACTTCGATCACGCCGGCGGCCTGACCCGCCTCGACGCTGCTGGCGACCTGGGAATGACCTTCCCCAATGCGCGCGTGCACGTCGGTCGGCGCAACTGGGAGTGGGCGCAGCGGCCCAACGATCGTGACCGCGGCAGCTACCGCGACGACAGCTGGCGACCGCTGCTGTCCACCGAGCGCGACCGGCTGGTGCTCGTGGACGACGTCGAGCGGCGCGCGCGCTTGTTCGACGACATCGAGGCGGTGTTCTGCGAGGGGCATACGACGGGGCAGATGCTGCCGCTCGTGGGGCGGGGCGACCAGCGGGGGCTGTACGGCGCCGACATGGTGCCGACGCGGGCCCACGTGCGGATGCCGTGGATCATGGGCTACGACCTGCGGCCGGTCGAGCTGCTCGACGAGAAGCGCCAGCTGCTCGGCCTGTGCGCCGATGAGTCCGTCGCGCTGGTCTACGAGCACGACGCCAGCGAGCCCCTGACGGGCATCGACCGCGACGGCGATGACTTCGTGCCCGCGGCGTTGCCGGCCGCGCTGGCTTCTTCGTCTTCTTCTTCTTCTTCTTCTTCTTCTTCTTCTTCTTCTTCTTCTTCTTCGTCGTCTTCTGCCGCTGGGGCCGGGGGTGCGCCATGAGCGATCAGCTGCTCGTCAACGTCACCCCGTTCGAGACCCGCGTCGCCCTCGTGGAAGACGGCGTCGTCGCCGAGGTCTTCATCGAGCGTCACCGGGACCGCGGCATCGTCGGCAACATCTACCTCGGGCGCGTGCAGCGCGTGCTGCCGGGGATGCAGGCGGCGTTCGTCGAGATCGGGCTCGACAAGGCCGCGTTCCTGTACGTCGGCGACGTCGGCCCGCCGGAAGACCTGCCCGACGACGACGGCGAGAACGTCCACGTCCACGGTGCCGCCGACTGCGCTCCGCCGGTGGCGATGACCACCGAAGGCGACGCCGAGACCGACCTGCCCGCGCCGGTGACGCCGTCTTCGGGGGCGACGCCGGCGAAGAAGAGGCGGCCGGCGAAGGACCGTCGCATCGAGGACGTGCTCAAGCAGGGGCAGGAGGTCCTGGTGCAGGTCACGAAGGACGCGATCGGCACCAAGGGGCCGCGCGTCACCTGCAACGTGTCGCTGCCCGGGCGGCACCTCGTCTACATGCCGACGCACCGGCACATCGGGATCAGCCGGCGGATCACCGACGACGCCGAGCGTACGCGCCTGCGCACGACGCTCGAAGAGCTGAAGCCCACGTTCGTCGACGACCAGCACCCCGAGGTCGGCGGCTTCGTCGTGCGCACTGTGAGCGAGGGGCTGAGCCGCCAGAAGCTGCAGGCTGACATGGAATTCCTCGTCGGCCTGTGGCGGGACGTCGAGCGGCGGTCGGCGCTGGTGGCGGCGCCGGTGCTGGTGCAGCCCGAGCTCGACGTCGTGCTGCGTACGGCGCGCGACCTGTTCACTGCCGACGTCGAGAAGCTGGTCATGGACGATGTGGCGACGTTCCAAGCGGTGCAGCGCTTCGTAGATTTGCTGGCGCCCGATCTCAAGCCGCGGCTCGTGCACTACACCGGCAGCGAGCCCTTGTTCGAGCGCGAGGGCGTCGAGACGGAGTTGGCGCGGGCGATGTCGCGCAAGGTGTGGCTGAAGTCGGGCGGCACGCTGATCATCGACCAGGCCGAGGCGCTGACGGCCATCGATATCACACCGGCCGCTTCGTCGGCAAGCGCAACCTCGAGGACACGATCCTGAAGACCAACCTCGAGGCGGTCAAAGAGGTCGCCGTGCAGCTGAGGCTGCGCAACATCGGCGGCATGGTGATCATCGACTTCATCGATATGGAGGCCGAGGACGCCCGCGAGAAGGTGCTCGCCGCGCTGAAGCAGGCGCTGTCGTCAGACCGCGCCCGCTGCAACGTCGTGAAGATGAGCGAGCTTGGTCTGGTCGAGATGACCCGGCAGCGCACCCGCGAGAGCCTGGGCCGCCAGCTGCAGGAGACCTGCTGGTACTGCGAGGGCCGTGGCGCGCTGAAGAGCAAGCGCACCGTCGTCTACGAGATCCTGCGCTCGCTGATGCGCCAGGCCCCGCGGCTGCTCGAGGAGATGATCGTCGTGCAAGCCCACCCCGAGGTGGTCGACCTGATGCTCGGCGAAGAGCGAGAGACGCTCGACGCCGTCGAGCAGATGTGCGGGCGCAAGTTGACGGTGCGACCGCGCGGCTCGTTCCATCAGGAGCAGTACGACATCTTCGGGACGTCGACCGAGGCGCTCGCGCGCAAGCGGGCCGAGAAGTAGCCGGGCCAGCTCCGTCGGCCACCGACGGGGCGCCCGCGGCGCGGGGCGTGGGGGCTTTCGCGGCGACGGCGCCCCCGCTAACGCCGGACGCGTGATTTCCCTCGACAACATCAGCAAGCAGTACGGCCGGCAGATCCTGTTCATGGAGACGTCGGCGACGCTCCAGCGCGGTGAGAAGGTCGGCCTCGTCGGCCCCAACGGCGCGGGCAAGACGACGGTGTTCCGAATGATTACCGGCACCGAGGAGCCTGACGCCGGCCAGGTCGCCGTCGAGCGCGACGTGAAGATCGGCTACTTCTCGCAGGACGTCGGCGAGATGAGCGGCATGACGGTGCTCAGCGCGGCGCTCGAGGGCGCCGGCCCCGTCGCCGCCGTCGTCGACCGCATGCGCGCCATCGAGCACGCGTTGGCGGATCCCGAGCAGGCCGACCAGATGGAGGCCCTCGTCGACGAGCTCGGCGAGCTGCAGACGAAGTTCGACGCCCTCGGCGGCTACGCGCTCGAGGCGCAGGCCAAGGACATCCTGTACGGGCTCGGCTTCGCCACCGACGTCATCGACTGCGACGTCGGCGCGTTGTCGGGCGGCTGGAAGATGCGGGTGGCCCTGGCGCGCATCCTGCTGCAGAAGCCCGACCTGATGCTGCTCGACGAGCCGACCAACCACCTCGACGTCGAGAGCATCATCTGGCTCGAGCAGTTCCTGAGGGGCAGCGAGAGCGCGATCCTGATGACGTCCCACGACCGCGAGTTCATGAACCGCGTCGTGAAGAAGATCATCGAGATCGATGCCGGCGAGCTGACCAGCTACACCGGCGACCTCGACTTCTACGAGGCGCAGAAGGCGCTGCGCGTGCGCGAGCAGCAGGCCCAGTTCGATCGCCAGCAGAAGATGCTCGAAAAAGAGCAGCGCTTCATCGAGCGCTTCAAGGCCCGCGCGTCCCACGCGGCGCAGGTGCAGAGCCGCATCAAGAAGCTCGACAAGATCGAGAAGCTCGAGGCGCCGCGCACCATCCAGCGCGTCGACTTCGAATTCAAGAGGCCGGCGCGCTCCGGCGATGACGTCATCCACCTCGACCACGTCGTCAAGGGCTTCTCCGGTCGCAAGGTCGTCGACGTCGACCTGCGCGTGCGTCGCAAGGAGCGCTGGTGCGTGATGGGCGCCAACGGCGCCGGCAAGTCGACGTTGCTCAAGATGATCGCCGGCTCGCTGTCCCCCGACGATGGCCGCGTCGCCATCGGGACCAGCGTCAAGATGGGCTACTTCGCGCAGCACGCGATGGAGGTCCTCGACGGCGACAAGACGATCTTCGAGACTCTGCAGGGCGACTTCCCCACCGCCACGCAGGGCACGCTGCGCACGCTGGCGGGCTGCTTTGGCTTTCCCGGCGACGACGTCGAGAAGCGCGTGCGGATCCTGTCGGGCGGCGAGAAGGCCCGCCTGGTGCTCGCCCGCATGCTGTTCGACCCGCCAAACCTGCTGGTGCTCGATGAGCCCACCAACCACCTCGACGTGACGACCAAGGACCTGCTGGTGTCGGCGCTGTCCGACTTCGAGGGCACGATGGTCTTCGTGTCCCACGACCGGCGTTTCCTGCAGGCGCTCAGCACCCGCGTGCTCGAGCTGAACCCGACGGGGCCGAAGGTCTATGGCGGTGGCTACGGCGAGTACGTCGTCGCCAGCGGCCACGAGGCCCCGGGCCTGCGCAGCGAGACGACGACGAAGAAGAAGGCGTCATGAGCGTCGACGGCATCGACAAGAAGTTGCAGCGACGCGGCGCGCAGCGCGTGCGCGTCAACCGTGAGTTCGAGTCCATCGACGAGTTCATCTCCGAATACGTCTCGGACATCTCGCAGAGCGGCGTGTTCATCCGCTCCGACGATCCGCTGCCAAAGGGCACCAAGGTCGATCTGCGCTTCACCGTCATCGACGAGGACATGGAGACCATCGCCGGCATCGGCGAGGTCACCCGCGTCGTGCCCCCAGGCGGCTCGCAGCCGCCGGGCATGGGCGTTGTCTTCCTCGAGCTTGAGAGTGCGTCGCAGCGGCTGGTCACGCGGCTGCTCACCCGACGAACGCGCTGACGTCGGCTCCCGGGTGCTGGACGGGCAGGGGCCGGGCAGGGGCTCAGGATCCAACCCAACTCGCCTCCTCGACGATCTTCGCCAGACTCAGCGCCTGGACCGGACCGGACGCTCATCCCCTGGCATCCGCTGACCGCGCCGTCGCGACGACATCGACCCTCACCCGCGGCTTCGCCGCTGCCCTTTCCCAGGTCGGGGAGAGGGCTTGCTCTCGCCAAGCATGACGTCAGGACGCGGTCCTGCTCCGCTCGAACCTCACGTCTCGCCTCGGTCAGAACCGGGAGAAGGGGTTGGCGATGTGAAAAAGGATGAGGGCCGGGGCCGGGCCGGGCCGTACAGGGGGCCGTACAGGGGGCCGTACAGGGGGCCGTACAGGGGG
>VGSZ01000127.1 GCA_016874845.1 Deltaproteobacteria bacterium
GGGCCGTCCTTGCTCGTCCACGGCTCCCCGGCGAACGTCTCGAAGGCGACGGCGGTGGCGAGGTGCTCCTTGACGACCCACAGGCCCGCGGCGACGTGGTCGGGGTCGGCGCCGGCGAGCACGCCGAGGATCTCGCCCGAGTACGGCCCCGACGCGTGCCGGCTGCCGGCGTAGAACGAGCGCGCGAAGACGACGTCGACGGGCGCGTGCTTGGTCGCCTCGTCGAGCGCGATATACGTCGAGTCGTCCTGGTCGACGGTGACGAGGCCGAGCGAGCGGTGCCGCGCCGGGTCGAAGTCGGCGCCGACCAGCGCGCGGCCCAGCGCATCGTCGACGGCATCTATCTGGCGACAGGCGAGCAGCGTCGGGCGCAGCGCGCGACGAGCAGGAGCGGACCGGGGGTGCAGCGGCGGCGCCATCGGGGCTCCTGCGGCGACGAGGACGGCGGGGACGTCAGAGGTGCGGAGTCAGCGTGCGGCCGACGCGGGGGATGGCCTCCTCGACGTGCTTCTTCGCCTGCGGGCGCAGCTTGTCGTAGGCGCTCTTGACCGTTGGGTTCTTCGCGCGCCGGGCCTTCTCGTCGGTGAGCCCGAGCAGCGCGTCGGCGACGGCGCCGGCCTGCCGCTGCAGCGCGTCGGCGAACATGCGCGGGTCGCCGCCCTGCGCGCGGTGCTGCTGCCAGAACGGCTCGAGGCGGCGCACGAAGTCGTCGAGCAGGTGGTCGAGCGCTTCGCGAACGAAGCCGGGCTTCACCGCCTGCACGACCTTGTAGCCGCCCTTGATGGCGAGGCCGGTCAGGCCGCCCTTGGCGTCGACCTCGGCGTCGATCATCCGCAGGCAATCATTGAGGATCGCCGGGCGCTGCTGCTCGTCGGCGAGCAGACGGGACGCGAGGGTGTCGGCGGCTTCGGTCATGGCGGCGATGCCTATCACGCGGGGGCTTCCTTGACATCGTCCGACCCTCGGGCATGGTCTGGCCACCCCTGTTGGTGGAGAACGCCCATGCAGAAGCTCGTCGTTTTTGTTCTGTGTACCGCGGTGCTGCCGCTCGCTGCCGTCAACGCCTGCACCCCCGGCGGCGAGGGCGAGGGCGAGGGCGAGGGCGAGGGTGAAGGCGAGGGCGAGGGCGAGGGTGAGGGCGAAGGCGAGGGCGAGCCGCAGACCGACGGCGCCCTCGGTGACACCTGCGCCACCGACGACAACTGCGCCGACGGCTTCGTCTGCGGCTCGCTGTTTGCGCCGGGCCAGGTGGACAGCGCCTGCATGCCGACCTGCGCGACCGCCGACGCCGCCTGCGACGTCGCTCCCGGCGTCACCGGCACCTGCCGCCAGATCTCGCAGACCGCGCTCGCCTGCGTGGCCACCAGCCCGCTGATGGGCCTGTGCGGCAACGGCGCCTCGGCGGCCTGCGACCCGGACGTCGCCTGCGCCCTCGCTCCGCAGGACACCCCGTCGACCATCGTCAACGACACCATCGTCGGCTTCTGCATCGTCCCCTGCAACGCCGACGAGACCTGCGCCGACACGACCCTGGCCTGCAGCGACGACATCCAGGTGAGCAGCGGCAGCGGCAGCGGCAGCGTCGGCGTCTGCGTCCCCCCGACCGAGCTGACCGACGCCTGCGGCTCCAACGCCGACGGCTCGCTCACCCTGTGCACCGGCAACCAGGACTGCCAGCCCGGCGAGACCGGAACCGCCGGCACCTGCGTCGAAGGCGGCGGCGGCGGCGGCGGCGGCGGCGGCGGCGGCGGCGGCGGCGGCGGCGGCGGCGGCGGCGGCGGCGGCGGCGGCGGCGGCGGCGGCGGCGGCTGAAAACACCCGTCCCCATGGCACGCGAAACCCCCGGAGACTCCGGGGGTTTCTCTTTAGGACGGCGCCGCGCTGGATCCGGGCGCCCCGTCGACGCCAAAGCCTGACCTCGCGTGCTAACCACAGCACCTTCTTCGGAGTCACCGCATGCCCACCATCGGCAATCGTCCCGGCATCCCGACCACGAACATCCCCGGTGCCATCCCCGGTGGCGTCACGCCGCCGGCGACCACGGCGACCACGGCGACGACCCCGGCGGCGACCCCGGCGGTGACCCCCCCGGTCGTGGGCAACCCGAACGCCTCGGGCGTCGGCAGCGTCGTGCAGTCGGTCAAGCTCGACGGCGGCTACGCCAACATCACCGGCACGACGCAGGACTACTACGCCGTCGCCGGCCAGAACGTCGGCAACAGCCTTTACAATCAGGGCACCAACGTCGCCGGCGCGACGGTGGCGACGGGGCAGGGCTACCAGCGCGGCGCCATCACGGTGTCGTCGACGCCCGTCGACGACAAGCACTTCGCCATCGACGTCAAGACGATGCACGCGTCGTCGTCGTGGTCCGCCGCCAAGCTCGCCGGCAACGACGACAAGTTGAAGCTGTTCCTCGAGACGAAGATCCAGGGCAAGGACGCCGCCGGCAACCCCGTCGAGGTGATCGCCCGGCTCGCGACGGTGCTGAACGGCCCGGCCAACAACAAGGGCCCGTTCGACGGCGAGCATCGGTTCCTCGTCTCGTACCAGGACCTCGAGAAGGCCCTGAAGGAGCACAACCCGAACCTGTCGCTGTTCGACGCCAAGGGGAACTTCGTCGCCGCCGGCGCCACCGTCGCCATCCGCGCCAAGTGGGACGCCGGCCACGACTGGGGCGGCTACGGCCGCATGGGCGTCACCGAGATCCCGGCGCCGGCGAAGAAGAACAGCGCCGCCGCGGTGCAGGCGGGCAACGTGTCGGGCTCGTCGTCGGCGGTGAAGATCGCGGCCAAGGACATGCCGGTCGACTTCGAGCACGTGATGCCGGCGACCATCCAGAAGAAGCACCCGGCGCTGTTCAACCAGGACAAGCCGATGACCGTCAGCACGCGTCTGGAGCGCGAGCTGAAGGGCAAGGTCGACAGCGTCGTCGCCCACGAGGCGGCCATCGTGCGCATGCAGATGATCGCCGCCGGCTACCAGCCCCTCGTCGACGAGATGCGCAGCGGCCTGGCCACCCAGCTGATGAGCAAGGCGAAGATGAAGCCCGCCGAGGCGCGCGCCTACGCCGCCAAGCTGCACATTTCGCCCCACACCGCGTGGGCGCAGAAGGACGCCAGCGGCAAGTTCCAGGACTCGCCGCGCTTCGCCGAGTACAAGAAGAACCCGCAGAAGCTCGTCGACGCCGGCCTCGCCAAGGACCTCGCCGGTGCGCAGCAGATGATCGCCTTCATGACGAAGAACGGCGTCGTGTTCCACGACCCCTTGCCCCTCGAAGACAAGTACAAGGGCAAGAAGTTCGAGATGCAGCAGTCGATCATCCGGCGCGTGCGCAGCAACGCCATCGCCGAGGGCGTCTACAACGTGAAGCCCGGCCCCGGAAAGCTGCAGTCCGACATCGACGCGTCGACGAAGGGCGAGCCCTGCGGCCTGATCCGCGCCCGCATCGAGGCCTCGGTCGAGCTGAAGGACAAGGGCGTCGATCGCGTCGCCCTCGAGAAGTACGAGACCGAGGACGGCTCGCCCTACAACATCATCGGCCAGCTGCTCGAGGACGCCGGCGCCTACGCGCCCGGGAACTACTCGCGCTTCCAGCTGAAGCCTGGTGCCGACCTCACCGAGGTGAGCTTCACGATGATGCAGGAGCGGCACCGCTTCGACATCGAGGTCGACGGCATGAAGCTCGACACCTCCATCGACTTCGTGAACGTCGAGGACCCGCCGGGCTCGGGCAACAAGGCGACGCGGCAGATCGTCGAGATGGAGCTGGAGCACAAGTTCATCTCGCCGCCGACGGTCGGTGGTGGTGCGCCGCAGCCGACGGCGCGCGGCGCCGCTGCCCCGGCCGCGGGCGCTGCGGGGGCGACGACGTCCAGCGGGCCGGCGCTGATGAACAACTTCTCGACGCTGGCCGACCAGCAGAAGAAGACCGCCGAGCTCTCCGACGTGTCGCTGAACGTGCCGCCGCGCTTCCACCGCCTGAGCGACCTCGAGGACAAGGAACTCTGGCAGACGCAGGAGCAGCTCGTCAGCAACGCCGTGACCAACGCCCTGATCGGCGTGATCTACCCGGCCGGCGTCGGCTCGTGCGAGCAGAAGGGCGTCGAGCTGGCCCGCGCCCTCGGCAAGATCTGACGCACCGACGGTGCATCGGCTGCGCCAGGGCCGCCCTCCGGGCGGCCCTGGCCTCTGGGGTGCGTACAGCCGGCGTCGACAGGCGCCGTCGTCGTCGCTAACAGCAAAAGCATGCGTCGCCTGCTCCTGCCTTGCCTGATCGTCGTCGCCATCGCGGGCTGCACCTGCCAGCGCCCAGAGAACATCGCGGCCAAGGACCGTCTGACGAAGCCGCAGACGAAGGCCGACGTCTCGGCCAAGGCCGCCGAGAAGATCGACGTCGACGGCTTGACCGACCCGGCGAAGATGAAGCGCGCCGTGCACATGGAGGGCGCCGAAGTCGCCGCGCGGCTCGGCGCTTACGTGTTCTCGTCCGACGGGCTGCTGACGTTCGCGCGGGCGTCGACGCCTGACGCCGGCGTGCGCTCGGCCGAGAAGTCGCGGCTGGTACAGACCGGTGAGGGCGCGTTCGCCATCGACGTGACGACAGGTGACGGCAGCGAGATGAAGCTCGCCTACGTCAACGAGGTGTTCTTCCTGAAGAACGGCAACGGCAAGTGGCGCGTGAGCCGTGACCCGTCGGGCGAGCGCAACCTGTACCGCGACGACGCGCTGGCGGTGTGGGGTTCGTTCTACGACCTCGTCGCTCATGCCCTGGTCGTCGAGCGCACCGGCGCGACGACGAAGGCCGGCCGCAACGTCGTCGGCTATTCGTTGAAGCTGCCCGATCAGGGCAGCGAGGCGGCCACCGCGGGCCGCGAGGTCAACGATGGCGCGCCGCCGATGGTGCCGGCGCCCGACGCGGGCCCGGATGCCGGGATGGTGCCGGGCGAAGACGACGACACGCGCCGCAAGCGCATCGCCGAGCGGGTGGGCAAGTGGGCGAAGCGCAGCAAGCCGGCGGGGGGCAGCGGCACGCTGTTCGTCGACGAGGCGACCGGCGTGGTGCTCGCCGTCGACTTCGAGGGCGCGCTGGTGGTGGGCGACGGCGCCGATCCGGCGCGGCTGACGGTGAAGCTGCACCAGCAGGTGACCGACGTTGGCGTGCCGCAGACGGTGACGGCGCCGCAGGACGCCATCGACGAGATCGTGCGCAAGAAGATGCCCGCCGAGCCGCGCGCGATCCTCGAGGACGCCAAGGTCGTGCCGCCGTTGCCTCGCGACGCCGGCCCCGGCGGCGGCGGCGGCGCCGGCGGCGGCGGTAGCAAGCAGCCAGCTGCGGGCGACCTGCCCGACGACGACGACGACAACTGACGCTCGCCGCGCTCGCTGCTGCGGCTGACGCCAGGCGAGCCCGCCGTGCGCACGCCGGGTGACGACCCGACAACGACCGTGTGCAGCCCGCTGCCCGATCGAGCGAAGCGCGAGCGAAGACTGTTCAAAGAGCGAGCGAAGACGAACGCAAGAGCGATCGAAGACACGGAGCCCCCCATGCACGCTGCCCGCACCAGGCTGACCGAGGCCCGCCGCGTCGTCGTCAAGATCGGTTCGGCGCTGCTGAAGAGCACCGAGCGCGATCCCTTCGCTCACTTCGCCGCCGAGGTGATGGCGCTGCGCCGGCAGGGGCGCGAGGTCATCGTCGTGTCGTCGGGCGCCATCGCGCTCGGCTGGCCGTCGTTGAAGCTGCTGGCGCGTCCCACCGACCTGCCGGGGCTGCAGGCGTCGGCGGCGGCGGGGCAGTCGCGGCTGATGGCGAAGTGGGCGCAGGCCTTCGGCTGGTTCGACGTCGACGTAGCGCAGGTCTTGCTGACCCACGACGACCTGAAGGACCGCCGCCGCTACGACAACGCGCGGCAGGCGCTGTCGCTGCTGCTGTCGCGCGGCCTCGTGCCCGTCATCAACGAGAACGACACTGTCAGCGTCGACGAGATCAAGCTGGGCGACAACGACACGCTGGCGGCGGCGGTGTCGGGCCTCGTCGACGCCGACGCCGTCGTGCTGCTGACCGGGGCGCCGGGGCTGTTCACCGCCGATCCGTCGGTCGACCCCACGGCCACGCGCGTGCCGGTGGTCGAGGAGCTCGGCGACGACGTGCGCGCGCTGGCCGGCGGCGCGGCGAGCCACGGCACCGGCGGTATGGTCACCAAGCTCGACGCCGCCGCCATCGCCCGTCGCCACGGCGCCCAGACCGTGATCGCGCCGGGCAAGGACCCGGGCGTCCTCGCCCGCGTCTTCGCCGGCGACGACATCGGCACCGTCGTCATGGCGAGCGCGGCGGATCGCGCGCCGGCGCGGCGGCGCTGGATCGGGACGCTGCGCCCGCGCGGCACCGTCGTCGTCGACGACGGCGCGGCGGCGGCCCTCGCGCGTGACGCCTCGCTGCTGTGGGCGGGCGTGCGGCAGGTCGATGGCGACTTCGACGCTGGCGACGTCGTCCGCATCGTCGACGCGCAGGGGCGTGCCGTGGCGCGGGGGCTGTCGGCCGTCGACGCCGAGACCGCCCGCGCGGTGAGGGGCAAGAAGACCGCCGACGCCCGCGCGCTGGTGCCCACGCTGCCCGACGAGCTGGTGCATCGCGACGACCTCGTGCGCGAGTGAACGCAGCGACGACGTGCCCATGACGAACGCCCATCCCCGCGGCGAGCACGACCCGCCCGACGAGCACGCCGAGGGGCTCGGCGCCGCCCGCGGGCCACCGCGGCCGACCGGGGAGGCGATCCCCGACGTCGTCGAGGTCGCCATCGACGGCGTGCTCGACCTGCACGTGTTCTCGCCCCGCGACCTCGGCACGTTGATCCCCGACTACCTGATCGAGTGCCAGCGCCGCGGCATCCTCGCCGTGCGCTTGATCCACGGCCGCGGCATCGGCGCCGTCCAACGCTCGGTGCACGCGCTGCTGGCGCGCTCGCCGCTGGTGCGCGCCTATCGCCTCGCCGACAGCGACGCAGGCGGCCGCGGCGCCACCTTCGTCGACCTGCACCCGACCTCGCCGCCGCCAGACTGACGCCCCGGACACCCGCGCCTTCGTGGCCGGTGACGGTGACGCCGTGCTAACCATGCCGATGGCGCCGTCGCGCGCCGCAGGAGCGAGCATGACGGGCAAGGGTGCGTGTGTCGTCGTCGGCGTCGGCCCGGGGATCGGAGCGGCGGTGGCCCGGCGCTTTGGCGCAGCTGGGCATCCGCTGGCTCTGCTCGCCCGCAAGAAGGACGCGCTGGACGCGTTCGCGCGCGGCCTCGACGCCGAGGGCATCCGCGCGCGCGCCTACGCCGCCGATGCCGAGAGCGCCGCCAGCCTGAAGGACGCTCTCGCCGCCGTCGAGCACGACCAGGGTGCCGTCGACGTGCTCGTCTACAACGCCGCGGTGCTGCGCTCGGGCGGCCCGCTCGAGGTCGGCGTCGAGCAGCTGGTGCGCGAGTTCCGCGTCAACGTCGGCGGCGCGCTGCTGGCCGCGCAGCACGTCGCCGCCGGCATGAAGGCGCGACGCAGCGGCACGATCTTGTTCACCGGCGGCGGCCTCGCGCTCGACCCGTGGCCGCAGATGTCGTCGTTGGCCATCGGCAAGGCGGGCATCCGCAACCTCGCCTGGTCGCTGCACAAGGACCTGAAGCCCCACGGCGTGCGCGTCGCCACCGTCACCGTCGCGGGCGTCGCGCAGCCGGGCGCGGGCCCCCTCGACCCGGCGGCCATCGCCGAGGTCTTCTTCGCGCTGCACCAGCAGCCCGTCGACGGCGGCGAGGTCGAGCGCGTCGTCTCGGCGTCGTCCAGCGGCCCGCGCGCGTGAGCGCCCTCCTGGCCCGGAGCCAGGCGACCCGCATGCTCCGCACGACGCTCTTCGCCGCGCTCTTGCTCCTGGCATGGCCGTCACCTCGGCGCGCCGACGACCCTGCCCGCGCTCGCGAGCACGACGACGCCGACGCACACGACGACGCCGACGCACACGACGACGCCGACGACCGCGCCGGCGACCACGCCGACGCGTGCACCGACGATCGCGCCGGCGATCGCGGACGTGCCGAACAGGGCGCCGCGCGCGGCCACCGAGCGCCGGGCGCCGGCGCTCGACTTCAAGGCCGTCGGGGTGAGCGCCGACGAGGCGGCGGCGGCGACGCGGGTGGTGACGACGGCGGCCGACGGCGGCGACGGCGTCGTGGTCTATGCGCAGGAGGACCTGCGGCGGCTGGCCACCCACGAGGCCGAGCGCTCGCTGGCGGGCTGCGGCGACACGGGCTGCCTGGCCGAGATCCCCGACGCGCTGCCGCGGCCGCACTGCGGCAACGGCGCGCTGGCCCCCGGTGAGCGGGGCGACCCGGCGAGCCCCTTCGCGAGGACCACACGTGAAGGGCAGGACGCCCCGCTGTGCAACGTCGACTGCACGATCATCGACGCGATGAGCACCACCTGCGGTGGCCGCATCTCGGCCTGCGAAGAGGCGTCGCTCGCGGTGTGACAGACCTCCGACAAGTGACCCTACCGCCGTCTGGGGCCTCGGCCTTCGTGCCGCTGCACACCGGCGACGTTGACGCTGACAACACCTGCCTGGCGCCCGCCTTCAATGGCGTGCTGTTCGGCACCGATCGCGAACGCGCGCTGCCCTGCGCTGCGCCCGTGGACACCTGGTGAGCCCGCGCGCCTGCCCCGCCGCGCCGTCGGGCCGCCATCCCGCGTCACGACGACGACGGCCGACGGCACGCGCGGCGTACGCGCTGGCGCAACCCAACCGCGGGAAGGTGGAGCTCCGCGCGCCCATCGCCGGCGTGGTGCTGCCCCGCGACGTCGAGCCTGGTCAGGTCGTCGTATCGGCGCTGCTGGCGGCGGGGCTGTTCCGCGTCGCCGCCGACCTGTCGCGGCTGCAGGTGCGCCCCCGCGTCGACGAGGCCGACGTCGGACGCTTGCCCGAAGGGATGCGGGCGACGTTTGCGGTGGGGGCCGCCCCCGATGGCGTCTACGCCGCCCGCCTGCGCGCGCTGGCGCCGGCGCCGCGCCGGCTGCAGCAGGTCGTGACCTACGAGGCGCTGCGCGACGTCGACAAGCCCGACGGCGCGCTGCGGCCGGGCATGACCGCCACGGTGCACGTGCAGATCGGGCGCCTCGAGGACGCCGTGCTGGTGCCGCTGTCGGCGCTGCGCTTCGAGCCGCGGTCGGCGCGGGCCGAGGAGATCATGCGGCTGCTGGTGGACCTGCACCGGCAGCGGGGCATCACCCTGGTGATGGTGACCCACGAGCCCGACATGGCGGCCTTCGCCCGCCGCGTCTTGCGCTTCCGCGACGGTCGCGCGGTCGCCGTCGTCGCCGGTCACGCGCCCGGCGACGACGGCGTCGTCGACGATCTGGCGCCGCTTTCGGTGCCGCCGTGATCGTGTGGCAGGCCCTCGCGCTGGCGGCCCGGCAGATGGGCAAGAACCCGCTGCGCGCGTCGTTGACGTGCCTGGGGGTGCCGATCGGCGTCGCCGCCGTGGTCGCGATGGTGCTGCTCGGGCGCGGCGCCACCGCCGACGTGCAGCGGCAGCTGGCCGGGCTCGGGCAGAACCTGCTGTTCGTCGTGCCCGGCCAGCCCGCCCACGGCGGCGCCACCCGCGACTTCGCTCCGCCGTTTGCCCTCGCCGACGCCACGGCGATCGGTGGCCACGTGCGCGGCCTGCGCGCGGTGGCGGCGGTGACCGGCGCGCCGGTGCGCGTGCAGCGCGCCGGCGGCACCTGATCGACGACGGCGCTCGGCGTCACGCGCGACTCCCTGATGGCGAGGAAGTGGGGCGTCGCCGCCGGGCGGGCGCTGTCCGACGACGACGAGCGCGCCGGGACGGCGGTGTGCCTGCTCGGCGAGACGACGCGGGCCGCGCTGTTTGGCGCCGGCCGCGGCGCCGCCGACGTCGTCGACGAGACGCTGCGGGTGGGCGGCGCGGTGGTCACGGTGGTGGGGGTGCTGACGAAGAAGGGAAGCGCGGCGACGGGCATGGCCCGACGACACGCTGCTGCTGCCGCTGGCGTTCGTGCAGCGCCGGCTGACGGGCACCGACGACGTCGGCTCGATGCGCGCGGTGTCGGCCGAGGACGGCGCCGACACCGCGCGCATCGAGCCGGACATCGTCGCGCTGCTGCGCGAGCGGCGGCACCGCGGCCCCGACGTCGACGAGGACGTCTCCGTGCGCGACATGAAGGAGACCGAGCGCATGGTGGGCGGCGTGATGGCGACGATGAGCGCGCTGCTCGTCGCCACCGCCGGCATCAGCCTGGTGGTG
This sequence comes from Deltaproteobacteria bacterium, assembly GCA_016874845.1. Lineage (GTDB taxonomy): Bacteria > Myxococcota > UBA727 > UBA727 > VGSZ01 > VGSZ01. The sequence goes on from VGSZ01000127.1 coordinate 10,294, forward strand.
GGCGGCATCGGGCTCATGAACATCATGCTGGTCGCCGTCAGCGAGCGCACGCGCGCGGTGGGCTTGTGGCTGGCGCTCGGCGCGCGGGCGCGCGACTTGTTGTGGCGGTTGCTCATCGAGGCCATCGCCTTGTCGACGACGGGGGGCCTCGCTGGCGTGGCGGTGGGGCTGCTCGGCGCCTGGGCGGCGACGCGGCGGCTCGGGCTGCCCTTCTTGTCGACGCGACGGTGCTCCTGGTGCCGCTGTCGGTGGCGATGGCGACGGGGGTCGTGTTCGGCTTCCTGCCGGCGCGGCGGGCGGCGCGGCTGCGGCCCATCGAGGCGCTGCGCCACGAGACCTGACCGCTCGATCCGCGCGCCGCGCGCGGGCGTGACGTCGACGTCGCGCCACCAACCCGGTAGGGTCGCCGGCGTGTCTGGCTCCCCGTTCCATTCGCTTCCGCCGACGCAGGTCCACGGTGACTCGTCGGGTGACACATCGGGTGACACATCGGGTGACACCCAGAGTGAGGCACCGGGCGCGGGCGATGTGGGCATCACCGAGCGGCAGTGCCAGCTGGTGGTGGTGGTGGTGGCCGGGCCCCGCGCCATCGCCCGCGCCCGCGCCGCCAGCGATCCGTCGACCACCACCGCCGTCGACCGCCTGCTGTCGCGCTTTACGCCCACGACGCCGCGCCGGCCGATGGACCACGCGTTCCCCGGCAACGTCCGCGAGCTGCGCAACGTCGTCGAGCGCGTGATCGCGCTCGACGACGACCCCGTCGAGCTGCTCGGCAACGCGCTGCCGCCGCCGCCCGCGCCGCCGCCCGCGCCGCCGCCCGCGCCGACCTTGGCACCCGTCACGCCGGCCACGCCCGCCGCAGTCGCCGTCGCCGACACGCCGGTGACGCTGCGCGCCGACTGCGCGTTGCCGTTCCAGGAGGTGAAGGAGCCGCTGCTCGAAAATTCGAGGCGCCCGATTTCCGCCGCCTGCTCCAAGGCGCCAACGGAAACGCCAGCGCGCTGGCGCGGCGGGCGGGCATCGAACGCAAGCACCTGTACACGCTGGCGTGCAAGCATGGCCTCGACTGGGAGGGCCGCGGCGATGGGTGACGCTCGTTGTGTCGGCCCCCATCCCCCGGCCGCGTCACGCCGCGCGGGAGCCCGCCCATGACGACGCCGCCGACCCGGCCGCAGCCGCCGCCGCTGCCCCCCGACACGTCGTCCTTGACCCGCGTGCACCTGCTCGCCGGGCGCCCGCTGTTCTTCCCGTTTCCGTCGGGGGCGCTCACGTATTCGTGCGTCGGCTGCGACGCCCCGTGCTGCAAGGGCCAGCCCATCGGCATCGGCCGCAGCCGCGAGCTCGTCACGATCCAGCAGGCCCAACCCCGCGCGCCGCTGTTCGCCGTGCCGGGCTGGAACGACGGGCCGCTGTTGTCGTTGACGCCGCCGCCCGAGAAGTGCTGGTTCTTCGACAAGAACGGCCGCTGCCGGCTGGAGCACGTCGCCGGCCGCGACGCCAAGCCCACGGGCTGCCGACTGTTTCCGTTCTCGCGCATCGTCACGATGGGCGAGGCGCTGGCCGTGCTGCCCGACCTCGTCTGCCCCGTCAGCGTCACGCCCACCGCCGAGCGCGCGCTGGCGTCGACGTCGTCGTCGCACCCGTCTTCCTACGACACCCTCGCCCTCGAGATGTCGCGCACGCAGCTGCCCCGCGGCGGACACAAGGCCTTGCCTGCGCCTGCGGACCTGTCGTGGGACGAGGCGCTGCCGCTGGAGCGCCACGTCGTCGCCGCCGCCGCCGACCTGCTGCGGGCCGCGCCGCCGCCGGCGTTCTACGGCGCCTTCGCCGACCTGCAGCACCAGCTGACCAGCGCGCTGCTCGGTGTCGACACGAAGCCCTCGGCCATGGCCAGCCTCGAGAGCGACATCCGCCGCTTCCTCGCCGTCACCGAGGCCGCAAGCGTCGACGGCGTCGTCGAGCTGGTGGCGCTGACCGGGGTGCTGCGCCTGACGCCCATCGACGGCGCGGTGGTGCCGCGGCGCGCGGCGCCGGCGATGCTGGTGGCGCTGGCGGTGCTCGCCAGCGTGCACGAGAGCATGCGCGGCAGCCGGCGCACGCCGCGCACACTGCTCGGCCTGTGGCGCACGCAGGGGCCGCTGCTCTACGCGCTCGCCCACCTCGGCTCGCGGCCGCTGCCGCTGTCGCCGGCGGCCCTGGACGCTGCGCTCGCCCGCTACCACGCGCCGCGCCGCGCGCTGGTGGCCGTCGTCGACGCCATCCGCGACAACGGCGCCCGCAGCGTCGCCGCCACCGTCGACGAGCTCTTGCGCCAGCAGAAGGACGAGTTCGCGCCGCCGCTGACCGCCGACGCCGTGGCGATGCTGCACGCGCTGGGGCGCATCCTGCGCGAGGCGTGCACGTTCACCCCGATCTGACCGCCGACTCGGTTCGACCACGCCAGCCGCGAGACACCCGCGCCCGCGGACGTGAAGCGAGGTGCCGGGTCGTGGCACAACGTGCAGATGCCCAGAAACACCCTGCTCCTCGAGATCCTTGCGCTCGTGATGCTCGCGCCCGAGGCCCTCGCCTTCTCGACGTTCCCGTCGCAGATCCCCAACGGCAACGTCTTCAGCTGCTCCACCTGCCACATCAGCGCGGGTGGCGGCGGGACCCGCAACCCGTTCGGCAACGCGTGGCTCAGCAACCGGTCGTGGGCCGGGGTCTGCAACGCCGACTCCGACGGCGATGGCCAGCGCAACGGACAAGAGCTCGGCGACCCCAACTGCGTCTGGTCGACGTTCAGCCCGACGGGCATCCGCACCACCAACATCTCGCGCCCCGGCAGCGCCACGTCGACCTCGACGACCCCGAACGACCCCGTCCGCGACCGCGACAGCGACGGTGTCGGTGACGCCTCCGACAACTGCGTGAACGTCGCCAACTTCGGTCAGCAGAACAGCGACACCGACAGCCTTGGCGACGCGTGCGACAACTGTCCGCTCGTCAGCAACGCCGATCAGGCGAACCTCGACGGCGACCTGCTTGGCGACGCCTGCGACGACGACAAAGATGGCGACGGCACCGTCGCCGCCGACGACTGCAACGATCGCAGCGCCGCCTCGACCATCGTCGCCACCGACGGCGACTGCGACGGCACCCTCACGGCGCAGGACTGTGACGACAACGACGCGACGTCGGTGACGCGCGCCAGCGACGGCGACTGCGACGGCGTCGTGCGCGCGGCTGACTGCAACGACGCCGATCCGACGTCCACGACGCGGGCCACCGACGGCGACTGCGATGGCGTGCTGACCGCCGACGACTGCAACGACGCCAGCGCGACGTCGACGACGCGGGCCACCGACGGCGACTGCGACGGCGTGCTGACCGCCGCCGACTGCAACGACGGCAACGCGCAGTTGGGTGCCATCGCCGCCGACGGCGACTGCGACGGCACGCTGACCGCGCAGGACTGCAACGACGGCGACGCGGCGTCCACGACGCGGGCCACCGACGCCGATTGCGACGGCGTGCCGACCGCCGCCGACTGCAGCGACCTGACCGCCGCGCTGGGCGCCCGCGCCGCCGACGGCGACTGCGACGGTGCGCTGACTGCGGCCGACTGTGACGACGCCGACGTGCTGCTGCGCGCCATCGCTGCCGACGGCGACTGCGACGGCGCGTTGACCGCCGCCGACTGCGACGACGGCGACGCGACGAAGGGTGAGCAGGCTTTCGACGGCGACTGCGACGGAATCCTGACAATCGACGACTGCGACGACGCCGACGACGCGTCGACCACCCTGCTCATCGATCAGGACTGCGACGGCGTGCTCGACGCCGACGACAACTGCCCGGCCGACGAGAACCCCGTCCTCGCTCCCGCCACGGAGCAGGCCGACCTCGACGGCGACGAGCAGGGCGACGCCTGC